>JAUYSD010000164.1 GCA_030696505.1 Sulfuritalea sp. | reverse complement strand
TCCTCGCAGACCGTCACGCACAGCGCGCAGCCCTTGCAGGTGTACGGGTTGACGGTGATCGAGAAGAGCCCGCCGCTGCCCTTGGCCTTCTTCTCCATCTGGCCCCAGTAGGGCTTGGTGGTGCCGAACTGGAAGCCGCCGAGCTGGATCTGCAACTGGGTGAACTCGGCCGCAAGGCCGGCGCGATCCGCATCCGGCGCCTCGGCGATGACCTCGTCGATGGCGATATCGAACAGCGGACGCACCGCGCCGCCGTGATGGTCGACCAGCGCCCGCAGCTTCTTTTCGACGCTGCGCACGGCGCGACGCAGGAAGCGCGTCGGCGTGCCGGAAGTTTCGATGCGGTTCAAGGCCGTCGCCAGCACGTCGGAGACGGAGCTGACCAGGCCCGGAATCGCCGAGTCCGGGCATTCCGTGTAGCAGTTGCCGCAGGCCGTGCAGTTCTCCGCGATCCATTTCGGGTGCTCGAAGCGGATGCCCGTCATGTCGCGATAGACGCCGGTGGCGGCCGGCATCAGCGACATGCCGATGAAAGGGTCGACCAGGTTGTCGTTGCCACGGCCGGTCAGGTAGAAATTCCCGGTCTGTTCCCAGAAGCGGTGGATGTCGGCAATCCTGCCGTCGCTGGCCGGCATCTGCTGCAGCATCACCGGCAGGCCGGCATCCTTCTTGACGAAGGTCTTGCGCGTAACGCCGACTTCCTTCTCGGTGATCTCGGTCAGCTCGGTGTAGCCGCGGCGCACCACGCGCAGGTTGTCGGCCACCACGCGGGCGCCCTTGCCGCCGAACTTGGACTGCAACTGGGCCTCGATCGCCGTGAACAGCGCGTCCTCGGTCAGCCCGGCATTGGCCATGGTCGGACTGGCGGCGAAGAAGGCGCCCTGAAAGGCGATGCCCTGCATGCGCAACTGCAGTTCCGCCGCACCGGCTTCGTCGCGGGCGATCTGGAAGGCGTCGAGATGGAAGACGCGGATCTCGTTGTCGACGATGAACTTCTGCGCCCAGAGCGGGAAGCTGGCCCAGGTCTCGGCGCCGAGATTGGACTGGATGATGAAGAAGCCGCCCCGCTTCAGGCCGGACAGCGGGTTGCTGTGGCCGAACACCGCCGGGTCGGGCGAGAGCACGACATCGACATAGGTGTACTCGCAGTTGATGCGGATCGGTTCCGGCGCCGCGGAAAGGTAGTAGGTGGTCGGCTGGCCCTTCTTCTCCGAACCGTACTTGGGATTGGCCTTGATGTCCCAGCCGAGCAGTTCGAACAGGGTCATCGCCAGGTTCTTGCCGGTGGTGATGGCGCCCCAGCCGCCGACCGAGTGCATGCGCACGGTGATCGCGCCCTTGGGCAACAGGTTGGGGTTTTCCGAACCGCGCACGCCCAGTTCGCGGACGCGCGGATATTTGTCGGCGAGATCCTGCTGATGCACCTCGTCCTTGGGATTGATCGGATCGCGCGCGAAATCCACCGAGAGGTAGAAGAACTTGCGCTGCGTCCCCGTGCTGGCAGCCTCGGGCAGCATGTTCTCCACCGCGCCGATCATGCCTTCGGGCTGCAGGTCGCGCGAACCGAGACCATAGCAGCCCGAATACAGGCGCGGCAGGTCGCCCGCGCCGTAGCTGGCATAACCCGGGAAGGGCAGTTCGCCGCCCTGGCCTTGCGCCGCGGCCATGCCGTTCTCGACGCACTTCATCAGCACCGCGCGCAGCTCGCGGATCAACGGCAGGTCTTCGGCCAGCGGCTGGTCGGTGCGCTCCAGCACCACCACGCCCTTCTTGCCGCGCAGCACATTGCCCAGCAGGTCGCCGGGGAAGGGGCGGAACATGGTCAGGTTGACCACGCCGACCTTGAGCTTGCGCGTCTCGCGCAGATAGTCGGCGACCGCTTCGGCCTGCACGATCATGCTGCCCATGCCGAGGATGATGTAATCGGCATCCTCGGCCTTGAACGCGGCGACGCGCTGGTAGCGGCGCCCGGTCAGCCCGGCGTACTCTTCCATGCAGGCATCGGCAAGGGCTTCGATGTGATCGAAGAAATACGGGCGCTGACCGGCGGTGGCCTGCATGTAGGCATCCTGGTTCTGTACCGTGCCCGATACCACCGGGCTATCGACGTCCCAGATCGCCGGCACGCGGCGCCGCTTCGGCCCGAACAGCATCTGCTGCGCCGGCGTCGGCGTGTCGATCAGGTCGTCGGGCTTGCCCAGATACTCGGCCACCAGTTCGCGCTCCGGCAGCAGCGCCGATTCGATCAGGTGGGTGGTAAGGAAACCGTCCTGGCCGACGATCGCGGGCGTCAGCGAGAGTTCGGCGATCTTGCGCGCGATCAGGTTCAGGTCTGCCGCCTCGGTGGCATTCTTGGCCATGACCTGGATGAAGCCGGTGTCGTCGATGCAATGATAGTCGTCGTGGCCGGCATGGACGTTGAGCGAGACCTTGGTGATGGCGCGGCAACCCATGTTGAGCACGTAGGGCAGGCGCTTGCCGACCGCGGCGTAAAGCGACTCGTGCATGAAGGCAACGCCCTGCCCCGAGGAGAAATTGACCGCGCGCAGGCCGGTCATGGCCATGCCGGCGGTGACGCCGGCAGCGGCGTGCTCGGATTCGGGCTCGATGAAAATCAGCGGCCGGTCGGAAATGTTCAGGTGCCCGGCGGCGACCTCCTCGGCCCAGTACTCGCCCATCTGGGTCGAAGGCGTGATCGGGTAGGCGCCGGCCGCGTCGGACGCCTCGCGCTCGACATGGATCACGGCGGTATTGCCGTCCACCGCGTCGCGCAAGCCGGGGTACTTGACCGACTTTGCATCGACGCCGGCGCTGCCGGACTCAAGCAGCGTGGAGGAGAAGATTTTCTTGATCAGCGTGATGGGCATGGCGGCTTCCTAACAATGCGAATTCAATAATGCAGGGGCAACGGATCGTTGCGCAGGATTTTCTTGGCGGCGGCGCCCTTGACCGGCCGGTCGGGCGTTTCGAACCAGACGATGGCGCCGGTCGGGCAGCGTTCGATGGGTGCGCGCGTGGCGCGGTCGTTCCAGTCGTAATTGACCACGGCCAGTTGACCGGCGAGCTGCATCAGCTTCAAGGGCGCATCGGCGACGCACTTGCCGCAGGCGGTGCAGGCCACCTCGCAGGAAGCCTCGGCGGTGTCGCCGTCGGCCTGGTTCTTGCACGCCACCCAGAGGCGGTGGCTCACCGGTTCCAGACTGAACAGGCCCTTGGGACAGACCTCGACGCAGTCGTTGCAGGCCGAACACTTCTCGCTATCGACCACCGGCAGGCCGTGGGCATCCATGGCGATGGCGTCGAAGGTGCAGGCCGTGGCGCAGTCGGCCAGGCCGAGGCAGCCCCAGGCGCACTCCTTGCCGCCGCCGGAGACCACGGCCGCCGCGCGGCAGGTCTTGAGGCCTTCGTAGCGGGCGCGCAGGAAGGCCACATGACGGCCGCCACCGCAGGCCAGGCGCGCCACTTTTTTCTCCATGGTGCCGGCGGCAACGCCGAGCAGGTCGGCAATGCCCTGGCGCTGCTGCGGCGTGCTGACCGTGCACTGCGCGGGAATGATGTCGCCGCCGACCACCTTCTCGGCGAAGTCGCGACAGCCGGCCTGGCCGCAGGCTCCGCAATTCGACTTCGGCAGCAGGTCCTCGACCTCGCCGATGCGCGGGTCTTCGTAGACGTAAAGCTTCTTGTTGGCAAAAGCCAGCAGCAACGCCAGGATCACGCCCAGCCCTGCCATGAAAGCCCCTGCAACTGCCAGATTGGACAACGACTCCACTGCTCCCTGCTCCCTCGCCTGTGCGGTGCGGCGTTTCTTCAAGCGAGAAACAAAGCCGCGCCAAGATCATGGATTTCATCTCGCGCCTCGAACGGCCAACGCGCCACTTGTCGTGGAATGCGCCTGCCGTGGAGAGACAACGAAGAAAGCCGGGTCGGCCGATCCTAGCCTTGAGGGCAGAATCCACCGACCCCATCACAGTGCAGCCGGGAGTTGCTCCCGATCCGCAGGGAGAGCCGGCGCTTTGGCGTCGGCTCGGGAAAACACGCGAAGCAGGGTTTCGCCCCGCGCGTTCGTGATAGGTCAACTATAAGACCAAAAACCCAACTGTTGAAGTGGTTTGTTTTATTTCCCCATTTGGCGAGTTCATCCTCCGGTCGCCACCAGCTTGCGGATCTCGCCCAGCTTGGCCTTGACCCTGGCGGCGTTGTCCTTCCCCATCCGGATCATGATCTTCTGGCCGGCAGAGCGCGCTTCCAGCGCGGGATCGGCGAACTCGTAATGCAGCATCGGCCGCACCAGCTTGATTGGACCGGCAAGGTCCGGCGCGGCCAGCAGATCGTCGATCGCTGCGACCAGGCGATCGTTGAAATAGCCCTTCGGGTTCCCCAGTTCCTCGTAGGCCTTCTGGAACAGCGGATAGAAGCGCACATACACCGCGACCAGTTTCGCTGCATCGATCGCGGCGACGACCGACACATAGGCGGCATAGCGAGCAGAATTGCGCGCGCCGATCGCCAGCGCCGCGCCCTTGCCCGTCGTGACGAAAGGCCTGGGCACCCGCTTGAGCGGCATCACATCGGCCGGCAGCCGCTCGCGCGGAAGATTATCCACTGTGGCGACAATGTGCCGAATCACACTCTCGGGAAGGAAATAGGCCCGCCATTTCTTGCCCAGCAATTCGTCCAGCGCCTGCAGCAGGGGCGCATCGCTTTGCTCCAGTTCCGGCAATCCCGTAGCCGTCACCCCGCCCAAGGGATGACGTATGGTCGGCGCCACAACCGGTGCAGGCGCCGCCCGCACCGGATCACGGGCTATCTTTGGCGGGGGTGGCGGTGGCGGCGGAGGCTCGTCCTGCAGGAAATAATAAGTCGCCACCCCGCCACCGATGAGGACGGCGGCAGCGGCCGCCACCCAGGCAGTTTTTTGCATGATGCGATCTCCTTCAACGGTTGCAGGATCGGCTCCACGGGAAGGCCGCATAGCCCTTTATTACAAACATAGTTCATTCGGAGCCACCCGGCGAATGGCGAGCGCCGACGCAAATCGCCACGCCAAGCGCCTAATCGCCCTTCGGCATACGCGCCACCGCCCAATCCAGCAGTTCGGTGGCCACGGCCTCCCGATCCAGGTCGTTGAGCGTCTCGTGGCGGCTGCCGGGCCATAGCCGCAGGCTGCGATCCGGTCCACCCCACAGATCGAATATTTCCCGGCTGCCGGCCGGGTCGGTCAGCCGGTCGGCATCACCGTGAAACAGGTACACCGGCACATCGAGTCCCGGCGCCGATACGCGATTGACCGCCATGATCCGCAGCAGTTCGGCCCCGGTGCGCGCCGGCGGCGCCTGCAGGCTCACCAGCGGATCGCCGACATAGGCCGCAACTGCCGCCGGATCGCGGCTGATCAGCGCCGGATCGATACGCGTACCGCGCAGATGCGGCAGCCAGCGCGACAGCAGCGGCGCCAGCGCCACCAGCAGACGCGGCACGTCGCCGCCGATCTTCAGCGCGGCGGACGACAGCACCAGCCCCGCCAGCTTTCCCTCGCGCTGTGCCAGCCAGCGCAGGGCAATCGCGCCGCCCATGCTGTGCCCCATGAGGAATAGCGGGCGGCCCGCGGCAAATTCCTGCGCCTTTGTCAGCAGTGCATCGACGTCCTGCAGATAGTCGTCGAAGCGTTCGACATAGGAACGCTCGCCCGGTGAGCGGCCATGGCCGCGCAAATCCACCGAGACCACGCCGATGCCTTGGCGATTGGCCCTTGCCGCGAGAAAGGCGTAGCGACCCGAATGCTCGGCGATGCCATGCACCACCGCGATCACGGCGCGCGGCTGGGGCGGCATCCAGGCCTGGCCCGCCAGGTTCACCCCGTCGGCGGTGCGCAGTTCGAATTGTCGATGTTCCATAGCGGTCAACAAGTCAAGCCACTGCCGGATGGCGGTAGATGTGGAAAGGCGCACCGGCGAATTCAATTTCGCGTTCAAGTACGGCGCCGACCGCCAGCGCGAGCCGGATCGAGGCCTCGTTGCGGCTGTCGATCAGGCTGATCAGTCGCAGTTGCGGCAGGCAGTCATGCGCCATACGCTGCACCGCGCGCACCGCCTCGCTGGCGTAGCCCTTGCCCCAGTGCCGCCGCGCCAGCGACCACTTGATTTCCGGCTCCGGCCATTCGATCGGATACCAGGGCCCGACCGTGCCCAGCACGGTACCCGAGGACTTTTCCTCGACCGCGTAGGGTCCGTAGCCGCGTAGCAGCCAGTGCCCGGCCATGCTGGCCATGGCGCGCCAGGTGGCGGCTTCGGTCAGGGCGCGGCGAAAGGTGAAGCGCGTGCATTCCGGATCGGCGTAGTGCTCGTGCAGTCCGCGCCAGTCTTCGTCGCGGAACATCCGCAGCCGCAGCCGCCCGGTCTCCAGTTCCTGCGGGATCGCGAAACGCGCTGGCTCAGGCTTCTGGTTCATTCTTGATCGCTCCCTTGGCAATTTCATAACAGGCGTCGACATGCGAGTTGCCCAGATACATCATCGCCGTCACGCTGAGCGCCACGGCGGCAGCCTGCCCGGCGACGGGGAGGTACTTGAGCACCTGTTTGGTGGCGAGGCGCAGGCTGACCTTTTTCAGCGCCGCCACTGCAAGCCGTTTGGTGATGGCCCGTCCCGCGAGGTCGCTGCCGACCTTTTTCAGCATGGCGTAGATCAGCACCTTGTGCCGCGGATCGAGTTCGTCGATCTGCTCGGGAGTCAGTCCGAACTTCTGGTTGATCGCCGGAATCAATTGCAGCAGCAGACCGACATCGCCGGCAATGTCCACCCCCGGAATCGGGATCAGCGACATGCCGCCCGAGGTCGCGGCGCGGCGCCTGACCATGGTCTTGCAGGACGCGCGGATCTTCTCCAGTTCCGTCAGTGATTGCGGCAGCATGTCGGTGCCCTGCCCTAAGGCTTGCGCTGCGCGAAGCGCGGATGCGCATCGCCGACATCCCACCAGGATGCCTTCGAGTCGACGAAAATGTGGAAAACATTGTCGCAGGCGATGGGTGTATCGACCGTACCCAGGCGCAAGCGCCTGACCTCCGGCAAATCGTCCTTGGCACTGTAGATCGGACTGCCGCAGTGCGAACAAAATACCCTGGCCTTGTCCGCCGAGGACCGGTATTCCCGCAGCAGTTCGGCGCCTGCGATGAGTCTGAATTTGTCCGACGCCACCGGACTCACCGCGGCAAAAGCCGACCCCTGCGCCTTGCGGCACTGAGCACAATGGCAGATCGAAATCTCACCGATCTCGCCGTCATACTGATAGCGGACGCCACCGCACAGGCAACTGCCTTCGATCATGGGCCACTCCTTGTCGGGGGAAAGTTCTGCGGCGCGACGGGCGCCATCCGAATAGTAGGAGAAACTTCGTTTGGGCGGCAAGGAATCGACGAATCTTGCTGCCATATGTGGCATAGCGCACATGCCACCGCCGCGTTGCCGCCTATGCTCAGCGTCATAGTCGAGCGGAGTTTGTGATGAATGCATTTTGCGCGGAACCCCCGGTCCAGGCAACGACAGCGCCGGTCTGCGGGCAGGTCCGGCAGGCCGGTGCGAGGGAGTGGCGGGCGGGCGCCCTAACCGCCCATGCGGCGCGCGACCCGCTGGCGCTGCTCCGGCGTCATGTGCAGGCCGCATTTGCTGCGGCGCCACAGCACATCGTCGGCCGAGCGCGCCCATTCGCGGGCGATCAGCCATTCCAGTTCGCGTTCGCACAGCCCGCCGCCGAAATCCTCCCCCAGATCGGCCAGGCTGCGGGCATCGCCCAGCAGGCCGCCCAGCTCGCTGCCGTGACGCCGGGCCAAGGCCGCGCGCAGCGGGGCCGGCAGCCACGGAAAGCGCGGTGCGATCTGCTGCGCGACGAATTGGTCGAAACCGCCAGCCGGCAGATCGCCGCCGGGCAGGGTCGAGCGCTCGGTCCATGCCGGCCGGCGCTGCCCGAGGGCGGCAGCCAGGCGATCGACCACCTGCTCGGCAAGACTGCGATAGGTGGTGAGCTTGCCGCCGAACACCGACAGCACCGGCGCCTGCTGCTGGCTATCCAGGCGCAGGGTGTAATCGCGGGTGATGGCCGCGGGATCGCCCGAGCCGTCGTCGTACAGCGGGCGCACGCCGGCGAAACGCCAGACCGCATCCTGCGGCCGCGGCGCCTGCTGCAGGTAGCGGCCGGCGGCGGCGCACAGGTAGGCGGCCTCCTCCGCCGTGGCCTGCGGTCGCAGCGGATCGCCGGTTTCCAGCACGTCGGTGGTGCCGAGCAGGGTGAAGCGTCCCTCGTAGGGAATCATGAACACCACGCGGCGGTCGTCGTTCTGCAGGATGAAGGCATGCTCGCCCGCGTACAGGCGCGGCAGCACCAGGTGGCTGCCGCGCACCAGCCGCAGGGAATCGGCGGAAGGCACGCCGAGCCGCTGATTGAGGACTTGCTTGACCCAGGGCCCGGCGACATTGGCGATCGCGCGCGCCTGCAGGGTCTCGCCGCCGGCCAGTTGCACCTGCCAGAGGCCGCCGCTACGCTGCGCAGCGACGAGTTCGGTATGCGGCAGGATGCGCGCGCCGAGTCGCGCCGCGTCGCGCGCGTTGGCGATCACCAGCCGCGCGTCGTCGGTGCGGCAGTCGGAATAGATGAAACCGTGGCGATAGCGGTCCTGCAGGCCGGCGTGATACGGGCCGCGATCGAGCCGCACCGAAGCCGAGCGCGCCAGCCGCGAATCCGCATGATGACCGCCCAGATGGTCGTAGAGAAACAGTCCGGCGCGGATCATCCAGCGCGGGCGCAGCCAGGGCACATGGGGCATCACGAAGCGCGTCGGCCAGACCAGGTGCGGCGCCATGCGCAACAGCGTTTCGCGTTCCGCCAGGGCTTCGGCCACCAGGCGGAACTCGTACTGTTCGAGATAGCGCAAACCGCCATGGACCAGCTTCGAGGAACACGACGAGGTGGCGCCGGCCAGGTCGCCGCGTTCCACCAGGGTCACCGCAAAGCCGCGGCCCGCGGCATCGCGCGCGATGCCGGTGCCGTTGATGCCGCCGCCGATGACCAGCAGATCGATGGGCGGCACGGAGGGCGGAGTGTCGGCAGGCATGGAAGCGCATGTTACGCCGTGTCGCCAGCACCAACTCTTGCAATCCGCGCAGCCAATCCCTTACCAAGCGAATGGCATTATTCGGACGGCTGCCGCGGCACCGGCGGCTGTAGAATGGTCTTTGCAAACAATCCCAACCAGAACGGCATAGACCGGAAAAACGGGGGCCCCCAATGGATGTAATCGCCTGGTTTGTTCCGCCCAACGCCCTGCCCGACCCGCGCCGCAACACGCGACACCGGGGCATCGCGAAATCCCTGCTGACCATTTCGCTGGTGGTGTCGCTGATGTACCTCGGCGTCGCCTTCGTGCGCGGCACGATGCCCTTTGCCGAGCACGTCATGTTCGCCGCCGGCATCCTGACGCCGGTGCTCGGTGCATGGCTGATCCGCGCCACCGGCGACATCAGCCTGGGCCTGGTGGTGACGAACATCGGCGGCATCCTGGTGATCGCGGTCTGGGCTTTCCTCACCGGCGGCATCACCTCGATCGCCCTGCCCGGATTCCTCGCCAACATCGCGCTGCTGAGCACCTTCGGCAATCCCGCCATCCTGCTGGTGATGGGCGCCATCCTGGGCGCCGCGCTGCTGTTTCTCTACACGGCGACGATGCTGAGCTGGCTCCCCGTCAGCATGATTCCGAACACCGAAATGCCGGGGCTGATGCTGACCTCCATGCTCGGTTCGGTCGGCATCGTGGTGCTGGCCGGCTTCGTCGTGGCGCGCGACCGCGCCCAGGTCAAGACCATGCTGCGCACCGCGCAGCGTGCCGCCGAGCAGTCGAGCCGGGCGAAAACCGTATTCCTGACTTCGATCAGCAATGAATTCCGTACCCCGCTGATCACCATCCTGGAACTTGCCGAGCGGCTGCGCGCAGAACCGGCGAATACCCTGACCAAGGAGCAGTTGGCCAACATCGGCCACATCACCAACGCCGGCCGGCACCTGCTCGGGCTGGTGACGCAGGTGCTGGACATGAGCCGCATCGAGGCGGGCGAACTGAAGCTGAACATGGAACCCATCCATATCGACCAGGTGGTCCCGCCCTGCCTGTCCCTGGTCGCGCTGGCGGCGGAAAAGAAACAGGTCAGCCTGGTCGACGACTGCAGCGCCGCTACCGACTGGATCGTCTGGGCCGACCGTGCAATGGTCAAGCAGGCGCTGCTGAACCTGCTGTCGAACGCCGTGAAGTTCAATCGCCAGGGCGGCAGCGTCACGATCTCCTGCCAGCGGGCGGGAACCGCCTATCTGCGCATCAGCGTGGCCGACACCGGCATCGGCATCGCCAGCGACTGGAAGAACGAATTGTTCGAGCCGTTTTCCCGCCTTGGCGCGGAAGCCGGAAACTTCGGCAGCACCGGACTCAGCCTCGCCATCTCCAAGCAACTGATCGACAAAATGCGCGGCCGCATCGGCTACGAATCCACCGTCGACATCGGCAGCACCTTCTGGATCGAACTGCCGCTGGCCGAGTCCAGCGCCTTGCGCGGCTGACCGCCCCGCCGCGCCGTCGCGCCAGCGCCAACTCCTGGCGATGTCCGGCGCAAGCCCGGCTTGCGCTTCAATGCGGCGCAGTCGCACCGACAGAGATAGATGAGGCTTGAATCAGGCATCCCGGCAGAGAGTTGGCGCTGGTGGCACGGCGAGTGTGGGCGCGAAATCGGTTGCTGCACTGATCCTACAGCGCTAAGAAATCCGACAATGCGCAGCAGCTAGCCGGGAAGAAGAATGCGCGGCTTCATGCGCCCAGTCCCCTGCACCGCTGGGTTGGGCGTCGGCTCCAGGCGGGCAGTGACCAGGCCAAATTGGAGTGCTAGACTTCGTTTTATGAACGCACACGTAGACCACATTCTGGACGAAGCTCTCGGCCTGCCTGCCGACGAGCGTTCAGCCTTGACCGTAGCGCTACTCGATAGCCTGGAAGGTAGTGGCGATTCTTCAATTACGGAAGCTTGGCGGCAGGAGATCAGGTTGCGGCAAGCGGCCCTGCGAGCGGGAACAGTCAAGGCCGTTTCTTGGACGGAAGCCAGAGCAAGACTGAACGCTCTGTGACCCGCTTTGAAGTCGAGATTCTGCCTGAGGCTGAGACAGAAATCAGAGAAGCTTTCTTCTGGTATTTTGAGCGCAGTCCAATTGCGGCCGACGCTTTTCGAATCGAAGCACTTGAGGCAATTGATCGACTCGGTATCGATGCACTGATGTGGCCTGAAGACGAGGATGCGGTCAGACGTCATATTCTCCGCCACTTTCCCTACACGGTCTTCTACGAGATTCGAGGCAGTTCCGTGACAGTGCTCGCTGTCGCGCACCAGCGCCGCAAGCCTGGATACTGGCGCGAACGCTAAGGCGAATTTAGGCTGCATCGTCCGACACCGCTGGCCATCACCCGCTTGCCCGCGCGTTTGCTTTTGACGAGGATGTTGCCGTCGTCGGCCTCATTTGCCAACCGCGGGGCGAATCGGTGGCCGCGCCGATCCAGTTCCCAATCCAGTTCATCGAGCACCACGTTGGCCAGCACCGGCGACAGCGGCCCGCCTTGCGGCACGCCCAAGTGGGTGGGCTCGATTTGCCCGTCCACGCTGACGCCGGCCTTCTAATAACGCATCCGACGCCGCCCCGTATCGCCACTATTCTTCAGGCATGAACGGCCTGCGCCACCAGTTTGACGCCCAGCGCCGTGCACACCCGGTTGATGGTATCGAAGCGCGGTTGCGCGTCGGGGCGCAGGGCCTTGTACAACGCCTCGCGGGTAATGCCGGATGCCTTGGCTATCTCGCTCATGCCGCGCGCGCGGGCGATGTCGCCCAATGCCGCTGCCAGCAAGGCGGGATTGTTTTCTTCGAGAATCACGGTCAGGAACTCGGCTATCGCCTGTTCGCCATCGAGGTGTTCGGAGAAATCGAAATCGGGCAGATCGGCAATGCGAATTTTCTTGGTCACGGATCACTCCTCAATGGCCGCCGCCAGCTTCACGGCCCTGGCAATATCGGCGACCTGCGTCGATTTGTCGCCGCCCCCGAGCATCACAATCAGTACCGTGCCGCGCTGCACGTAGTACATGCGCCAGCCCGGCCCGAAATGCTCCCGCATCTCGAACACGCCCTCGCCGATCGGCTTCACGTCACCCAGATTACCCAGCGAGGCCTTACGCAAGAGCCCCAGCAAGCGGCGATGCGTCATGCCGTCCTTCGGGCCGGACAAGCATGCATGGGAATACGTCGGGGGGCTTGATCGAGGATACGATCGAACAGTAATCGAACGATTACATACTGTCAATCGCGCAAACCGAAGCTGTGGAAGAAATCCGATTTTGTGCAGCAGCTAGACGGAAAGAAGAATGCGCGGGCGACATGGCATGTCGATGCCCGGAAAGTCGAATGTCTCTGACCCCTATGCCACCTGCTCGCTTCCCACCACCCGCTGCGCGATATCTACTTCATCGCCGCGAACGCCTTGGCGTCCCCATAGCCTTTAACCAGTGCGTCCCCGACATGTTGATCTTCGGGGGTTGGGGAAAGTCCGTCCAGAATTCGCCTATTTGATCAAAATCTGATCAACCGCCCCCGCTCACATCACCATCAATCCGTCCAGCATATCTGCGCAGCCAAATCACGGGGCCTGGTGAAATATCCGGGCTAGCCGGGAAGAGGAATGCGTGGGCGACATGGCATGTCGATGCTCACAAAGTCAAATATCTCTGATCCCAACGGCACCATTCAACCAAATGACCTTAATGCCTAACAGGCATAGCGACGCGCCCACCAACACGTTAATTTCTCTGCGAACAGTCCTCAGGTATCGGAGCATGTGGCGGGCTCTAATCGTTCAACAATCACCGGCCTGCGCAGCTTTTCGCGCAAGTCCGGCGCACTGCAAGGTAGACACCAGGCTCATTGCTTGAGCTCACATGACACGGACCGAAAGACCGCCGACTGGGAAGCTTACCGCTGACGGCGGCGTGTTTAGCCGAAAATCGGGGAGCTTGTTACGAGTCCAGACAAGCATGAGAACAAACTCCCGCAGTGCCTTGGAAAGTTCTCCGAGTGGGATCGCTGTTTCCGGCTCGGCATGATGTGCAATCTTGTTCCGTGCATCGATGCAGGCTGACAAGAACTTCGGGATGGGCACGCCGCAGATCTCCGCTGGCTGAGCGATCAGCTTGCCCAGCCGACTTAGTGCCGAAGAGAACGACTCTTCGTTGAGTGACCCAAGGACTCCGGCTAAAGAACTGGCATCCTCCGGTAGCAGAGGATGCGCGCTGTCGGCGGCAAGCTCGCTCAGTTCCTTCTTAATTTGCTGCAAGACTTCCTTCGCAGCGTCACTGCGTGGGCGGCGTTCCACAAGTTCCTCTAGCGCGAGGTAGCTCGTGAGGAATGCCGCCTTGTCTGAGGTCTCCTGCGTAGCCAAGCAAAGTATTTGAAGTGCATCTTCGGACTGCTTGTCGAGCGATATGTTAAGTGTCCACAGCTTCTTGATACCCTCCAGCAGGTACTCGGGATTGCTCGGGGTAACAACAAGGTTGCCGCTGACCACATACTCGAAGTGAAGCCCGTCGTCTGGAAAGACGGACGCGCCCCAAATGCTGTCAACAACCGTCGCGCCTTGCTCGGACTTCAGCTTGCTCTTGATCGCTTCGGAGACCTGAGCGGAAACTTTGTCCCCAACTGGAATGTTGAGGCCTAGCCCAAGGATCGCGTTGAGAAGGCGTAGTCGCACCCGAAGCGCCTCGGCAGCATGAGTTGCCGCCTCGGCTGACTTAAACCCTGCGCCATCGATATGAAAGTTCGTCGCGGCATTGAGCGTTTCGGCGTTCCGTGCGGCGACCTCTAAAGTAAGTTCATCCGAAACCTCGATCTGAACCTCGGGCTCAGGAAATGGCAGCTTACCTGGCTGCCGTGCGGCCAAGCGAAGACGGAAGCGAAAGGGCGCAGTGGAGGTCAACGAATGCTTCCCTGAGGCTTAACGAATGAGGTGACGGAGCTGCGGCACTTTTGGCGCAGTTGCCCTCGAGCGATGGGTTTGGGCACAGGGATTCACGAAGTAACTGCACCTATTGTTGTTTCGCTTCGTCATCCGGCAAGAAAACACAACCACGGTCGAGGCACCTCCATCTGGTCAACCACTGAGCGAACTGGAGATAGTAGGCGTGGCTCAGCAAATTGTTGCGATATGCCAACCTAACCAGAATTTCACTAATACCCCCAGCGAACAGTATGACGCCACCCAACGCGCTATACGGCCAATTGCCTGTCTTGATCCACAAATAGCCGATGCATAGAACGCTCAGCGTTACGGCAATACCCACTTGTATCTTTATGATTTTTGGATCTCTCTGTCGCGGCGGCGGTTGATTCTGGTCAGCCAAGGCCGTGGTATGAGTTACGTCGAATTTTGGTCCCGACGAAGTAGAAGTACCCTCGGCGTGGACTTCTGATTGCCTGCGGGTATTTGCACTGCTGCAAACTGGGCATTGAAATTCTTTGCGTTTCATAGCTCTTCCATATTGGATATTAGTGGATCAATAGTTCAGGCCGTAGAGTAGGCAACTTTTGTTTCGAGATTGAGAGCCTCAACGATAAGTAGCAGTCGTAACAAAATACCCCTGCGTTCCCGATATGGATACCTGTTTCCATCACTATCCAGGCATTTTTGTCGCCCCGTGATCCAAAGCTGAACGTCGGCAAACGAAAATTCGACACAAGCCTATCCCGGTTCCATATTCCCTGCAAGGCTGATACCGCGGACGGGCCGACTGCGGCGGCGCCGCTTTTGGAGCCGCCGAGCGAGGAGCCGTGCCGGGAGCTTTCTGCCGGCGTTGTCTGACGCCGTCCCGCGCAGCGGCGTTCAGGGGCGGCAACGCTGCCGGCCCGCCGGGGCTGCTAGACTCGCGGCAGTTTTCCCGATGGAGCAAGCCACAATGAAATACATAGACCACGGCAGCGGCGGCCCCGCCGACTGCATGACGCTGGCCGAAGGCCCGGTGCCGCAACCCGGCCACGGCCAGATCCTGATCGAGGTGGTGTGCGCCGGCGTGAATCGGCCCGACGTGCTGCAGCGTTCGGGCCGTTACCCGCCGCCGCCGGACGCCTCGCCGCTGCTCGGGTTGGAGGTTGCCGGGCGTGTTGCGGCGCTGGGCGCCGGCGTCACCGACTGGAAAGTTGGCGCTGGCGTGACGGCGCTGACGCCGGGCGGCGGCTATGCCGAATACTGCGTGGCGGCGGCCGGCCAGGCGCTGCCGATCCCGGCCGGAATGGACTTCGCGACCGCGGCGGCGCTGCCCGAAACCTGGTTCACGGTGTGGGCCAACCTGGTCGACCTGGGCCGCTTGAAGCGCGGCGAGCGGCTGCTGGTGCATGGCGGATCGAGCGGCATCGGCCTGGTCGCGATCCAGTTGGCGAAGCACCTCGGCGTCGAATGCATCGTCACCGTCGGCAATGAGGAAAAGGCGGCCTTCTGCCGCGCCGCCGGGGCCGCGCACGCGATCAATTACCGCAGCGCCGACTTCGCCGAGGAGGTGAAGACGCTGACCGCGGGCGCTGGCGTCGATGTGATTCTCGACATGGTCGGCGCGCCGTATCTCGCGCGCAATCTGGCTACGCTGCGGCGCGACGGACGCCTGGTGTATGTGGCCTTCCTCGAAGGCAGCAAGGGCGAGGCCGACCTGATGCCGGTGATGCTGAAGCGCCTGACCATCACCGGCTCGACGATGCGGCCGCGTACGCTGGCCGAGAAGACCGCGATCCGCGATGCGCTGGCGGCCAATATCTGGCCGGCATTGGGACGCGGCGAACTGCTGCCGCACCTGTTCGCCCGCTTCCCGCTGGCGCAGGCCGCCGAGGCGCATCGCCTGATGGAATCAAGCCGTCATATCGGCAAGATCGTGCTGGAGGTGGGCAAGCCATGAACGCGCTGAGCATCGATGTCGTCTCCGACGTGGTCTGCCCCTGGTGCTACATCGGCAAGCGCCATCTCGACCGCGCCCTGGAACTGTGGCGCGCGGAACAGCCGGCTTGCGCGGTGACGGTGCATTGGCGGCCCTTCTTCCTCAACCCGGATACGCCCGAAGCGGGCGAGCCCTACCGGCCCTTCCTGGAAAAGAAGTTCGGCGGGCCCAGGCAGCTCGAAGAACTCTGGCAGCGCGTCGGCGAGGCGGGAAGCAAGGCCGGCATCGCCTTCGCCTTCGAGAAGATACAACTGCGCGCCAATACGCTTGCCGCACACCGGCTGATCCACCTCGCGCAGAAAGTTGGCGCTGACGCCACGGCGATCGGCGGCTTGATCGAGGCGCTGTTCGCCGCACAGTTCCTCGAAGGCCGCCATGTCGGCGACCGCAAGGTGCTGGCGGCGGTGGCCGGCGCATGCGGCATGGATGCGGCGGCCGTGCTCAGCTATCTGGAATCGGACGAGGATGCCGAGGCCGTGCGCGGCGGCGCGGCGGAAGCCCAGCGCAAGGGCATCAGCGGCGTGCCCTTCTTCATATTCAACCAGCGCCTGGCGGCCTCCGGCGCGCAGCCGCCGGAGGCTTTGCTGCAGGTGATGCGTCAGGCCAGCGAAGCCGCGGCCTGAACGCGGCTAGTTGCGCCGGGCCTGCCCGGCGGCCTTTTGCTCGACGGCGAACACGGCGGCCTCGACCCGCGAGCTGAGGTTGAGCTTGGCCAGGATGTGCTTGACGTGAAGCTTGACGGTGTCGTGGCTGATGTCGAGCACGCGCGCGATGGCCTTGTTCGACAGGCCCTGCGAAAGCTGCTGGAGTATTTCGTGTTCGCGCGCGGTGAGCAGCTTGAGGGTGTCGGCCTTGGTCGCCGCGGCATTGCCGCCCTGCAGCAGGTTGACCAGCTTCAGCGTCATCGCCGGCGCCACCACGGTTTCGCCGCGCACCGCGCGCTGCACGGCATCGACCACGTCCTCGGGCTCCATGTCCTTCAGCAGATAGCCCTTGGCGCCGGCCTGCAGCGCCGCGGCGAGATCTTCCTCGGCGTCGCTGACGGTCAGGATCAGCACCGGGCCATGCCAGCCGTCAGCCACCAGTTGGCGCAGCAGGGTGAGACCGCCGTTGGGCGGCATGTTGAGGTCGGTGATGACGACGTCGGGACGCGCCTCGGCCAGCATGCGGCAGGCCTCGTCGCCGCTGCCGGCAATGCCGGCGACGGTGATGGTGCCACGCTGCTCCAGCAGCTCCGCCAGCCCCTTGCGGAACAGCGTGTGGTCGTCCACCAGCAGGACGCGGATGGCTGCTGTCTCGGTCTGCATGTTCATGCCTAAACGCCCCCTCCCGGCGGAAAGCTGAGTCTGACGCGGAAACCGCCCTGCGGCAGATTGACGACTTCGAGACGGCCGCCGATTTTCTGCGCGCGCTCGCGCATGATGGCAAGCCCGAAGTGATCGCGCAGGGCGGGATGCTCCTCGAAGCCGCCGACGCGATTGGCGATGGCGAAGAAGCCCTGGCCGCCGCGGCCATTGTCTTCGACCGTGGCATTGTAATAGTCGCCGGCCGCTTCCAGTGTCATGCTGGCTTCGGTGGCCCCGGAATGGCGGGCGACGTTGGCCAGCGCTTCCTGCAGGATGTGAAAGACCTGGCTTTCCTGTTCCGGCGGCAGGCGCAGGTCGGTCAGCTTGTTGTCGTAGCGCAGGGCGATGCCGGTGCGCTCCTGGAAGCCGCAGGCCAGACCCTGCAGCGCATGTTCGAGGCCCATCGGGTCCATCCGGCTGCGGAACTGCACCAGCAGCTCGCGCAGGTGGCCGTAGGCATCGTCCAGTGCCTGGCCGACGTCGCCGGCGTATTTCGCGGTGCGCTCGAGCGACTGGTCGGCGATCGCATCGTTGAGCATGGCCATGCGCATTTTCATGTAGGCCAGGGTCTGCGCCAGCGAATCGTGGATTTCGGCGGCCATCATCTGCCGTTCGCTGGTCAGCACAATGCGCAGGTTTTCGCGCTTGAGGCGCGCGTTCTCCAGCGCCATGCCGAGATGCTCGCCGATCGAACGGAACAGCAGCGCGACTTCCTCGGGCAGTTCGAAGGCTTCCGGCAGGAACAGGTTGTAGGTGCCGAGCAGGCGGCCGGCAGTCTGCAACGGGACCACCACCATGGCCTGGCAGCCGGTCTTGAAGAACTCGCCGCCGGTACGCGCGTCGCAAGCTTTCAGGTCGATGTCGAACAAGGGCCGGTTCTGGCCGATGGCAATGCCGCACAGGCCGCAGTCGCGCGAGACCAGGCGCTCCCTTTCGACCACCGCCGGCGGCAGGCCGCGCGAGGCGACCATGCGCAAATGCTTGCCGTCACTGGTCAGCACCCGCACCACCCCGGCGTCGGCCTTGGCCAGGCGGATCATGGTACCGAGGAATCGACCCAGCAGCTCGTCGAGATCATCCTCGTCGGCCAGCGTGCTGGAGATTTCGGCGAGGACATGCAGCGCCTCCAGGGTGTGACCGCCGGACGGATCGAGATCGAGTTCGGCGTGGAAAGGTATGGCGCCGGTTTGGTTGATCTTGTTCATTCGGGAGCAGGCCAGGCGCCGGAGGCTATCTTGTCCGCCCACATCAGGGCGCTGATGGTCTTGCCGTCGGTGATCTCGCCGTCGCGCACGGCCAGGATCGCTTCGGCGACGCTCATTTCAACGACTTCAAGAAACTCGCCGTGATCGCGCTGGTGGCCGACGTAGATCAGGCCATGGGCCCAGAAGATTTCGATGCGTTCGTCGGAATAGCCGATGCAGGGATGCATGGTGCCCAGATGGCGCCAGAACTTCGCCTGATGGCCGGTCTCCTCGCGCAGTTCGCGCTTGGCGGTGTCGAGCGGATGTTCGTCCGGATCGATCTTGCCGGCCGGCAGCTCGACGAAGATGCGTTGCAGCGGATAACGGAACTGCCGTTCGAACAGCAGCTTGCCATTGTCCAGCGCGGCGATGACCACCACCGCACCCGGATGGGCGATCCACTCGCGCAGGGTTTCGTGGCCGTTGGGCAGGCGCACGGTGTCGCGTCGCACATGCAGCAGCTTGCCGTCAAAAACCGGCTCGCTGGCGACGGTGTGTTCGATCAGGTCGGCATCATCCATAGTGCGGTTAGGGAAATAATTGATACTTGAACTTTTGTTTTCGGGCGCCATCTTATATTAGCCATCATTGATACAGGAGGCTCATATGTCAGGCTTGATTCCGGGATTGAACGGCGACGGCGTGGTGACCATCAACCGCGTGCTGCTGCGCCAAGGATATACCATCGACGACCTCGAAGAACGGGTTGCGGTGCTCTGCGAGAACGTAAAAACCTATCATTCCGAAACGGGTTTTCTCGGCGGCATGGTGGTGCTCAACAGCGGCCAGGTTTCCAACGAAGGCAGCACCCTCGGCCAGGCCGTGGCGAGTCCGCTGCAGGAGCGCGAGGCGCTGATCATCACCTTCTGGGAATCCTTTGACCAGCACGAAGCTTCGCACCGCAGCGAGACCTTCCAGCCGCTGTTCCGCCAGGTGCTGAAACTGTGCGAGAACGGCAACGAGGAGATCGCCTATCGCATGCTGTGGTCGGGCAAGGCGTATTCGCCGCAGGAAGCGGCGGAGGCCAGGGCCGCGAAAGAGCGCTACGCGAAAGCCGCGTAGCGCAGACTGCAGGATCGGAGGTGCCGGCGGCGCCTGACGGCTCCGCCGGAAACTTGCGCGCCGGCAGGCGCGCAGCCTAGAGCGAACGCATCAGGGTGGTGGTACAGACCAGCATCACCGCGTCGGGGAACAGACCGAAGGCGGCGATGGCCAGGCCGTTGAGCGATAGCATCACACGCAGGTCGAGGCCGGCGGCGATCGGTGCCGAATCGACCGGCGCGTCGAAATACATCAGCTTGACCACGCGCAGGTAGTAGAAGGCGCCCACCAGCGAGAACATCACGGCGACCACGGCGACCGCCGTGTAGCCCGCCTTGATCGCCGCCAGCAGCACGGCGAACTTGGCGAAGAAACCGATGAAGAAGGGAATGCCGGCCATCGAGAACATGATGATCAGCATCATCGCGGCGAACCACGGACTGCGCTGGTTAAGGCCCTTGAAGTCTTCCAGGTTCTCGGCTTCGTAGCCGGCACGCGACAGCAGCAGCACCATGCCGAAGGCGCCGAGCGACATCAGCACGTAGGCCACGGTGTAATACAGCGCAGAGCTGTAGGCATTGACCGCCGTGAAGGGGTCGATCTGGCCGCCGATCACGCCAGCCATCAGGCCCAGCACCATGTAGCCCATGTGCGAAATCGCCGAGTAGGCCAGCATGCGCTTGATGTTGGTCTGTGCGATGGCCGCCAGATTGCCCAGACCGATGGAGAGCACGGCCATGATCAGCAGCATCTTCTGCCAGTCCATCGCCAGCCCGAACAGCCCATACACCAGCAGGCGCAAGGCCATGGCGAAGGCGGCGAGCTTCGGTGCGGAACCGATGAACATGGTCACGGCCGTCGGTGCGCCGTGATACACGTCGGGAATCCACATGTGGAAGGGCACCAGGCCCAGCTTGAAGGCGATGCCGGCGACGAGGAAGACCAGGCCGAAGACCAGCACCGGCTTTTCCGAGTGGCCCTGATACAGCGCCTGCGCCACGCCGCCGATTTCCAGGCTGCCGGTGGCGCCATAGATCATCGACATGCCGTAGAGCAGCAGGCCCGAGGCCAGCGCACCGAGCACGAAATACTTCATCGCCGCCTCGGTGGCGCGCCGCGATTCGCGATCGATGGCGACCAGGCCGTAGAGCGAAAGCGACATCAGTTCCAGACCGAGATACATGGTCAGCAGGCTGGCGGCCGAGATCATCACCATCATGCCCAGCGTGGCGTAGAGCACCAGGACGTAGAACTCGCCCCGGTCGAGGCCGCGGTCGCCCAGGTACTGCCGGCTGTAGACCAGCATCATGATCACGGCGAGGTAGCTCATCAGCTTGAGGAAGTCCGACAGCAGGTCGTCGACGAACATGTTGCTGAAGGTCAGCGTCGTCTGTCCGTCGGAGGTCACCAAGGTGAGCGCGGCGCAGCCGAGCAGGGTGATCACGGTCAGCATGGCCGCGATCCAGCGGTGGGTGGCACCAAAGACCAGGTCGACGAACAGCACCAGGAAGGACATCAGCAGGAGAAAAATCTCCGGCGCCGCCGGGTACAGGTCGGGCATCACGAAATTATTCAGCATCGCTTCTCTCGTGTCTCTCTTGTTGCCTGCCCGCGAAGCGGAATTCCAGGCACGCAAAGCGCGTGTGGCCGGATCGGATAGGACGATTCATCATAGTTTGCTCATCGCAACGTGCTTGAGCAGGTTATCCACCGAAGCGTGCATCACCTCGGTGAAGGGGAAAGGATAGAGGCCCATGGCCAGGACGCAGACCGCCAGCAGGCCGAGCACCAGGAACTCGCGGCCGCCGATGTCCTTCAGCTTGGCCACGTGGTCGTTGGCGACTGCGCCGAAGACCACGCGTTTGATCATCCACAGCGTGTAGGCGGCGCCGAGGATCAAGGTGGTGGCGGCAGCGAAGCCGACCCAGAAATTGAACTTGATGGCGCCCAGGATCACCATGAACTCGCCGACGAAACCGGACGTGGCCGGCAGGCCGGAGTTGGCCATGGCGAAGAAGATGAACAGCGCGGCAAATTTCGGCATGGTATTCACCACACCGCCGTAGTCGGCGATCATGCGCGAATGCATGCGGTCATACATGACGCCGACGCAAAGGAACATCGCCGCCGAAACGAAGCCGTGGGAGATCATCTGCACCAGGGCGCCTTCGATGCCGATCTGGTTGAAGATGAAGAAGCCGAGGGTGACGAAACCCATGTGCGAGATCGACGAGTAGGCGATCAACTTCTTCATGTCGGTCTGCACCAGCGCCACGAAACCGATGTAGATCACGGCGATCAGGCTCAGGGCGATCATCAGCGGCGCCAGGTGATGACTGGCGTCGGGCACGATGGGCAGCGAGAACCGCACAAAACCGTAGGCGCCGAGCTTCAGGGCGATCGCGGCCAGCACCACCGAACCGCCGGTGGGCGCCTCGACGTGGGCGTCGGGCAACCAGGTATGCACCGGCCACATCGGCACCTTGACCGCGAAGGAGACCAGGAAGGCGATGAAAATCAGGATCTGCGGCGCCATGCCGATGCGCAGATGGTGCCAGTCGAGGATGTTGAAGCTGCCGCCGGACTCGAGGAACAGCCAGATCAGCGCCACCAGCATCAACAGCGAACCGAGCAGCGTATAGAGGAAGAACTTGATTGCCGCATAGACGCGGTTCGGGCCGCCCCAGGCGCCGATGATGATGTACATCGGGATCAGCGAGGCTTCGAAGAAGACGTAGAACAGCACGCCGTCGAGCGCGCAGAAAATCCCGTTCATGAGGCCTGACATGACGAGGAAGGCGCCCATGTACTGCGCCTGCTTTTCTTCGATGACTTCCCAGCCGGCCAGCACCACCAATACCGTGATCAGGCTGTTGAGCAGGATGAAGGGCATCGAAATGCCGTCGACCCCGAGCATGTACTGGACGTTGAAGCGGGTGATCCACGGCACCTGTTCGAAGAACTGCATGCCGGCGGTGCTGGTGTCGAAACCGGTATAGAGCGGGATGGTGACCAGGAAACCGGCGATCGCCACGGCCAGCGACAGCCAGCGCACCAGGGTGCGGCGCTCGGAGCCGAGCCAGAACACCGGCAGAGCGCCCAGGATCGGCACCCAGATTGCGAGACTCAGGAGTTGCGATTTCATCGGATTAATATTCCATCAGACCGGTGTGCGTGTCATTGCATCAGGCCCTGGCGAACCAGAACGTCAGCAGCGCGAAGACGCCGAAGATCATGCCGAAAGCGTACTGGTAGATGCGCCCGGTCTGGAACAGGCGCACCAGTCCGGAAATCCAGCCCACCGCGGCCGCCGAGCCATTGACCATGACGCCGTCGATCAGGACCTGGTCGCCGCCCTTCCACAGGCCGCGGCCGAGCAGGCGCGCGCCGCCGGCGAAGAACCAGTCGTTGAAGCGGTCGAAGCCGTATTTCTCTTCGAGTATGGTCGCCAGCACGCCGGACTTCTGCTTGATCACCGCCGGCAGGTCCGGGCGCACGATATACAGGTACCAGGCCGTGGCCGCACCCGACAGTGCCAGCCAGAAGGGCAACGTGGTGACGCCATGCGCCATCATGCCGAACACGCCATGGAACTCGTGGGCCATGGTCGCCATGCCCTGGTGCACCTCGGCGATGGTGATCGAGGTGCCGAACCAGTTGCCGTAGAGCACCGAGCCGATCAGCCAGCCCGAGGCAATCGCCGGGATGGCGAGCAGGATCAGCGGCACGGTGACGACCTTGGGCGACTCGTGCGGCTCGACGGAACCATGGTGACCATGGTGGTCGTCGTGGTGCGCATCGTGGCCGTGCGCGTCATGCGCCGCCTCGCGGAAGCGTTCCTTGCCATGGAAGGTGAAGAAAATCAGGCGGAAGGAGTACAGGCCGCCGACGAAGACCGCGGCCAGGGCGCAGAAGTAGGCGAAGCCGGCGCCAGGCACCTGGGACAGATGCACGGCCTCGATGATCGAATCTTTGGAAAAGAAGCCGGCGAAGGGCGGCAGGCCGGCGTTGGCGATGGCGCCGATCAGCATCGTGGCGTAGGTGATGGGCATGTACTTGCGCAGGCCGCCCATCTTGCGCATGTCCTGCTCGTGATGCATGGCGATGATCACCGAGCCAGCGCCGAGGAACAGCACGGCCTTGAAGAAGGCGTGCGTCATGAGGTGGAAGATCGCCACCGAGTAGGCCGAGGCGCCCAGCGCCATGGTCATGTAGCCAAGCTGCGAGAGGGTCGAGTAGGCGACGACGCGCTTGACGTCGGTCTGCACGATGGCGATCAGGGCCATGAACAGGCACGTGATGCCGCCGATCACGATGACGAAGGACAGCGCCGTGTCGGATAGCTCGAACAGCGGCGACATGCGCGAGACCATGAAGATACCGGCCGTGACCATGGTCGCAGCGTGGATCAGGGCGGAGATCGGGGTCGGGCCTTCCATCGAATCGGGCAGCCAGACATGCAGCGGGAACTGCGCCGACTTGCCCATGGCACCGATGAACAGGCAGATGCAGATGGCGGTGATCAGCGGCCAGCCGGTGACCGCCGCGGTGACCAGGGCCAGTTCGTTGCGCTTGGCGAACACCGTGGCGTAGTCGAGGCTGCCGGCGTAGGCGGCGATCAGGCCGATGCCGAGCAGGAAGCCGAAGTCGCCGACGCGGTTGACCAGGAAGGCCTTGAGGTTGGCGTAGATCGCGGTCGGTCGCACCGACCAGAAGCCGATCAGCAGGTAGGACACCAGACCCACCGCCTCCCAGCCGAAGAACAGCTGGACGAAGTTGTTCGCCATCACCAGCATCAGCATGGAGAAGGTGAACAGCGAGATGTAGCTGAAGAAGCGCTGGTAGCTGTTGGTGCCGGCCTTGCTGTCGGCCGGCCAGTTGTCCTCGTCGTGCGCCATGTAGCCGATGGTGTACACATGCACCATGAGCGAGACGAAGGTGACGACGAGCATCATCAGCACGGTCAGCTGGTCGATCAGGAAGCCGATCTCCAGCTTCAGGCCGCCCGATTCCATCCATGTGTAGACGGCGCCGTTGAACACATGGCCGGCCTGCACGTCCTGGAAGATCAGCACCGAGAGCAGGAAGGCGATGGCGACACCGAGCGTCGTCACCGTGTGCGCGCCGGTGCGGCCCAGGATCTTGCCGAAGAAGCCGGCGAGGATGGCGCCGGCCAGCGGGGCCAGGGGAACCAGCAGATAGAGAGTTTTCATGCCCATGGTCCGACTAGCCCCTCAGAGTGTCGAGATCCTCGACATCGATGGACGACAGATTGCGGAACAGCACCACCAGGATGGCCAGACCGATGCCCGACTCGGCGGCCGCCACCACAAGGATGAAGAAGACGAAGATCTGACCCGAAAGGTCGTTGAGGTAGTGCGAGAAGGCGACGAAGTTGAGATTCACCGCCAGCAGCATCAGCTCGATGGCCATCAGCAGCACGATCAGGTTCTTGCGATTGAGGAAGATGCCGACGATGCTGATGGCAAACAGGATGGCGCCCAGGATCAGGTAGTGCGACAGCGAGATCATGCCTTTTCCCCTGGTTGTGCCGCAGGCGCGGGCAGTTCGACTTCCGGCGCCATCTTGACCAGGCGCATGCGATCCTTGGCCTTGACCGCAATCTGGTCGGATGGATGCATGGCCTTGGTGTCCTTGCGCCGCCGCAGCGTCAGCATCACGGCGACGATGATGGCCACCAGCAGGATGACCGAGGCAATTTCGAAGGGATAGGCATACTCGGTGTACAGCACCCGCGCCAATTCCTTGGTGTTGCTGTAGTTTGCCGGCAGGTTGTGCGCCGGCAGGTTGGCCAGGCCGAAATAGCGGCCCGACAGCACCGCCGCCATCTCGCCGATCAGCAGCAGACCGACCAGCGCGCCGAGCGGCAGGTGCTTCCAGAAGCCCAGACGCATGCGCTCGATATTGATGTCGAGCATCATCACCACGAAGAGGAACAGCACCATCACGGCGCCGACATAGACCATGATCAGCACCAGCGCCAGGAACTCGGCCTGCAGCAGCAGCCACAGCCCTGCCATGTTGAAGAAGGCCAGCACCAGGAACAGCGCGGCATGCACCGGATTGCGGGCCGTGATCACGCGCAAGGCGGCTACCACCGTCACTGTGGAGAAGAGATAGAAAAGTAGGGTCTTGAATTCCATGGCTGGGTCAGCGGGGCATCAGCGGTAAGGGGCATCCTGGGCGCGGTCGGCAGCGATCTGCGCTTCGTTCTTGTCACCCACGGCCAGCAGCATCTGCTTGGTGTAGTAGAGATCGCCGCGTTTTTCGCCGTGATATTCGAAAATGCGGGTCTGCACGATCGCGTCGACCGGACAGGCTTCCTCGCAGAAGCCGCAGAAAATGCATTTGGTCAGATCGATGTCGTAGCGCGTGGTGCGGCGCGAGGTTTGCCATTTCGCGTCGACGCGCTCGGCGGACTCGATGGTGATGGCCAGCGCCGGACACACCGCCTCGCACAGCTTGCAGGCAATGCAGCGCTCTTCGCCGTTCGGGTAGCGGCGCAGGGCATGCAGGCCGCGGAAGCGGTTGCTTTGCGGCGTCTTCTCTTCCGGATACTGAATGGTGATCTTGCGCGCGAACATGTAGCGACCGGTCACCGCCATGCCCTTGAACAGTTCCTTGAGGAACAGGCTACCTATGAAATCTCTTGCACCCATGGTGATCTCCAGGTCCTATTTCCAGATGGTCAGCGGCGACATCATCCAGACGCCCACCACCAGAATCCAGATCAGCGTCAGCGGTACAAACACCTTCCAGCCCAGACGCATGATCTGGTCATAGCGATAGCGCGGAAAGGTGGCTCGAATCCAGAGGAAGAAGAACAGGATCGCGGCCATCTTTGCCGCCATCCAGTGAAATCCGTCGGGCAGGAATCCGACCGGGGACAACCAGCCGCCGAGGAAGAAGATCGAGGTCATGGCCGAAATCAGAATCATGTTGGCGTATTCGGCGAGGAAGAACATCGCGAAGGCCATGCCCGAATATTCCACCATGTGGCCGGCGACGATTTCCGATTCGCCCTCGACCACGTCGAACGGTGCGCGGTTGGTTTCGGCGACGCCGGAAATCAGGTAGACCGCGAACATCGGCAGCAGCGGCAGCCAGTTCCATGAAAGCACGTCGATCCCGTAGCCGGCGAAGCGGCCCTTGCTCTGGGCCATGACGATGTCGGTCAAGTTCAGGCTGTTCGAGACCATCAGCACGGTGATCAGCGCCAGGCCCATCGAGATCTCGTAGGAGATCATCTGCGCCGAAGCACGCATGGCGCCGAAGAAGGGGTACTTGGAGTTCGAGGCCCAGCCGGCAATGATGATGCCGTAAACACCCACCGAGCTGATCGCCAGCAGATACAGCACGCCGGCATCGACGTTGGCCAGCACCCAGCCGGGCGAGAACGGAATCACCGCCCACAAGGCGAGAGCCGGTGCGATGGCCATGATCGGTCCGAGCACGAACAGCTTCTTGTCGGCGGCGGTGGGGAACAGGACTTCCTTGAAGAACAGCTTGAGGCCGTCGGCTATCGGCTGCAGCAATCCCCAGGGACCGACGCGATTGGGGCCGATGCGGACCTGCATCCAGCCGATGATCTTGCGTTCCCAGAAGGTCAGGTAGGCCACCGACAGCAGCAGCGGCGCCATGATCAGCACGATCTTGGCCAGGGTCCACAGCAGCGGCCAGACCGGTTTGATCAGGCTCCAGATCGGCGCCCACAGCGAACCGAAGACAGCCGCGAGCAGGTTGAGGACGGTAGCTTCCATCACGCCTTCTCCACGCTCAGAACCGCGCACATCGAACCCAGCGCGACGGTGGCGGCATGCGCCGCCGCGACGCGAACCACGCCGTCGGGCAGGCCGGCATCGAGCTGCACCGGCAGCGTCACGCTCGCCGTGGCGCCAGCACCAACTCTTGCCTGGCCGCCTGCAGTCAGACCGAGTTTCGCCAGCATCGCCGCATTCATGCGCGCGGCGGGAGCCGCGGCATCGGCCGCCAGTTGCAACGCCGCAGCGCGCCGCACCAGCGGGTCGGCAAAATGAATCGGCACATCGGCCAGACGTTCCAGGCCGCCGTCAGCGGTCGCCGGATTGAGAGGTACGCCGCCGATGCCGTTGTCGAGGCCGGCGACGAATTCTGGCTGACCGCCCAGCGCTTCGGCACGCACATCCTCGCTGCTATTGAATTCAAAACCGTTCAGGGCCAGCAGATTGCCCAGCACGCGCAACACCTTCCAGGCCGGACGCGTTTCGCCCAGCGGTTTGGCGGCGGCGTAGAAACTCTGCACACGGCCTTCGGTATTGACGAAGGTGCCCGAAGTTTCCGAGAAGGGCGACACCGGCAGCAGCACCGCCGCATAGTCGAGCATGGCCGGCGACTTGAAGGGCGTCAGCACCACGGTGACGGCGGCCTTGCTCAGCGCGGCCAGCGCCTGGGCGCCGTCGGCGCAATCGAGTTCGGCTTCGGCGCCAAGCACGACGTAGGCCTGACGCGGATCCTTCAGCATCGCCGAAGCGTTGAGGCCGGCGCCTGTCGGGACTGCCTTGGCCACGTAGCCGCCGACACTGTTGGCAGCTTCGCCGAGGAAGCCGAAGCTGCCGCCGAGGGCGGCGGCCAGTTGGCGGCCCAGCGCATGCAGGGTCGCTGCCTGCGGGTGTTGTTGCGCGAAATTGCCGAGCAGGACGCCGGTGTTGCTGCCCGAGGCCAGACTCTGAGCGATGGCTTGCGCCTCGGCAGAAACGGTAACTCCGGAAAGCGCAACATCTGCCGCGACACCCTTGATCTGACATACGGCCTTGACCACCTGCACCAGTACCGCCGGCAGTTGCGAGGGCGCGGCAATCGCGCGCGCCGCCAGCTTGATCAGCAGATCATCGTCGGCACTGTGCAGGATGCTGATCTCGGCACCGCGCTTGGCCGACTGGCGCAGGCGCTGGGCCAGCAGCGGATGGTCCTTGCGCAAGAAGGAGCCGACCACCAGCACGCGATCGAGGCGGCCGATGTCGGCGATATTCATGCCCAGCCAGGGCGTGCCCTGACGCTTGCCGTCGGCCGAGAAGTCGCTGTGGCGCAGGCGGAAATCGATGTTCTCGCTGCC
The DNA here is from genome assembly GCA_030696505.1 of Sulfuritalea sp. GTDB lineage: Bacteria > Pseudomonadota > Gammaproteobacteria > Burkholderiales > Rhodocyclaceae > Sulfuritalea. Next base: position 24,232 of record JAUYSD010000164.1, on the reverse strand, counting down.
CAGGCCGCGCAGCAGTTTCTGCGCCAGATACATTTCCTCCAGCGTCGCATGCGGGCTCAGCAGGCCGCCAATCGCAGCACCGCCATGCGTCTTGGCGACGTCGCGCAGCGCGTGCGCGGCGTAATCGAGGGCGACGCTCCAGTCGACCTCTTTCCATTCGCCGCCCTGCTTCACCATCGGCCTGGTCAGCCGCTCCGGCGAATTCAGGCCCTGGTAGGAGAAACGCTCCTTGTCGCTGAGCCAGCATTCGTTGATGGCTTCGTTTTCCAGCGGCAGCACGCGCATCACGCGGTCATGCTTGGTCTGCAGGATCAGATTGCTGCCCAGGCCATCGTGCGGGCTGACCGACTTGCGCCGGGACAGTTCCCAGGTGCGCGCCGAAAAGCGGAAAGGCTTGGAGGTCAGCGCGCCGACCGGACACAGATCGATGATGTTGCCGGATAGCTCGGTATCCACCGTCTTGCCGATGAAGGGCATGACCTCGGCGCGCTCGCCGCGATAGGACTGGCCGAGTTCCATGAAGCCGGCGATTTCCGCGGTGAAGCGGATGCAGCGCGTGCAGTTGATGCAGCGAGTCATGTCGGTCGACACCAGCGGACCGAGATCCTTGTCGGGGACGACACGCTTCTCTTCCTCGTACTTCGAGGCGGATTCGCCGTAACCGACCGCGAGATCCTGCAACTGGCACTCGCCGCCCTGATCGCAGATCGGGCAATCCAGCGGGTGGTTGATCAGCAGGAATTCCATCACCGCCTTCTGCGCCTTGACCGCCAGATCCGAGTGCGTGAACACCTTCATGCCGTTGGTGACCGGCGTGGCGCAGGCCGGCATCGGCTTCGGCGCCTTTTCCACCTGGACCAGGCACATGCGGCAGTTGGCCGCGATGGACAGCTTCTTGTGATAGCAGAAGTGCGGGATATAGGTGCCGAGTTGATGGGCCGCCTCGATGATGGTGCTGCCCTCGGCGACCTGCAGCGTCTTGCCGTCGATTTCGATTTCGACCATTACGCGGCCCCTGCCTTGAAGAAGCCGCTACCGGCACGCTGAATGTCCGGATCGACGAGACACTTCTTGTTCTCGATGTGATACTCGAATTCGCTCTTGAAATGCTTGATGAAGCTGCGCACCGGGAAAGCGGCGGCATCGGCCAGCGCACAAATAGTCTTGCCCATCATGTTGTCGGTCACGCGATTCAGCAAATCGAGATCTTCGGCGCGACCCTGGCCGTGCTCGATGCGATGCACGACGCGATACAACCAGCCGCTGCCTTCGCGGCAAGGCGTGCATTGGCCGCAGGATTCTTCGTAGTAGAAATAGGACAGGCGCTCCAGCGCCTTGACCATGCAGACCGTCTCGTCCATCACGATCACCGCGCCGGAGCCGAGCATGGAGCCGGCCTTGGCGATCGAGTCGTAATCCATGGTGCAATCCATCATCACGTCGGCGGGCAACACCGGCGCCGAGGAGCCACCGGGAATCACCGCCTTGAGCTTGCGTCCACCACGCATGCCGCCGGCCATTTCGAGCAGCTTGGCGAAGGGCGTGCCCATGGGGACTTCATAGTTGCCCGGGCGATTGACGTGGCCCGACACCGAGAACAGCTTGGTGCCGCCGTTGTTGGGTTTGCCGAGGTTGAGGTAGGCCTCGCCGCCCATGCCCAGAATGAAGGGAATCGCGGCAAAGGTCTCGGTGTTGTTGATCGTGGTCGGCTTGCCGTAGAGGCCGAAGTTCGCCGGAAACGGCGGCTTGTAGCGCGGCTGGCCCTTCTTGCCCTCGATCGATTCGAGCAGGCCGGTCTCCTCGCCGCAGATGTAGGCGCCCCAGCCGTGATGCGCAAAGAGGTCGAAACTGAAGTCGGAACCGAGAATGTTGTTGCCCAGATAGCCGGCGGCACGCGCCTGGTCGAGAGCTTCCTCGAAACGCTGGTAGATTTCGAAAATCTCGCCGTGGATGTAGTTGTAACCGCGCTTGGCGCCCACCGCATAGCCGGCGATGATCATGCCTTCGATGGTCGAATGCGGATCGAAGCGCAGCAGGTCGCGGTCCTTGAAGGTGCCCGGCTCGCCTTCGTCGGTGTTGCAGACGACATACTTCTCCGGCGCCGCCTTGGGCATGAAGCTCCACTTGAGGCCGGTCGGGAAGCCCGCACCGCCGCGGCCGCGCAGCACGGATTTCTTGACCTCGGCGATCAGGTCGTCCTGCGTCATCTTGCTTTCCAGCACGCGCCGCAGTTGCTTGTAGCCGCCGCGCGCTTCGTAATCCTTGAGGCTCCAGCCGGCATCGCCCTTGGCCCAGCCGGTGGTCAGCAGCGGATTGATGGTGTCGATCAAGGCCATCTTATTTGCACTCCGCCAACAGCTTGTCAATCTGTTCCGGCAGCATGAAACTGCACATGCGCTTGTTGTTCACCAGCATCACCGGCGCATCGCCGCAAGCACCCATGCACTCGCCTTCCTTGAGTGTAAATTTGCCGTCGGCGGTGGTCTCGTTGAAATCGATGCCGAGCTTTTCCTTGACGTAGTCGGCGGCATGAACGCCGCCGGACAGGGCGCAGGGCAGATTGGTACACACGGTGAGCTTGTACTTGCCGACCGGGTGCAGGTCGTACATGTTGTAGAAACTCGCCACCTCGTAAGCGGCGATCGGCGGCATGCCCAGATAGCCGGCGACGGCGGCGATGGTTTCCTTGGACAGCCAGCCCTTTTCGTCCTGGGCAATCACCAGCGCCGCCATCACTGCGGACTGCTTCTGGTCTGCCGGGTACTTGGCCACTTCCCGATCGATCTTCAGCAGAGACTCAGCGCTCAATTCGGGACACAACAGGGTGTTCTGGGTATTCATGCGGTCTATCTGTCAACGTCGCCAAGAACCAGGTCGATGGTGCCGATCACGGCAGTGGCATCGGCCAGCATGTGGCCGCGACACATTTCGTCGGTGGCGGCCAGGTGGGGAATTCCTGCGGTGTGCAGCTTGATGCGGTAGGGCTTGTTGGCACCGTCCGAGACTGCCCAGACGCCCATCTCGCCCTTGGGGTGCTCGATCGCCACGTAGGCCTCGCCGGCCGGCACGTGCATGCCTTCGGAAAACAGCTTGAAGTGATGGATCAACTCTTCCATGCTGCCCTTCATCTTTTCCCGCGATGGCGGCGCCACCTTGTGGTCATCGGTGATCACCGGACCGGGATTCTTGCGCAGCCAGGCGATGCATTGCTTGATGATGCGGTTGGCCTGGAACATCTCCTCCATGCGCACCAGATAGCGATCGTAGGTATCGCCATTGACGCCGACAGGAATGTCGAAATCCATGCGGTCATACACCTCGTAGGGCTGCTTCTTGCGCAGATCCCATTCGATGCCCGAACCGCGCAGCATCGCACCGCTGAAGCCGAGTTGCAGGGCACGCTCCGGACTGACGACGCCGATGCCGACGGTACGCTGCTTCCAGATGCGGTTGTCGGTCAGCAGCGTGTGGTACTCGCTCAGGTAGACCGGGAAACGGTTGGTGAAGTCTTCGAGGAAGTCGAGCAGCGAACCGCTGCGCGCCTCGTTGAGTTCCTTGACCGTCTGCGCATTCTTGAAGCGGTTTTCCTGATACTTCGGCATCTGATCGGGCAGATCGCGATAGACGCCGCCGGGCCGGTAATAGGCCTGGTGCATGCGGATGCCGCAGGTCGCTTCGAGGACGTCGAACAGATCCTCGCGCTCGCGGAAGGTATATAGCACCATGGTCATGGCGCCGATGTCGAGCGCATGGGTGCCGATGTTGAGCAGGTGATTCTTGATCCGCGCGATCTCGTCGAACATGACGCGGATGTACTGGGCGCGGATCGGCACCTCGATGCCCAGCAGGCGCTCGACCGCGAGGCAGTAGGCATGCTCGCTGGGAATCATCGAGGTGTAGTCGAGGCGATCCAGGTAAGGCAGGGTCTGCAGCCAGGTGCGGGTTTCCGCCAGCTTCTCGGTGCCGCGATGCAACAGGCCGATGTGCGGATCGGCGCGCACCACGACTTCGCCGTCGAGTTCCAGCACCAGGCGCAGCACGCCGTGCGCCGCCGGATGCTGGGGGCCGAAGTTCAGGGTGTAATTCTTGATGTCAGCCACGGCCGCCACCTTTTCCGTAGGTTTCCTCGCGCACGATGCGCGGCGTCACTTCGCGCGGCTCGATCGTCACCGGCTGATAGATCACGCGTTTTTGCTCGGGGTCGTAACGCATTTCGACATAACCTGAAATCGGAAAATCCTTGCGGAAAGGATGGCCGACAAAGCCGTAATCGGTCAGGATGCGGCGCAGGTCGACATGACCCTCGAAATGGATGCCGAACAGATCGAAGGCCTCGCGCTCGTACCAGTTGGCGCTGTTCCAGATGTCCATGACCGACGGCACCACCGGAAATTCGTCGTCCGGCGCGAAGACCCTGACGCGCAGGCGCCAGTTGTGGGTGATCGACAACAGCTGGCTGACTGCCGCGAAGCGCTTGCCCTGATAGCCCGTGTAGGCGGAGTAATCGATGCCGCTGAGATCCATCAACTGCTCGAAGCGGAAAGCAGGGTCGTCACGCAGTTGGCGCATCACGTCGAGATAATTCCCGGCCGGCACCACGACAGTCAATTCACCCAATGCCAGGACCGGTTCGCCGATCCGATCACCGAAGCTTTCTTTAAGTTGCCTGCAAAGTCGTTCCAGTTTGACGCTCATGGGATAGGCTCAGGTCAGCGGGCGATGGTAGTGGTGCGGCGGATCTTGCTCTGCAGCTGGATCAGGCCGTACAGCAACGCCTCCGCCGTCGGCGGACAACCCGGCACATAGACATCGACGGGCACGATGCGGTCAACTCCGCGCACCACCGAATACGAGTAATGGTAGTAGCCGCCGCCATTGGCACAGGAACCCATCGAGAGCACCCAGCGCGGCTCGGCCATCTGGTCGTAAACCTTGCGCAGCGCCGGCGCCATCTTGTTGGTCAGCGTGCCGGCGACGATCATCACGTCGCTTTGCCTCGGGCTCGGGCGGAACACGATGCCGAAGCGATCGAGGTCGTAGCGCGAGCAACCAGCGTGGATCATTTCAATGGCGCAACAGGCCAGACCGAAAGTCATCGGCCACATCGAACCGGTGCGCGTCCAGTTGATGATCTTGTCCAGCGACGTGGTGACGAAGCCTTCCTGCAGAACGCCTTCGATACTCATGCGCTGAGGTCCTTGATTCCGTTCATTCCCAATCCAGCGCTCCCTTGGCCCACGCATACACGTAGCCAACAACGAGGATACCGATAAACACGAACATCTCGACGAACCCAAACAGCTTCATCGCGTCGGTATTGACGATCTCCTTGAAGATCGCTGCCCAAGGAAACAGGAAGGCGATTTCGAGATCGAACAGGATGAAGAGAATGGCGATCAGGTAGTAGCGCACATCGAATTTCATGCGCGCATCTTCGAAGGGAGCGAAACCGCATTCGAAGGCGGAAAGTTTCTCGCTATCCGGACGATTGGGTGCAATCAGCCAACCGAGGAGGATGGGTGCGCAACCGAAAGCGAGGCCCACCAAGATAAAGACAAGAATCGGGAAGTAATTATCCAGCATTTTGGTGGGACGGCCACTTCACTTGTTGGTTTCGGCCGGCCAACCTGCAATCCTTCGCAGGTGAACCGACACACGACTACCTTTTTGCTGCCTTGCTTGCTGCTTTTTTACTGGTGCCGACGGTGAGACTCGAACTCACACAGCTTGCGCCACTACCCCCTCAAGATAGCGTGTCTACCAATTTCACCACGTCGGCAATATCGTTACTGCGGGAGCGGCGCGAATTATATAACAAGCCATTGACTCGTTCGTGCGCCGCAACAAAAAAATCTATGGCCGTTGAGGCCTGAAGCTTATTTCGGAATGTCCTTTGCCTTCGAGTCGGGTGCCGCCGGCGTCTGCGCCGGAGTCGCGGGAGCGGTCTGTGCGGCGGGCGCCGAATCCATCACGCTACCCGACACCGTGGGGCGCGAGGTGGCGATGTAGGAAAGCGCAAGACTGGTCAGGAAGAACACCACGGCAAGTGCCGCGGTTACGCGCGACAAAAAATTCGCCGACCCCGTGGCGCCGAACAGACTGCCCGAGGCGCCGCTGCCGAAAGCCGCGCCCATGTCGGCGCCCTTGCCGTGCTGCAGCAGCACGAAGCCGATGACACTCAGACCGGCGATGATATGCACGGTCAGAATCACGGTATGCATCAAGTCCATGAGAACCTCTTCAAATCTCTAAATTACGTTCAGGCAGCAGCGCAAATGGCGAGGAAATCCGCCGCCACCAGGGAAGCGCCGCCGATCAGTCCGCCATCGATATCGGCCTGACCGAAAAGCTCGGCCGCATTGTTGGCCTTGACGCTGCCGCCATAGAGAATGCGCAGACCGGCGGCGACATCCTTACTGTCTCGCGCGAAGCGTGCGCGGATCTGGGCATGAACCTCCTGCGCCTGCTCCGGGGACGCGGTGCGTCCGGTGCCGATCGCCCATACCGGCTCATAGGCGACGACTGCGCGGGCAAAGGCTTCAATGCCATTCGCTTCAATGACCGCGTCGATCTGCCGCGTCACCACCTCGCCGGTGATGCCGGCCTCACGCTCCGCCAGAGATTCGCCGACGCACAGCACCGGAATCAGTCCGGCCTTCAGCGCTGCGCCAAACTTGGCCGCAACCACGGCATCGGTGTCGCCGAAAAACGACCGGCGTTCGGAATGGCCGACGAGGGCATAGCGACAGGCAAAATCCGCCAGCATCGCCCCGCTCACCTCGCCCGTCCAGGCGCCCTGGGCATGTTCGGAGACATCCTGGGCGCCCCAGCCCACGCTGCTGCCCGTGAGCGCAGCTTGCGCCTGGGCCAGGTAGGGGTAAGGCACGCAGACAGCCACCTCGGCGCGACCTTTGGCGCCGTCGCGTACAGCTTGCAGCAGTCCCGCATTGGTGGCGAGACTGCCATGCATTTTCCAGTTTCCGGCAACAAGTTTGGTGCGCATGATGACAAGATTGGGGCTACACGAAGCCCGCGATTATAACGGCTGCGCGGCGCGAATGCCAGACCGGGAACAGCATGCGGACGACGGACTCGCCCACGCGACAGCCGCACGATACGTGAGCCCGTATCCAGCCGGCGCTGGTTGACACAAATCAACCGCGCCAAGAGCAAAGAGTCGATACTATCGCCCCAAGAACAACGAATACTCCACGGTGGCCCAATGGAAACCATATCGATCGATGTTGCAATCATAGGTGCGGGAGGTGCCGGCCTGCGTGCGGCGATCGCCCTCGCCGAAACCGACCCGAAACTGCGCATCGCACTGATCTCCAAGGTATATCCGATGCGCAGCCACACCTGTGCCGCGGAGGGCGGAGCCGCCGGCGTGATCAAGCCCGACGACAGCTTCGACATGCACTTCGACGATACCGTGGGCGGCGGCGACTGGCTCTCCGACCAGGATTGCGTCGAATACTTCATCCACGAAGCACCCAAGGAATTGACGCAACTGGAGCACTGGGGCTGCCCCTGGAACCGCGAAGCCGACGGCTCGGTGGCGGTGCGGCCCTTCGGCGGCATGAAGAAGCAGCGCACCTGGTTCGCTGCCGACAAGTCCGGGTTCCATATCCTGCACACCCTGTTCCAGACCTCGCTGCAGTTCCCGACCATCACGCGCTACGACGAGTATTACGCGCTCGACCTGCTGGTCGATGACGGCCGTTGCCAGGGCGTGACCGCCATGGAAATGCGCAGCGGTGAACTGCGCCAGTTCCACGCCAAGGCCGTGATCATTGCCGGTGGCGGCGCTGGCCGCATGTTCCCCTTCTCCACCAACGGCGCGATCAAGACCGGCGACGGCATGGCCATGGCCTACCGCGCCGGCGCACCGCTGAAGGACATGGAGTTCGTCCAGTACCACCCGACCGGGCTGCCCAACACCGGCAGCCTGCTGACCGAAGCCTGCCGCGGCGAAGGCGGCATCCTGGTGAACAAGCACGGACGCCGCTACCTGGCGGACTACGGAATGGGCCCGGAAACGCCGGTGGGCAAGCCACAACTCAAGACCATGGAACTCGGGCCACGCGACCGCGTAAGCCAGGCCTACTGGCACGAACTGCAGAAGGGCAACACCGTCACCACGCAGTGGGGCGAATGCGTGCTGCTCGACATGCGCCACCTCGGCGAAAAGAAAATCAACGAACGCCTGCCCCTGGTGCGCGAACTGGCCGAGGCCTACCTCGGCGTCGATATCGTCAAGGAAGCCGTACCGATCCGTCCCGTGGTGCATTACATGATGGGCGGCATTTCCACCAATACCGCGGCCGCCACTCCCCTGCCCGGCCTCTTCGCCGCCGGCGAGTGCGCCTGCGTCAGCTTGAACGGCGCCAACCGGCTGGGTTCCAACTCCTTGGTCGAACTGCTGGTGTTCGGCCGCCGTGCTGCGCTCTCCGCCGCCGAGCACGTGCAGGGTCTGCCGGCCGCCAACGCCGTCGCACTCAACGCGCAGGCCGAAAAGACACAGCAACGCATCGGCGAACTCTTTTCGCGCACCGATGGCACTGAATCGATGTCCGGCCTGCGCAAGGAGATGCAGGACACCATGGAAAAGAACGTCGGCATCTACCGCACCGAAGAAGGCCTGCAGGAGGGCGTGAGCAAGATTCACGAGCTGCGCCAGCGCTACCGCCATGTAAAACTCACCGACAAGTCCAGCGTCTTCAACACCGATCTGTTCCAGGCGCTCGAACTCGGCTCCATGCTCGACTGCGCCGAAGCCGTGACGGTCGGCGCGCTGGCGCGCAAGGAATCGCGCGGCGCACACCAGCGCCTCGATTACGTGGAACGCGACGACAAGAATTACCTGCGCCACACCATGGTCTACCACCAGGGGCTGGACGTCCCCCGCGTCGATTACCTCGACGTGGTGATCACCAAATCGCCGCCGGGCGTGCGCGATTACTCGGGAGACCACAAATGAAAGAGCGCACCGTTCAGCTCGAAGTCCTGCGCTACAACCCGGACACCGATACCGAAGCCCACTTCCAGCGCTACGAAGTGGTCTGTCAGGAAGAATGGGTGGTGCTCGATGCCCTCAACAAGGTCAAAGCGGACATCGACCCGACGCTCAACTATCGCTGGTCCTGCCACATGGCGGTCTGCGGCAGTTGCGGCATGATGATCAACGGCGAACCGAAGCTGTCCTGCCATGCCTTCCTGCGCGACTACGAAGGCGTGATCCGGGTCGAGCCGCTGGCGCATTTCCCGATCGAGCGCGACCTCGTCACCGCGCCCGACGACTTCATGGAAAAGCTCAAGCGCGTCAAGCCCTACATCATCCCGAAGGAAAAGAAGCCGATCAGCGAGGGCGAGTACAAGCAGACTCCGGCGCAGCTCATGAAGTTCCGCCAGTATTCGATGTGCATCAACTGCATGCTGTGCTACGCGGCCTGCCCGCAATACGGCCTGACGCCGAGCTTCATCGGCCCGGCGGCGCTGACCCTGGCCCATCGCTACAACCAGGATTCACGCGACGGCGGGCGGGCGGAGCGGCAGGAAGTGGTCGCCACCCATGAAGGCGTCTGGGAATGCACCTTCGTCGGCGCCTGCTCCGAGGTCTGCCCGGCCCACGTGGACCCGGCCAGCGCCTTGCAGCAGATGAAGATCACCAGTTCGCTCGACTGGATCGTTGAGCACCTGATGCCGGGAGGAAAATCCGCAAGGGATACCGCCTCCCGCGAGGACGCAGGAGACATATCATGAGCCGCAAACCCCTGGTTCGCGAGTGCCCGCCGACCACCTGGTATTTCCGCCAGCCGCGCTACATGCGCTACATGTCGCGCGAGATCACCAGCATCTTCGTCGGCGCCTACTGTGTGCTGCTGGTGGTCGGCCTGCAACGCCTGGCCGACGGCCCGACCGCCTGGGAAGGCTTCCTGCTGGCGCTGCAAAGCCCGGCATCGATCGTGTTTCAAATCCTCGCCTTTGTCGCTGCGGTGTATCACGCCGCCACCTGGTTCAACGCCACGCAGAAGGCCATGCCGCTGCAGATCGGCGAAGGCTTCGTGCCCGGCAACCTGATTTCGGGCGCGCACTACGCGGCATGGGCGGTACTGTCCCTGATCGTGCTGATTCTTGCGGGAGTGTTCTGAGATGGCCAAATCGCACAAACCTGTCGTCTGGTTCCCCTTCGCCGCCGGCGGTACGGTGATCGCATTCTGCATGCCGGTGATCGTTCTGCTGACCCTCCTCGCCGCGCTGGGCCATGCCCCGGCCGGACTCGACTATCAGAACATGCATGTCTTCGCCCGCAGCGGCCTCGGCAAGCTGATCATCTTCGGCGTGGTGGCCCTGTCGCTGTGGAGCTCGGCGCATCGCCTGCGCTGCACCTGCTACGACTTCGGCCTGCGCGCCGACACGCTGGTGGCGACCGTCCTCTATGCCGCCGCGATATTCGGCAGCATTGCTGCGGCGGTGTTCCTGGCGCGCATCTAGGCCAATCAATTACTTCTCAGGGAAAGAACAAGACCAATGGCACCACCCCCACTGGCCTCGCGGGAGGCTGTTCGCGAAGAACGTCTCGGCGACGTCTGGAGCAATGAACTGAACGACGTCTTTGCCGACGTCGCCCCCTATTACGACCGTGCCAACAACATCGCCGCGCTGGGGCAGTTCGGCAATTTCCTGCGGCGCTTCATGCAGCTGGTCGATTTGCAGCCGAAGCAGAAGGTGCTCGACGTCTGCGCCGGCACCAACGCCATCGGCATTGCCCTGCTCAAGCGCGAACCGACGCTGGACGTGCACGCCATGGACCGCAGCGTCGCCATGCAGACCGTCGGCCAGCAGCGCGCCGCCGCCCAGGGCTTCCAGATCAAGAGCACCATCGGCGACGTGCACACGCTGCCCTTCCCCGACAACCATTTCGACGTCGTCACGCTGCAGTTCGCCTCGCGCCATCTGCGCGTGCGCGAGGTGTTCACCGAGATATTGCGCGTGCTCAAACCCGGCGGCCACTTCCACCATTCCGACATGCTGCGGCCGCGCAACCCGATCGTGAAGAACCTCTATTACACCTACCTGCGCGGCTGCCTCGGCATCACCGGCATGATCGTCGGTAGCGGCCCGGCCGCGGTCAAGGCCAAGCAGTATTTCCTCGACGCGCTGGAGCTGTTCTACACCGCCGAGGAGTTGTCGATCCTGCTGCGCGAACTGGGCTACATCGAAGTCAAAGTGGATACCGTGTTTCACGGCATGCTGGGTTTCCACCGCGCGACAAAGCCGGTACCGGTGGCTCAGGCTCTGCCGGACTAGGCGCGGCGTGAAGCGGGCGCATTCACTGGCCAGGCTCAACGGCCGGATTCTCGCGACCTACAGCCGGCGCACCACCACCGCGCTGCGCGCCGCCCTGCCCTTGCGCCTGGCCCTGCCACACCTGGAGCCGGTGCTGGCGCTCAACGTCGAGAAGGAAGTCGAGAAGGACAGGCTGGTGATCCTGCGCGCCCGCGAACTGGCGGGCGCCGCCACACCGGACTGGAACGCGGTGCTGCCGCAGTTGTTGCAAGCGACCCAGGAAATCGATCGCAGGTTTCTCGCCCGCGTCGGCCGCTTTCCGGTCGAGATCGTGATCCGCTACGAGGAGATCGCGCCGATCCGCGCCCGGCGCATCAAGCTGCTCTACGACGCCGCCACGAAAATCCTGGCCGCGCGCAACGGCATGCGGCGCCTGCGCGGCGCCATGCACGCAACATACGCGCACGAGGAGTTCGCGCGGCTGCTCTATGAGTTGTTCCGCCTCTACGCCGAGGAAACCCGATCCCTGAGCCGCTCGGTGCGCCTGCCCGGGCCGCTGGTGCCGCTGCGCGAACTGATCGCGCAGGAGTTGCTCAACGTCATGATCCGGGTTGCGCGACCGCTGGCCTCCGAGATCGCGGCGAGCGCCTTCCGCCGGATGCCGACAAGCTCCGTCACCCTGCCCGATACGGAACGCTGAAGCAAAGCCGGGTGGCAGCATCGGCGTCGCCGACGCCGAACCGCAGTGGTATCGTTGAGCTTTCAATCATTCCAGCGTTTCCTTCAGGAGTGAACCATGCAAGCTCAGATCAGAATCCCCGAGACGACGCGGACACGGCTGATGTACCTGGCAGGCGCAGCACTGACGGGCATCCTGTTGGCGCAGCCGAGCACCGCGGCCGAACCAAAAATGCCGATCTTCGACGCCCACGTACATTACAGCCATGACGCTTGGGAGAGCACGCCGCCCAAGGCGGCCATCGCCATCCTGCGCAAAGCCGGACTCAGGCGGGCGATGGTGTCGAGTTCCAGCGACGAGGGCACGCAGAAGCTCCATGCCGAGGCGCCCGACCTTGTCGTGCCCTCCTTGCGCCCCTACCGCAAGCGCGGCGAGATTTCGACCTGGGTGCGCGACGAGACGGTGATTCCCCATCTCGAAGACCGCCTCAAACGCTATCGCTACGCGGCGATCGGCGAGTTCCACGTCTATGGCAGCGACGCCGACCTGCCGGTGGTGCGGCGTACGGTGCAATTGGCGAAACAGTACCAGCTCTGGCTGCACCTGCACGGCGACAGCGACGCGATCGAGCGGGTGCTGGTGCAGGACCCCGAGGCGCGCATCCTCTGGGCGCATTCCGGCTTCGACCGGCCCGAGGCGGTGCGCGCGATGCTGAAAAAACATCGCCGGCTTCACGCCGACCTGGCCTTTCGCAATGATCACGCCAACGACGGCAAGATCGATCCCGAGTGGCGCGAGGCCTTCCTCGAATTTCCCGACCGCTTCCTGGTCGGCACCGACACCTTCACGCCCGAGCGCTGGCACTACATCGCCGAGCACGCCGACTGGTCGCGCGCCTGGCTGGCCGACCTGCCACGCGACGTCGCCGAGCGCATCGGCTGGCGCAATGGCGAAACCCTGTTCGCCTCGATGATGGCGAAGCAGCCGTGAAGAGTAATGCACAGCGGTATCCCATGGTGGGTTGGCGCTGGCGCGCTCTGCGTACCTACATTTCCGCTTCGCGGGCAGGTAACGGTGATTGCTGGCGCGGCGTGCTGGCGGCGTCGATCCTTGGCCTGTCCGCCGCCGTGCATGCCGCCTGTCCGCCCGATGCGGCGGACGGCACTGTGGTGAGGAAGGGCGATCTGCTGCTCGCCTACCGGCTGGCGAGCGGCGCCGGTCGCCTGCCGATGGCGCAGCATTTCGCACTGGAAGTGCAACTGTGCGACAAGGATGGTGTTTCCGCGGCACGCCTGCACAAGGCCGATGCGACGATGCCCGAGCACCGCCACGGCATGAACTACCGGCCGGCGATCACGCCCTTGAGTGGCGGGCGCTTCCGCGTCGAAGGCATGATGTTGCACATGGCCGGTCACTGGCAGTTGAGTTTCGAGGTGCTGGCCGGCAAGGAGAACCTGCGGCTCAGCCATGACGTGCAGGTCGATTGAACCCTTGCTGAAGCGCCTGGGTCTCGCCGCCCTGCTCGCCCTTGCAGCCACGGCGTGCGCCGGCGCGGACAAGCCGGAATTCACCGCCGCCGAACTCAGCCGCATCGCCGCCCACGGGCCATGGCCTCTGCCATGGATGGCGGACCCCGGCAATCGCGTCTCGGGCAATGCCTCCGCGATCCGACTCGGCTACGCACTATTCTTCGAGCCGCGCCTGTCGGCCAACCGGCGCGTCGCCTGCGCATCCTGCCACGACCCGGCACGCGGCTTTCAGGACGGCCGCACCGTCGCACGCGGGCTGGTGACCGGCACGCGCAACACGCCCGGCCTGCTCAACGTACGCCATCAGCGCTGGTTCGGCTGGGACGGCGGCCACGACAACCTGTGGTCGGCGAGCCTGCGCCCCATCCTCGATCCGCGCGAAATGGGCGGCAAGGCCTCACGCGTAGCACGGGTGCTGCGCAGCAAGTCGACTCTCGATTGCCACTACGCCGGGGCCTTCGGCAAACGGCCCGACGCCGGCGACCCGGAACTGCTGGTGAATGTCGCCAAGGCCATCGCCGCCTGGCAGGAAACGCGGGGCTCGCCGGCCACGCCCTTCGACGAATTTCGCGATGCGCTGCAGCGCGGCGATGCGCAGACGGCCGCGGCCTACCCCGCGGCGGCGCAGCGCGGCCTGCGCATCTTCGTCGGCCGCGGCCAATGCGCCACCTGCCACGCTGGGCCGCTGTTCAGCAACGGCGAATTCGGCGACATCGGCATGCCTTTCTTCATCAAGCCAAACGGTGTCGATCCCGGGCGCCAGGGCGGCATCAAGCGCCTGCTGGCCAACCCTTACAACCTGCTCGGCGCCTACAACGACGACGCGACGCGCAACAACGCGACGGGAACGAAATTCCTCCGGCCCGAGCATCGCAACTTCGGCGAGTTCAAGGTGCCCAGCCTGCGCAACCTCACGCTCACCGCACCCTACATGCACAACGGCAGCCTCGCCACGCTGCGCGAAGTGGTGCGGCACTACTCCGAACTCGACGAGGACCGCCTGCATGCCGACGGCGAACGGATTCTGAAGCCGCTGCATTTGAGCGAGGAGGAAAGTTCAGACCTGGTGGCCTTCCTGGAGTCGCTGTCGCCCGCTGCGCCGCTGCCGGCACCGGTGGTGCCGCCTATCGTCGCGGCTTGCCGTTGAATCGCCGTGTTACCAGCGCCGACTATCGCGGACCTCGCGTCGAAAACACGCCTTAGCCGAACCGTCCCGTGATGTAGTCCTCGGTCGCCTTTTTCTGCGGCTTGATGAACAACTGGTCGGTGACGCCGAATTCGACCATCTCGCCGAGGTACATGTAGGCGGTGAAATCGGAGATGCGCGCGGCCTGCTGCATGTTGTGGGTGACGATGAGGATGGTGACCTTTTCCTTCAGTTCGATAATCAGCTCCTCGATGCTCGCGGTGGCGATCGGGTCCAGCGCCGAGGTCGGCTCGTCGAACAGGATGATCTCGGGGTCGGAGGCCAGGGCGCGCGCGATGCACAGGCGCTGCTGCTGGCCGCCGGAAAGATTGGCGCCGAGTTCCTTGAGCCGGTTGCTGACTTCGTTCCACAGCGCGGCGCCCTTCAGCGCCGATTCGACGCGGTCGTCGAGTTCGTTCTTGTTGCGCATGCCGCGCACGCGCAGGCTGTAGGCGACGTTCTCGTAGATCGACTTGGGGAAGGGGTTGGGCTTCTGGAACACCATGCTGATGCGCATGCGCACTTCGATGGGATCGACGCCGGGGTCCAGCAGGTTGGTGTTGTCCGGGTAGAGCACGATGCCGCCGCCGGCATAGCGGTTGCCCGGATACAGGTCGTGCATGCGATTGAAGCAGCGCAGCAGCGTCGACTTGCCGCAACCGGAGGGGCCGATCAGCGAGGTGACCATGTGGTCGTGGATCGGCATCGAGACCCGTTTCAGCGCATGGAAGGCGCCGTAATAGAAGTCCAGTTCGCGCACGTCGGCCTTGAGCACGGCGCCCTCGACGCCCGCCTCGTATCCGGTAGGTATTTGCATGGTATTTACCACTTGATGTTCTTGCGCAGACGATAGCGCACGTAGATGGCCAGGCCGTTCATGGCCAGGGTCATGAAGACGAGGACGAAGCCGGCCGCCGCGGCATTGACCGTGAAGGCCGCCTCGGGCCGCGAGGTCCAGTTGAACATCTGGATCGGCATCACCGTGAAAGGGGCGAAGATCCAGTCGAACAGGCCGGCCGGCGGCTCACCGCTGAAGGGCGCCGTGGGCAGGAAGGCGATGAAGGTCAGCGCGCCGATGGTGATGATCGGTGCCGTCTCGCCAATGGCGCGCGCCATGCCGATGATCACGCCGGTGAGTATCCCGGCCGAGGAATACGGCAGGATGTGATCGCGCACCGTCTGCCAGGTGGTCGCGCCGCAGGCGTAGGAACCTTCGTGGATCGACTGCGGAATGGCGCGGATGGCTTCTCTCGTGGCGACGATGATCACCGGCAGGATCAACAGCGCCAGCGTCAGGCCGGCGGAAAGTATGCTCTGGCCGAAGCCGAAGTAATACACGAACAGGCCGAGGGCCAGCAGGCCATAGACGATGGACGGGATGCCGGCCAGGTTGCTGATGTTGATTTCGATGATGTCGGTGATCCAGTTCTTCGGTGCATATTCCTCCAGATAGACGCCGGCGGCCACGCCCAGCGGCACGGCGGCCAGCGCTGTCACCGCCATCACCAACACGGTGCCGACCCAGGCTGAGAGGATGCCGGCGTTTGCCGCGCGGCGCGAGGGGAAGGATGTGAAGAAATCCAGATCCAGGCGCGGTACGCCCTGAATCGCCATGTCGAGGAAGAGCACGCAGAAGGTCAGCACGCCGACCATCAGCGACAGAATGCCGAGCAGGGAAAAAAACAGATCCCAGCGCTTGGCCCGCGCGATGATCGCGCGCACGGCGCGAATGGCGTTGGGATCGGCAGCGTTGACCATTTCAATACACCTCGCGGAAGCGCTTGCGCAGCCAGTAGCCGAGCAGGTTGAAGGCCAAGGTCATCAGCAGCAGCGTGAGGCCGGCGGCGAAGATGGTCTGATAGCCGATCGAACCGTGCGGCAGGTCACCCAGCGCCACCTGCACGATGTAGGAGGTGATGGTCGCGCCCGGCTCGGTCGGGTTGAAGGTCAGGTTGGGCTGCATCCCGGCCGCCACGGCGAGAATCATGGTCTCGCCCACCGCGCGCGAAATGCCGAGGATATAGGCCGAGGCGATGCCCGAGGTCGCCGCCGGCGTCACCACCCACAGCGCCGTCTGCAGCCGCGTCGCGCCCATCGCGTAGGAGCCTTCGCGCAGCGCCATCGGCACCGCGCGCATCGCATCTTCGGAGAGCGAGGCGACGTAGGGAATGATCATGATGCCCATGACGAGGCCGGCCGAGAGCAGGTTGAAGCCCGGCAGGTCGGGATAGATCTTCTGCAGGATCGGCGTCAGGAAAGTCAGCGCGAAGTAGCCATAGACGATGGTCGGCACGCCGCCCAGCAGTTCGAGGAAAGGCTTGGCGATTTCGCGCACCTTGAAGCCGGCGAATTCGGACAGGTAGATCGCGATGATGGTGCCCAGCGGAATCGCCACCAACAGGGCCACGCCGGAACTGGTCAGGGTGCCCGAGAGCAGCACCATGATGCCGTAGTGGGCGTCGTCGAACAGCGGTGTCCATTGCGTGTCGAAGAGAAAATCCGACAGCGGCACGACCTGAAAGAACACCCAGGATTCCTTGACCAGCACGTACACGATGGCCACCGTAACGAACACCGAGAAGGCCGCGGCGCTGAACAGCAGCGACTCGATGATGCGCTCCTTGACGTGACGCGAGGCCTTCTTGCGCAGCCGGTCGCTGACGCCATTGCCTAGCGACGCGGACGGCAGCAGACGGGTAGGCAGGGAGGCGCTGGCAGTCATTACTGGATTCCGGGGTGAGTCGATTCAGGGCTGTGCGCGATTATAAAGGCGCGCATCGATCAAGGCGGACGCCACCTTGCCGGCAACGTCCGCCCAGACCGGGTGCGGAAGCTTACTCCTTGGGATTGCGCTTCAGCAGGTCGGCCACCTTGACGCCGACCTCGGCCTCGCCGCCGAAGCCCGTGCCGGTCTTCTTCTTGCTGAAGTTGTCCAGCGCATGCTTGTAGTCGGCATCGCCCAGCGGCACGTACTTGACTTCCTTGGCCAGCTTGGCGCCGTGCTTGAGGTAGAACTCGACGAATTCCTTGATCTCGGGGCGATCCATGGACTTGGCGCTGACGTAGATGAAGATCGGGCGCGCCAGCGGCTCGTATTCGCCGGCCATTACGGCATCGATCGAGGGCGTCACGGCCTTGCCCTTGGGATTGACGATCTGCACCGCCTTCAGCTTGCCCTTGTTCTCGTCGTAGTAAGCGAAGCCGAAGAAGCCCAGCGCATTGTTGTCGCGCGAGACGCCCTGCACCAGCACGTTGTCGTCTTCCGAGGCGGTGAAGTCGCCGCGGCTGGACTTCGACTTGCCGTTGATGGCTTCGGTAAAGTAATCGAAGGTGCCGGAATCGGCGCCGGGGCCGAAGAGCTTGAGCGGCGCATCGGGCCAGACCGGGTTGACGTCCTTCCATTTCATCACCTTGCCCTGGGCGGCCGGCTCCCACATCTTCTTGAGTTCGGCGACCGTGAGCTGGCTGATGAAGCTGTTCTTCGGATTCACCACGACCGTCAATGCGTCGAAGGCCACCGGCAATTCGATGTATTTGATGCCGGCAGCCGCGCAGGCTTCCATTTCCTTCTTCAGAATCGGGCGCGAGGCGTCGGAGATGTCGGTCTCGCCGCGGCAGAACTTCTTGAAGCCACCGCCGGTGCCGGAAATGCCCACGGTGACGCGGACGCTGCCCTTCTTGGCCTTCTGGAAATCCTCGGCCACCGCCTCGGTCACGGGGAACACGGTCGAGGAGCCGTCGATCTTGATCAGGGCCTGGGCATACACCGATGCCGAGGCAAAAGCAGCGGCAACAACAGCAGCAATTTTCAGGGATTTCATTAATAGACTCCTTTGTGCTTGCGAAATGGAAGCCCGCAGTCTAGGCAGCGAATGTTACAGCGCCGTGAAATCGTTTCAGCCTGAAGGGAAATTGTTTCCCTGCGCCTGGAAGTCATGCTCCTGTAACGGGGCCATCCTATCCTCGGCCGATGCGGCCCTTTCCCCTGTTTTCCAGCCTGCGCCTGTTGCTGATCGGGCTGCATCTGGTCTCCGCCGCACTCCAGGCCGGCCTGCTGTTTCCCCTGGCCGGCAGCGCCGTGCGGCAACGCCTGAAACGCGCCTGGTCGCGGCGACTGCTGGCGCTGCTCGGCATCCGCATCGAAGCGGCTGGCGGCGGCCTGGACCGCATCGAGAACGGCCTGCTGGTCTGCAACCACGTTTCCTTCATCGATATCTTCGTCCTCAACACCCTGCTGCCGTCGGGCTTCGTCGCCAAGAGCGATATCGCGCAATGGCCGCTGATCGGCTGGCTCAGCCGCCGCAACGACACCGTGTTCATCGAACGCGGCAGCCGCAAGGCGGCGCACGACACCCGGCGCCACATGCAGGTGGCATTGGACGCCGGCACGCGCCTGGTGGTGTTTCCGGAAGGCACCACCACCGCCGGCGACCGACTGCTGCCTTTCCACGCCGCCCTGTTTCAGAGTGCGATCGACGCCGCAGTGCCGCTCTACGCGCTCGCGCTCAGTTACCACGGGGCCGATGGCCTGCGTTCCGCGGCGCCGGCCTACATCGACGACATCAGCCTGCTGGCCTGCCTGACGACAGTCCTCGAAGCGCGCGGACTGACGGCCCGCGTCGCGCTGGCGGCCAGCTTCGCCCCGCCGCTGGCCGATCGCCGCCATCTTGCGCACCGCGCCCACCAAGCGGTCGCCGCTGCGCTGGCGCATGCCGAGAGGCGCGCAACCTCTCCGTAACACAGCGGCAATCAGGCGGTAACGCGGAGTTTCGAAAATGCAGGCGAACCCGAGAGAAAAAAGGAGAACGCCATGCAAGAGCATCTGATCGAAACCGCCGCCACCGCACAGAAGGTTGGCTACCGCGTTGCGCTGGCGCGCAGCGAAGAGGAAGTCCGCGAGGCGCAGCGCCTGCGCTACAAGGTATTCGTCGAGGAACTCGGCGCCCGCATCCACTCGCGCCTGCCCCACCACGACATCGATCACTACGACGCGTTCTGCGAACACCTGATCGTGCGCGAAAGCCAGGCCGACCGCATCGTCGGCACCTACCGCATCCTGTCGCCGACGGCGGCGCGCCGGATCGGCAACTACTACTCGGAGAACGAGTTCCACATCAACCGGCTGCAGAACCTGCGCGGCCGCATGGTGGAAGTCGGCCGCTCCTGCATCCACCCCGAGCATCGCAGCGGCGCGGTGATCACCCTGCTCTGGGCCGGTCTGGCCAACTACATGGTGAGCAACAACTACGACTACCTGATCGGCTGCGCCTCGATCGGCATGGTCGACGGCGGCCACAATGCCGCCAACCTGTTCAGCCAGATCGCACCCGATTACATGGCGCCGGCGGAATATCGCGTGTTTCCGCAGCACGGCCTGCCCTTCGAACGGCTCGCCAACGGTCAGCCGGCGCTGGTGCCGCCGCTGATCAAGGGCTATTTGCGCGTCGGCGCCTGGATCTGCGGCGAACCGGCCTGGGATCCTGACTTCAACACCGCCGATCTGCTCCTGCTGTTGCCGATGTCGCGCATGAACCCGCGTTACATGCGCCACTTCGTCAAGCCGGCGGCATGAATGCAGGCGGGATTTTCGCAACAGCGCGCGAAAGCCGCCGCATGCACGTGCTGATGATCAGCGACGTCTATTTTCCGCGCATCAACGGGGTCTCCACCTCGATCCAGACCTTCCATACCACCCTGGCGCGCCTCGGCGTGCGTGTCACCATCGTGGCGCCCGACTATCCGGGGACCAATAGCGAAGCCGATGCCGATGAGGACATTCAGCGCCTGCCGTCGCGCGCCGTGCCGCTGGACCCGGAAGACCGCCTCATGCGCTGGAGCCACCTCGCGCAACTCGATCGCCGTCTCGGACTCTGTCTGCCGGGGATTCCGCTTCGCGGGCCGGCAAGCGCCAACTATTGCGACGTCGACCTGGTGCATGTGCAGACCCCCTTCGCCGCGCACTACGCCGGACTGCGCCTGGCCAGGGCGCGCGGCATTCCGTGCATCGCGAGCTATCACACGCACTTCGAGGAATACCTGTTCCATTACATCCGCTTCCTGCCGCGCAGCGCGCTGCGTTACGCGGCGCGCTGCCTGGCCCGCCATCAGTGCGCTGCGCTCGATGCCATCGTCGTGCCCTCGCAAGCGATGGCCGCCACCCTGCGCGACTATGGCGTTGCCGCGCCGCTGCATGTGATTCCCACCGGATTGCCGGAATCCCAGTTCCTGCGCGGCGACGGCAAGCGCTTTCGCCAGACCTGGGGCATAGGGCCGGAATGCGAAATTGCGCTCTACGTCGGTCGCGCCGCGCACGAGAAGAACATCGGCTTCCTGCTCGAAATGCTGGCCGTCGCACGCCGCCAGCGGCCCGCACTGATGCTGGTGATTGCCGGCGAAGGACCGGCATTGCCGGCATTGCGCCGCCAGGCGGCGGCGCTGGGGATCGCGGACCACGTGCGTTTCGTCGGCTACCTGCCGCGCGAGGGCGGCCTGCGCGACTGCTACGCCGCCGCCGACGTGTTCACCTTCGCCTCGCTTACCGAAACTCAGGGCCTGGTGCTGCTCGAAGCCATGGCGGTCGGCCTGCCGGTACTGGCCATTCCAGCCCTGGGCGCGGCCGAAATCATCCTGCCCCAACGCGGCGCGGTCGCCGCCGCCGACACGCCCGAGGCCTTTGCCGAGCAACTGGCGGCGCTGCTCGGACGTCCGGCCCAGCTGGCCGTCATGGGTGGCGAGGGCATCGCCTTCGCCCGCGAGTGGGATGCCACGGCACAGGGCGCCCGGCTCGCCGCGCTGTATCGCCAACTGCTGCGCGCGCCGCTCGCCCTCGACTGCCAGCAGCCGGTGT
Source organism: Sulfuritalea sp. (assembly GCA_030696505.1). GTDB lineage: Bacteria > Pseudomonadota > Gammaproteobacteria > Burkholderiales > Rhodocyclaceae > Sulfuritalea. The sequence goes on along the minus strand of JAUYSD010000164.1, from coordinate 2,702 downwards.
CCACCGGCCGATGAATACGGAACCCGCCATCGAGGAAAGCCCGTTCAAGGGCCAAACCGGTTTGCGCCGCATCTGGAACGCCTTCAGCTACTCCCTGTCGGGGCTGCGCGCGGCCTATCGCAACGAAGACGCCTTCCGCCAGGAAAGCCTGCTGGCGGCGCTGCTGATCCCGCTTGCACTGTTCATGTCGGTGCCCGGCTTCGGCAAGGCGCTGATGATCGGCAGCGTGCTCGTCGTGCTCGTCGTCGAACTGCTGAATTCGGCGGTCGAAGCCGCCATCGACCGCATTTCGCTGGATCGGCACCGGCTCTCCAAACGCGCCAAGGACATCGGCAGCGCGGCGGTACTGATCGCGCTGATCAATGTCCTGGCGACCTGGTCGCTGGTGTTGGTGGCGTGAATATGACCGCGCCGATCCACATTGCCGTGGTCACCGAAACCTACCCGCCGGAAGTCAATGGCGTGGCCATGACGCTGGGCCGCATGGTGCAGGGCCTGCTGGCACGCGGCCATCGCGTCAGCCTGACGCGGCCGCGCCAGCACGCCGGCGACGCGCCACCCGCCGCACCGGGGCTGACCACGACGCTGGTGCGCGGCCTGCCGATTCCCGGTTATGCCGGCCTCAAGTTCGGCCTGCCGGCGCAGCGCCTGTTGCGCCGCAGTTGGCGCGCCGAGCGCCCGGACGTGGTCCAGGTCGTCACCGAAGGCCCGCTGGGCAGCTCGGCGATCGCCGCGGCGCGCGAACTCGGCATCCCGGTGGTCTCGGAATTCCATACCAATTTCCACAGCTACAGCCGGCATTACGGCCTGGCCTGGCTGGAAGACCTGATTGCCGAGCATCTGCAGCGCCTGCACAACCGCAGCCGCATGACCCTGGTGCCCTCGCGCCGGCTCGGCCTCGATCTGCAGCGCCGCGGCTACCGCAACCTCCGCATGGTCGCCCGCGGCGTCGATACCGCCCTGTTCAATCCGGCGCGCCGCAGCGCCGCCCTGCGCGCCGCCTGGCAGGTCGGCGACCAGGATCTGGTGGTGGCTCATGTCGGCCGCCTGGCGCCGGAAAAGAATCTGCCGCTGGTGCTCAGCAGCTTCGCCGCGATTCGCCGCCATGCTCCCACGTCGCGCCTGCTGCTGGTCGGCGACGGGCCGGCGCGGGCGCGGCTGCTGCGGGAGCATCCCGATTACATCCATGCCGGCATGCGCCACGGCGAAGACCTCGCCGCGCACTATGCGTCGGCCGACCTGTTCCTGTTTCCGAGCATGACCGACACCTGGGGCAACGTCACCCTCGAAGCGCTGGCCAGCGGCCTGCCGGTGGTGGCCTACCGCATGGCGGCCGCCGCCGAACTGATACGCCACGGCGACAACGGCATGCTGGCCGAACCCGGCGCCAGCGACCAGTTCGTGCGCGCCGCGCTCGACCTCGTGACGCGACCCGGCGCCCGCCGCCGCGCAGCCACGGCGGCGCCCCGCAGCGTCGCCGCACTCGACTGGGAGCGCATCCACGAGCAACTGCTGGCCGCGCTGCGCGAGGCCATCGCGCAGCCGCTGCCGCCAGTGGCCGGGGAAGCGACCTACCGCTTCATCGCCGAACCATGAAGGTCCGCTCCATTTTTATCTCCGACGTCCATCTCGGCACCCGCGGCTGCCAGGCCGAGCGCCTGCTCGACTTCCTGCGCGACTACGAGAGCGAGAACCTGTTCCTGCTCGGCGACATCATCGACTTCTGGGCCATGAACCGCGGCATCCACTGGACCCCGGCGCAGAACACCGTGGTGCAGAAGATCCTGCGCCGCGCCCGCCGCGGCGAGCAGGTGATGCTGATTCCCGGCAACCACGACGAGGCCATGCGCGAATACGACGGCGTTTCCTTCGGCGACATCCTGGTGCGCTGCGAACACATCCACGTCGCCGCCGACGGCCGCCGCTACCTGCTGCTGCACGGCGACGAGTTCGACCAGGTGACGCGCTATCACCGCTGGCTGGCAGTGCTCGGCGACGTCGGCTACAACCTGCTGGTGCGCGTGAATGCCTGGCTCTCGCGCCTGCGCCGCCTGTTGCGCCGCCCCGGTTACTGGTCGCTGGCCGGCTACGCCAAGACCCGCGTCAAGCGCGCCGTTTCCTTCGTCTTCGACTTCGAGGATGCGCTGATCCACGCCGTGCGCGAGCGCGGCCTGGACGGCGTGATCTGCGGCCACATCCACAGCGCGGCGATCCGTCCAGTCGACGGCACGGTCTATGTCAATTGCGGCGACTGGGTCGATAGCTGCACCGCCGTCGTCGAGCACCATGACGGCAGGCTGGAACTGGTGCGCGCCTGGCAGCCCGTCGCCGCCGCCTTGCCGGCCGAAGCGCCGCGCAGCGCCGCGTCGCCAGCGCCAACTCTTGACGAGTTGCCGCAGACCGGCATTATCTGCGGCGCGGAAACCGTGCGGCTGTAATGGCTGACCCAAGCGGCAGAGCTGTGCACCCCGATGCGACGTCACTGCGCGTACAAGGGCGAAACCGACAGGATGCGCTCGATGATCGCCATCTCTGCATGTGAAATCATATGATTCGAATCGGCGTTGTAATTGATACGTGCGGCCCCGAGCTTGCAGCCGTCGAAAACAAGAATTCCGCTCACCGAAGCGAGTGCTGCCAACAATTCATCGAAGGATGATGAGATGGTTTGGATCTGCTTGCGCTTGCGCAGCAGCCAATTG
>JAUYSD010000024.1 GCA_030696505.1 Sulfuritalea sp. | reverse complement strand
CGCCCTGCGGGCGCCGACTCCTTCTTTACTTCGCTGCGCAGAACGCCCCACCCTCCCGATCTGGTGACGCCTTCGCAGTGCGGCGATCGCACGGCAAGAGCATATCCCGCCAAGGATGGCAGGTATCCGACTCCGGGAAGTAAAGGGGGAGGAGCGGGCGCAGCCCGCGACGGAGGACATGGACGGAGTCGGATACCTGCTGTCCTTGGCTTCCGCCGCCGGCCAACGAACACGGCGGTTCATTCGTCGCGAATGGCTGGGTCACGGAGATGACCCGCGCCCCCTTCATCGTCCGCTTTTTCAGCGCCACGCCGAAGCAGGGCTGGATCGCCATCGCCGTCGCCGCGGCGATCACGCTGATCTTGCTGCCATCGCTGCATCTGCTGCTGCCGGCGGATCATCCCTTCCATGTCTCGGCCTACGCCATCACCCTGGTCGGCAAGATCATGTGCTACGCCATCGTCGCCGTGGCGATGGATCTGATCTGGGGTTACACGGGCATCCTCTCGCTCGGCCACGGCCTGTTTTTCGCGCTCGGCGGCTACGCTTTCGGCATGTACCTGATGCGCCAGATCGGCCGCGACGGTTCCTACCAGTCGGACCTGCCCGACTTCATGGTCTTCCTCGACTGGAAGGCGCTGCCCTGGTACTGGACCGGCTCGGACTCCATCCTCTGGGTGCTGTTCCTGGTGCTTACCGTGCCGGCGCTGGTGGCGCTGATCTTCGGCTTCTTCGCCTTCCGCTCGCGCATCAAGGGCGTGTACTTTTCCATTATCACGCAGGCCCTGGTCTTCGCCGCGATGCTGTTCTTCTTCCGCAACGAAACCGGCTTTGGCGGTAACAATGGCTTCACCGACTTCAAGCGTATCCTCGGCTATAGCATCACCGCGCCGGAAACCCGCGTCGCCCTGTTCGCGCTGACCGCAGCGATGCTGCTGGCGACGCTGGTACTCGGCCGCTATCTGGTGACATCGAAGCTCGGCCGGGTGCTGGCGGCGATCCGCGACGCCGAATCGCGCGTCATGTTCATCGGCTATAACCCGCTCTACTACAAGCTCTTCATCTGGACCCTGTCGGCGCTTTTGTGCGGCATCGCCGGCGCGCTCTACGTGCCGCAGGTCGGCATCATCAACCCGGGCGAGATGTCGCCGGCCAACTCGATCGAGATCGCCATCTGGGTCGCGGTCGGCGGTCGCGCTACCTTGATCGGTCCGGTGCTCGGCGCCTTCATCGTGAACCTGGCAAAGAGCTTCTTCACCGTCGCCTTCCCCGAATACTGGCTGTTCTTTCTCGGCGCCCTGTTCGTCGGCGTCACGCTGTGGCTGCCGGACGGCGTGGTCGGGTTGTGGCGCAAGCTGCGCGAAAAGCAAAAGCAGGGAGCGACGACATGAGTCAGCCCAGCATCCTGCTGCTGCATGAGGTGACGGTCAGCTTCGACGGCTTCCGCGCCCTGAACGAACTCTCGCTCGACATCGAGGAAGGCGAGCTGCGCTGCATCATCGGCCCCAACGGCGCCGGCAAGACCACCATGATGGACGTCATCACCGGCAAGACGCGGGCCGATCGCGGCAAGGTGATGTTCGACCAGAACATCGACGTGCGCCGCATGACGGAGCCCGAGATCGCCCACCTGGGCATCGGCCGCAAGTTCCAGAAGCCGACCATATTCGAGAACCTGACGGTGTTCGAGAATCTCGAACTGTCGATGAAAATGGACAAGCGCGCGCGTACCAGCCTGTTCGCCTGGCTCGACGACGATACGCGCGACAAGATCGCCGACACCCTGCGCCTGATCCGCCTCGACCATGAGGCCGAACGCCAGTCCGGCCTGCTCTCGCACGGCCAGAAGCAGTGGCTGGAAATCGGCATGCTGCTGATGCAGGACCCCAAGCTCTTGCTGCTCGACGAACCCGTGGCCGGCATGACCGACGAAGAGACCGCGCGCACCGGCGAGTTGTTCAAGTCGCTGGCCGGCAAGCATTCCCTGGTCGTGGTCGAGCACGACATGGCCTTCATCGCTCAGCTCGGCGGCATGGTCACGGTGTTGCACGAAGGCTCGGTGCTGGCCGAAGGCGACCTCGCCACGGTGCAGAACGACCAGCGCGTGATCGAAGTGTATCTGGGGCGCTGAGCCGAAGGCGGGCCAACAAATCATGCTCAAAGTCGACAAACTCAACCAGTACTACAGCGGCAGTCACATCCTGCGCGACCTTTCGTTTTCCGCACCGATCGGCAAGGTGACGACGCTGCTCGGCAGGAATGGCGTCGGCAAGACCACGCTGCTCAAGGTACTGATGGGCCTGGTGCCTTCGCGCAGCGGCAGCATTGCCTTCGACGGCCATGACCTCACGCGCGCCGCTTCGCACCAGCGCGTGCAGGCCGGTATCGGCTACGTGCCGCAGGGGCGCGAGATTTTTCCGCGCCTGACGGTGCTGGAAAACCTGCAAATGGGGCTGGCCACGCGGCCCGGCGGGACGCCGATTCCGGAGCGGATCTTCGAGATGTTCCCGGTCTTGAAGCAGATGCTCAGGCGTCGCGGCGGCGACCTCTCCGGCGGCCAGCAGCAGCAGCTCGCGATCGGTCGCGCGTTGGCCGCAGGGCCCCGTCTGCTGATCCTCGACGAGCCGACCGAAGGCATCCAGCCCTCGATCATCAAGGACATCGAGCGCGCCATCCGCAGCCTGGCGGCCGAGGGCAACATGGCCATCCTGCTGGTCGAGCAGTACTACGATTTCGCGGCGAGCCTGGCCGACCAGTACCTGGTCATGGAGCGCGGCGAAATCATTTCGCGCGGCGCAGGCGGAAACATGGAGGCCGACGGTGTGCGGGACATGCTCGCGGTGTAATGCGGCGCTATGATTCGCCGATGCATCCTGCGGACCCGATCACACCCTGCTGGCAGGCCTCGCTCGATCTCGGCTTCGAGCGGCGCGAAGAGTCCACCCTGCTGGTGCGCCGCGAGCATCGCGGTCCGTTGCGCGTGCAGAAGGCGCTCTATCCCGAAGGGCCCGGCCTGTGCCATGCGATCGTGCTGCATCCGCCGGCCGGCATCGCCGGCGGCGACCGGCTGCAGATCGATAGCGGGGTCGGCGCCGGGGCGCAGGCCCTGCTCACCACGCCGGGAGCCGGCAAATGGTATCGCTCGGCCGGGCCCTGGGCGGAGCAGGCCGTGCGCCTGAAAGTTGGCGCTGGCGCCACGGCGGAATGGCTGCCGCAGGAGAGCATCGTTTTCGACGGCGCGCAGGCGCGCATGCGCACCACGGTGGACCTGGAGGAGGGCGCGCGCTACATCGGCGTCGAAACCCTCTGCCTCGGCCGCCGCGCCAGCGGCGAGGCTTTCGAACGCGGCAGGCTGCATCTCGGTACGGACATCTGCCTCGCCGGCAAACTGCTGTGGCGCGAGCGCGGCGTGATCGAAGGCGGTTCGCCCCTGCTGCATTCGCCGATCGGCCTCGCCGGCTTCAGCGTCTGCAGCACGGTGCTGGTGGCGGGGCGCGAGATCGCGCCGGAAATCCTGCGCGCCTGTCGTTCCGTCAGCTCGAACGAAACGGACGCACGCTGCGGCGCGCAGTGTGGCGTATCGGCCCTGCCGCAACTTTTCGTCGGCCGCTATCTCGGCCATTCCGCGCAGGCTGCGCGAGCATGGTTCGTCGCTCTCTGGCAACATTTGCGGCCGGCAATCATCGGCTGCGAGGCCGCCGTGCCGCGTATCTGGAACACCTAGGAAGGAGTCCGCATGGAACTTACGCCACGCGAAAAAGACAAGCTGCTGATCTTCACCGCCGCGCTGCTCGCCGAACGCCGCAAGGGGCGCGGCCTCAAGCTCAATTATCCGGAAGCGGTGGCCTTCATCACGGCCGCCATCCTCGAAGGTGCGCGCGATGGCCGGACCGTCGCCGAGTTGATGAGCTACGGCACGACGCTGCTACGCCGCGACGAGGTCATGGAAGGCGTGCCGGAGATGATCCCCGATATTCAGGTCGAGGCGACCTTTCCCGACGGCACCAAGCTCGTCACCGTGCACAACCCCATCGTCTAGGAGACCAAGATGAGCCCCCACGCTCGCAGAATCAGCTCGCTGCCCCCCGAGGGGGCGGACTCCTCCCTTGAGACGGCTCGGCGGGAGGAGTCATGATTCCAGGCGAAATGAACATCGAAGCCGGCGAAATCGAACTCAATGCCGGCCGCCGCACGCTGACCGTCGAAGTCGCCAACACCGGCGACCGCCCGATTCAGGTCGGCTCGCACTACCACTTCTTCGAGACCAACGAGGCGCTGGCCTTCGATCGCGCCGCCGCGCGCGGCATGCGACTCAACATTGCGGCGGGTACGGCAGTGCGCTTCGAGCCGGGTCAGGCGCGTACCGTGGAGTTGGTTGACTACGCTGGCGAGCGCAAGGTGTATGGATTCCAGGGCCGGGTGCAGGGGGCTTTGAAATGAAACCCCTTGATGTGTCCAGACTGGTGCGCGCTCGGGACGGCGGGGTGCTCTGCGCCGCTCATGTCACCCGGCACCGGCCTTCGGCCGGCGCCTCCTTCTTTACTTCGCTTTGCAGAGCACCCCACCGTCCCGAGCGGGTGACGCCGTCGCGGATTTTCGGTCGCAAAGCAAAAGCGCATCCCGCCGGGGATGACGGGTATCCGATTCCGGTAAGTAAAGGGGGGCGTAGGCAGGGTTTCGCGGAGCACTGCTCCGCGCTGCCGAAGCCGGTTTGCCATGCAGGGCAAACCGTGGGCGAGTCTGGCGCAGCCAGGCTCGGAGGACACGAGCAGCGGCGGTCCCCCACCACCTTTGGCGCGCGCAGCCCAATGGAGCAACCGAAATGAAAATCACCCGACAAGCCTATGCCGAGATGTTCGGCCCGACCACCGGCGACCGCGTCAGACTTGCCGACACCGAACTCTGGATCGAAGTGGAAAAGGACTACACCATCCACGGCGAGGAAGTGAAGTTCGGCGGCGGCAAGGTGATCCGCGACGGCATGGGCCAGGGCCAGAGGCTGGCGCAGGACGTGGCCGACACGGTGATCACCAACGCGCTGATCATTGATGCGGTTGCCGGTATCGTCAAGGCCGACGTCGGACTCAAGGGCGGCATGATCCTGGCCATCGGCAAGGCCGGCAACCCCGACGTGCAACCGGGGGTCACGATCGCGATTGGCGCCGGCACCGAGATCATCGCCGGCGAAGGCATGATCCTCACCGCCGGCGGCATCGATGCGCACATCCATTTCATCTGCCCGCAGCAGATCGAGGAGGCGCTGATGTCCGGCGTCACCACCATGCTCGGCGGCGGCACCGGGCCGGCCACCGGGACGTTTGCCACCACCTGCACGCCGGGGCCCTGGCACATCCATTCCATGCTCGCCGCGGCCGAGGCCTTCCCGATGAACCTGGGTTTCCTCGGCAAGGGCAATGCCTCGCTGCCGGGACCGCTCGCCGAGCAGGTTGCCGCCGGCGCCATGGGTTTGAAGCTGCACGAGGACTGGGGCACCACGCCGGCCGCGATCGACAATTGCCTCTCGGTGGCCGACGCGATGGACGTGCAGGTGGCGATCCACACCGATACGCTGAACGAATCGGGATTCGTCGAGACCACGCTGGCCGCCTTCAAGGGCCGCACGATCCACACCTTCCACACCGAGGGCGCCGGCGGCGGCCACGCGCCGGACATCATCAAGGCGGTTGCCTTGCCCAATGTGCTGCCCTCGTCGACCAACCCCACCATGCCTTACACGGTGAACACCATCGACGAGCACCTCGACATGCTGATGGTCTGCCACCATCTCGATCCGGCGATTGCCGAGGACGTCGCCTTCGCCGAGTCGCGCATCCGCCGCGAAACCATCGCCGCCGAGGACATCCTGCACGACCTCGGCGCCTTCTCCATGATGTCCTCCGACTCGCAGGCCATGGGCCGCGTCGGCGAGGTGCTGATCCGCACCTGGCAGACCGCGCACAAGATGAAGCTGCAGCGCGGCGCGCTGAAGGAAGACACGGCACGCAACGACAACATGCGCGTGCGGCGCTACATCGCCAAGTACACCATCAACCCTGCGATCACCCACGGCATCAGTCATGTCGTCGGCTCGATCGAGCCCGGCAAGCTGGCCGACCTGGTGCTGTGGAAGCCGGCCTTCTTCGGCGTCAAGCCGAGTTTGATCCTCAAGGGCGGCATGATCGCGGCGGCCGCGATGGGCGACCCCAATGCTTCGATCCCGACGCCGCAGCCGGTGCATTACCGGCCGATGTTCGGCGCATACGGCCGCGCGCTGAAAACCTCGATCACCTTCGTCTCCCAGGCCGCGCTGCAGAATCCGGCGGTGCTGGCGCTCGGGTTGAGCAAGCGCCTGGAGCCGGTGAAGAACTGCCGCAAGGTGACCAAGGCCGACATGCTGCACAACAGCGCGACGCCGGTGATCGAGGTCGATAGCGAAACCTATGCCGTGCGCGCCGACGGCGAGCTGCTGGTCTGCGAGCCGGCTCAGGTGCTGCCGATGACGCAACGCTACTTCCTGTTCTGAACATGCTGCTGATTGAGGAATTCGCGGCCGGCAATGCGGCGGCGACGGAAAAGCTGGTGCTGCCCTTCGATTCGCGCTGCAAGAGTCGCCTGCGCACGCGCCTGATGTCGGGCGAAGAGTGCGGGCTGTTCCTCGACCGCGGCACGGTGCTGCGTGGCGGCGACCGACTGCTGGCCAGCGATGGCCGCGTGGTCGAAGTGGTCGCGGCATCCGAGTCGCTGATGGAAGCGGTGAGCGGCGATCCGCTGCTGCTTGCCAGGGCGGCCTACCATCTCGGCAACCGGCACGTGGCGGTGCACCTGTTGCCGGGCCGGCTGCGTTTCGCCGCCGACCATGTGCTCGGCGAGATGCTGCGCGGCCTCGGCATCAAGCTCGCCGAAATCGAGGCGCCATTCGAGCCCGAGAGCGGTGCCTATGGTTCCCATGGCGGACACGGCCACAGCGCCGACGGCGAGGGCAGTGGCGCAAAAATTCACGATCACTTCGGCCGCGCCACATGAGCCTTGCCCTGGTCCGGTTGTTGCAACTCGCCAGCCCGGCACTGCCGGTCGGCGCCTACAGCTATTCTCAGGGGCTCGAATGGGCGGTCGAGGCCGGCATCGTGCAGGACGAAGCGAGCGCGCTGCGCTGGATCGGCGACCAGCTCGAATGGAATCTCGGCCGCTACGAGGCGCCGCTGCTGCTGCGCATGCTGGAGGCGTGGCAAGTTGGCGCCGGCGAGACGGTGCGCGAACTGGATGCCGAATATCTGGCGACGCGCGAAAGCGCGGAGCTGCGCGCCGAGACGCTGCAGATGGGTTACTCGATGCAGCGCCTGCTGCACGAGCTGGGCGACTTTCCGCCGCCCCTGCTCGCTGCCATCGCCGCATCGCCAGCGTCAACTCTTATGCAGGCCTGGAGCTGCGCCGCCGCGGCCTGGCAAATCCCGCCGCGTGACGCGCTCACCGCCTGGCTCTGGAGCTGGGCCGAGAACCAGACCATGGCGGCGCTGAAGGCCGTGCCGCTGGGCCAGGCCGCCGGCCAGCGCCTGCTGCAGGAAATCGGCCGCCGCCTGCCCGCCGTGGTCGAGCGCGCGCTGACGCTGGATCCGGCCGACTATTCCAATTTCGCGCCGGGCTTCGCCATCGCCTGCTGCAATCACGAAACCCAATACACGAGGATCTTCCGCTCATGAAACAGGCATTGAGAGTGGGCATCGGCGGCCCCGTCGGTTCCGGCAAGACCGCGCTGACCCTGGCGCTGTGCCAGGCCCTGCGCGAGCGCTACAACATTGCCGTGGTGACCAACGACATCTATACGGAAGAGGACGCCCAGTTTCTCGTGCGCAACGAAGCCCTGGCGCCGGAACGCATCATCGGCGTCGAGACCGGCGGCTGCCCGCACACGGCGATCCGCGAGGATGCCTCGATCAACCTCGAAGCCGTCGATCGCCTCAACCGGCGCTTCGAAGGGCTGGACCTGATTTTCATCGAGAGCGGCGGCGACAACCTCGCCGCGACCTTCAGCCCCGAACTGTCCGACTTGACGCTGTATGTGATCGATGTCGCGGCCGGCGACAAGATTCCGCGCAAGGGCGGGCCGGGCATTACCAAGTCGGATCTGCTGGTGATCAACAAGATCGACCTGGCGCCGATGGTCGGCGCTTCGCTCGAAGTCATGGAGTGCGACGCGAAAAAAATGCGCGGCGCGCGGCCCTTCGTGTTCTCCAACATGAAGAGCGGCCAGGGCCTGGCGGAAATCATCCGCTTCGTCGTCGACCGGGGCATGCTGCCCGCGCGCTGAGCTGCGCTCGGTGGGCATTGCCACCGTTGGTGCCGCGCCGATTCTTGTAAAATGGCCGGGCAGTCCTGGTGGAATCATGGGGCGACCGCCGCGGCGTGAATGCCGTATCGGGCGGGCTGTCGCCGATAACCCCGAGGGATGCGACCAGATGCATTCGCTCTGCCACTTGTCACGAGGAACAACATGGTTCAAATCGGCCACCAGGAACGCCTGAAAGCTCTCGATACCTTGCTCAACGCCAGGCGCTCGCATACCCTGTGGGTATCCGAGGTCACGCATCAGCAGGCGCCTTGCGTCATCGAGGATCACACCCGCTGCGATTTCGGCAAATGGCTGATCGAGGCCGAGGGCATTCTCGGTTCCGTGCCGGAATTCATCGACCTGGGCGAGCCGCACAAGCAGCTGCACGATACCTACGTAAGCCTCAAAGCCGAGCAGGATCACGCGCTGCGCAGCAGCAGGATCAGGGACATATCGAGGACGCTGATCGACAGGATCGACAGCCTGGAGAAGTACCTGAACCGTCCGCGCAGCGACTGACTGGCCACTTCCCCGCGCGCGGGGACCCGCCGCGAACGATTTGAATAGGTGGCTGTCGAATTCGCTTGGGATTCAAACCGGAGAGAAATCATGGCCTTCTTCTTCGTTTCCGCCGCCGTCCCGGCCTTCGCCGTTGCCCTCCTGACCGCGACCGGCGCTGCGCTGGCCGGCGGTTCCAACTACGGAGTCCTGCCCGGCGCGCTGCCGCAGATTGGCGGGCAGGTCCGCGAATGGGCAGTGCCGACGCCGCGCTTCGCGCGCGATCCGGCGCCGGGGCCGGACGGCAACATCTACATCGCCGTGATGAACGGCAACCGCATCGCGCGCTTCGAGCCGGCGCGCGAGCGTTTCACCGAGTGGGAACTGCCGGCTGGCGCGCGGCCGCACGGGCTGGTGGTCGACGAGACGGGCATGGTCTGGTACACCGGCAACGGCAACGGCACCATCGGCCGCCTCGATCCGAAAAGCGGCAAGGTGGCCGAATACCGCGTGCCCGGCGGCGGCGACCCGCATACCATCGTGCTCGATGCCGCCGGCAAGCTGTGGTTCACGGTGCAGGGCGGCCAGCGTGTCGGGCGATTGGATCGCGCCAGCGGGCGCATCGACGAATTCCCGATGAGCGGCAATCCCTACGGGCTGGCGATCGACCGCCAGGGCGTGGTCTGGGTCTGCCGTCTCGGCGCCGATGCGCTGGGCTGGATCGACCCGGCCAGCGGCAAGAGCGGCGAACTCCCGACCGGCAGGGGCTCGGCGCCGCGACGCATCGCCGCCGGGCCCGACGGCAGCCTGTGGGTTGCCTATTACGGCAATGGCCGGCTGGCCCGGGTCGATCCGCAGGCCAGGCGCATCGTCAAGACCTGGGAACTGCCCAGGGCCGGCGGCGAACGCCCCTATGCCGTCACCGCAGATGCCGCGGGCCGCGTCTGGATCAACGGCATCGATACCGACACGGTGTCGGTGTTCGATCCGGCGCGCGAGCAGTTTCGCGTCGTCGCGCTGCCCTCGCAGAACGTCGGCATCCGCAAGGCGATCGTCGATGCGGCGGGGCGCTACTGGTACATGGGCAGCCACAACGGCCGCCTGGGGGTGGTGCAGTAGCTTCGCCCGTCCCAAAAGCGTCGTGCCGCTGGCATGGACCTGCCCGCAGCAAAATCAGTGGCGCGAAACCGGTTGGTCGAGGATGGCCTCGTAGGAATCAATGAAGTCTTCGAATTCTTCCTGATCGTGTTCCTGCCTCAGGAACTGCGTGAATTCGCCGCGCATGCGGTCGGCCGTCGCGCCGCGCAACAATCCCATCCGTCCATTGCGCTTGTCCAGAATCTCCAGCGCGTCATGCCCCGGATAATCGATCACGTAGAGCAGCGGGTTGTTGAACAGGACATTCATGGCGATACCTCCAGCGTCGGCTGCTACTGTAGATGCGGCCGGTATGCGCGGATTCAAGTCCCGAGCCGGGGCCGCGATCAGGAAACAGGCTCCGCGTTCCGGCGGCGCTTTGCCCCGTCGCCGGCGGAGCCCGCTCAGTAGGTCTTGTAGGGCAGGAACTTGCCAGACATGACGATGTTCACCCGGTCGCCGGCCGGGTTGGGTTCGCGCTTCAAGTCCATCTTGAAGTCGATCGCGCTCATGATGCCGTCGCCGAATTCCTCGTGGATCAGTTCCTTGAAGGTGGTGCCGTAGACGTTGATCAGCTCGTAAAAGCGGTAGATCAGCGGATCGTTCGGCACGGCGGTCGGCAGCGAGCCTTTGTAGGGCACCACCTGCAGCAGCGCCACGGCTTCCGGCGGCAGGCCGAATATTTTGCCCAGTGTCGTCGCCTGCTTCTTGTCGAAGGTCATCTGGCCGAGGCAGCCGGCGGTGACCCATTCCTTCGAGAGGCCGATTTTCCTGGCCACGTCTTCCCACTTGAGGCCTTTCTTGATCTTGGCTTCGATGATCAGCTCGGTAACGTCGTTGCGGTTCATGGTGCTCTCCTGTCAGTGATTGATGGCTTGCTTCAATGGGGCGGCGGACTTGTCGCTCGCCAGCGTCAGCACCGGCGCGCGCCCGCCGTCCAGACCGGGGCGGACCACGGGCGGGTTCTTCGCGTCGTGGAATATTTCGGCTTCGACGCCGGCATAGGTCTTCGAGCGATTGACCAGGAAATCCACCAGATGATTGCGGATCAGGTAGTACTGCGGATCGGGGTGTATGCCGGCGCGGGTGCGGTCGCGCGGCCTGGTGACTTCGACGATTTCGGCGATCTTGGCGTGCGGACCGTTGCTCATCAGCAGGATCTTGTCGGCGAGCAGGATCGCTTCGTCGACGTCGTGGGTGATCATGAACACGGTCTGGTGCGTGGCCTGCACGATCTTTAGCAACTCGTCCTGGATGGTGCCGCGGG
>JAUYSD010000373.1 GCA_030696505.1 Sulfuritalea sp. | reverse complement strand
CACGCTCTTGGCGGAGAAGCCGCCGAACACCACCGAGTGGATCGCGCCGATACGGGCGCAGGCCTGCATCGCCACCACGCCTTCGATCGACATCGGCATGTAGATCAGGACGCGATCGCCCTTCTTGATGTCATGGGCCTTCAGCGCATTGGCGAATCTGGCGACGCGGGTCAGCAAATCCTTGTAGGTCACCTTGGTGACTTCGCCGCCGTCGGCTTCAAAAATGATCGCGACCTTGTCGCCCAGACCGGCCTCGATGTTGCGGTCGAGGCAGTTGTAGGAAACGTTCAGCTTGCCATCGGCAAACCACTCGTAAAAAGGTGCCTTGGATTCGTCCAGCGATTTGGTGAAAGGCTGCTTCCAGGTCACATGCTCGCGCGCCAGTCGCGCCCAGAAGCCGGCGTAGTCCTGCTCGGCTTCCTTGCACAGCGCCTCGTAGGCCGCCATCCCGGAAATGGTGGCCTTCTTGACCACAGCGTCCGACGGGGGAAATACACGACTTTCCGTGACATTTGATTCGATGCTGGACATTGACACCTCTCCTCTCGCATGTAGCCGGATGGAATCCGGATGAAAAGAATTTCCGCCAAGCTGACCGTACCTGGGGTCAGGCGGTCATGCTGGTATTCGCTTTTGGAAGACAACGCTGCTGCCGACCGGCTCTGCTGCTTGTCGCAGCCATAGATTTTAAGTGCTTACATATTAAAGCGAAAGAGCCTTACATGCGACTTACGCTGCCCGTCCGGCATTGCGGCCCGGCTCCTGAGGTAATATTGCTGCCCCGCACCAACCTTGCCCGCCCCTATGAACCAGATCATCAAACCCATGGAGTTTTTCATCTTCTGGAGCCGCTGGCTGCAGGCGCCCCTGTATCTGGGGCTGATCATCGCCCAGGGCGTCTATGTGTACCAGTTCATGCACGAACTGGCGCTACTGGTGACCAAGGCCGGCAGCCTCAACGAGAACGAGGTGATGCTGATCGTCCTCGGCCTGATCGACGTGGTCATGATCGCCAACCTGCTGATCATGGTCATCATCGGCGGCTACGAGACCTTCGTCTCGCGGCTCGACCTCGAAGGCCACCCCGACCAGCCCGAATGGCTGTCCCATGTCAACGCCGGAGTGCTCAAGGTCAAGCTGGCCGTGGCCCTGATCAGCATTTCCTCGATCCACCTGCTGCGCACCTTCATCAACGCCGGGCATACCGAAGACCGCGTCATCATCGCCCAGATCGCCATCCACGTTTCCTTCCTGCTGTCGGCGATCGCCATCGCCTACACCGACAAGATCATGATGCAGACCCTGTCGGTCGGAAAACACTGAACACAGACCACGGAGCCGCCATGACCACCATCCGCCAGGACGATTTCGTCCAGTCCATCGCCGACGCCTTCCAGTTCATCAGCTACTACCACCCGCTCGACTACATCACGGCGCTGGGCGAAGCCTACGAGCGCGAGGAATCGCCCGCGGCCAAGGACGCCATTGCCCAGATCCTGACCAACAGCCGCATGTCGGCCGAGGGCCATCGCCCGATCTGCCAGGACACCGGGATCGCGCTGGTGTTCCTCAAGGTCGGCATGGATGTGCGCTGGGATGCCAAACTCTCGGTGCAAGAGATGGTCAACGAGGGCGTGCGCCGCGCCTACGGCAACGCCGACAATCCGCTGCGCGCATCGGTGCTGGCCGACCCCGCCGGCGCGCGCAAGAACACCAAGGACAACACCCCGGCCGTGGTGCATTACGAAATCGTTCCCGGCGACCACGTCGAAGTGATCTGCGCGGCCAAGGGCGGCGGCTCGGAGGCCAAGGCCAAGTTCGCCATGCTGAATCCTTCCGACGATCTGGTGGAATGGATACTCAAGACGATACCGACCATGGGCGCCGGCTGGTGCCCGCCCGGCATCCTGGGAGTCGGCATCGGCGGCACGCCGGAAAAGGCCATGCTGCTGGCCAAGGAAGCGATCATGGCGCCGGTCGACATCCATGAACTGAAAGCCCGCGGCGCCCGGGGTGACAAACTCACCAGAGCCGAGGAACTGCGCCTCGAACTGCACGAGAAAATCAATGCGCTGGGCATCGGCGCCCAGGGCCTCGGCGGCCTCACCACCGTGCTCGACGTCAAGGTGCTCGACTACCCGACGCACGCCGCCAACCTGCCCGTGGCGCTGATCCCCAACTGCGCCGCGACGCGCCATTGCCACTTCCACCTCGATGGCTCCGGCCCGGCCAAGCTGCAGCCGCCCAGCCTCGAAGACTGGCCCAAGGTGACCTGGCAGGCCGACGCCGCCAGCGCCACCCGAGTCGATCTGAACAGCCTCACCAAGGCCCAGGTCGCGGCCTGGAAGCCGGGACAAAAGCTGCTCTTGAACGGCAAGATGCTGACCGGCCGCGACGCCGCGCACAAACGCATCGCGGACATGCTGGCCAAGGGCGAAAAGCTGCCGGTCGACTTCACCAACCGCGTCATCTATTACGTCGGCCCGGTCGATCCGGTGAGGGACGAAGTGGTCGGCCCCGCCGGCCCCACCACGGCGACGCGGATGGACAAGTTCACCCGCATGATGCTGGAGCAGACCGGCCTGATCTCGATGATCGGCAAGTCCGAGCGCGGCCCCGCGGCGATCGAGGCGATCAAGGACAACCGGTCGGCCTACCTGATGGCTGTCGGCGGCGCCGCCTACCTGGTGGCCAAGGCGATCCAGTCGGCCAAGGTCGTCGGCTTCGCCGACCTCGGCATGGAAGCCATCTACGAATTCGACGTCAAGGACATGCCGGTCACGGTCGCCGTCGATTCGCTGGGCACGTCGGTGCACATCACCGGGCCGAAGGAATGGCAGGCGAAGATCGGCAAGATTCCGGTCACCGTCGGCTGATACTTGCGCACCGGCGCCGTCGCGCCGAATCAAGCTTCAGGATGGCGGTCGGTCGAGCGCCTGGTCTTTCATGGACAGCGGATCTTCGATGGGCTCCAGATGCGTGGTGACATGCGCGTTGTGCAGTACGCCGCAGATGTCCGCTTCGATGCGCTCCGCCCAGTCGTGCCCCTGCTGCACCGTCCAGTTTCCCGGCACCAGCACATGCAGGGTGATGAAAGCGCGGCTGCCGGCCTGACGCGTGCGCAGGGCGTGAAAGTCCAGACCCTGGCGACGGTAGCCGGCCAGCAGCGCCTCGATCTGTTCCAGCGTTTCGATTGGCAGCGCCGCATCCATCAGGCCGGCGGCGGAACGTCCCATAAGTTGCCAGCCGGTCCAGACGATGTTCGCGGCAACCAGTAGCGCAATCACCGGATCGAGCCAGAGCCAACCGCTCAGCCAGACCAGGCCAACACCCGCAATGACCCCGGCGGAGGTCCACACGTCGGTCATCAGGTGATGAGCGTCGGCCTCGAGCGTGATCGAGTGGTGTTCGCGCCCGACTCGCATCAGGACGCGGGCCGTGGCGAAATTGATGACGGAGGCGGCCATCGACACCGCCAACCCGATACCGACCGCTTCCAGCGGCTGGGGACTCAGCAGGCGCGCAACCGCCGTATAAGCAATACTGAGGGCCGCCAGCAGGATCAGAAAGCCCTCGAAGGCGCTGGAGAAATACTCCGCCTTGCCGTGGCCATGAGGATGATCCTCATCCGCCGGCAACGCCGCCACCGTCAACATCCAGAGCGCCATGAGCGCCCCGGCAAGGTTTACGAAGGACTCGATGGCATCCGACAACAGCCCGACCGAGCCGGTCAGCCGCCACGCCACGCCTTTCAGCAGTATGGTGGCCAGCGCCGCCGCGATGGACAGCCAGGCGTAGCGTTTCAGGGATTCCGGCAGCATGGGTTGGCTGCGATTCTAGCCTTGGCGCGAATCAGCTGGCATGGAAATAAGGCTGGTTTGCTCCCATCGCGAGGGCTTCCCTGGGATGAGCGCCGAGCGAATAGGGAATGGTGATGAAAGCCACGCTTGCGACGACGAGCAACACGCCGCCAATGACCGCGACCAGTCTCCTGGCGAAGTTCGGGGATCGGGACATTTGAATGCCTCCTGTGGGTTGACGACAATCAGTATGCCCGCTTGCGCTTAAGGGGCGCTTAACCACGCAACTGGCCACCGGCGACTATCTTGCGGCGCAGGGCTGCGAGCTGCTGCTGGCCTTCAATACCGCGACCGCGAGGACTTCCTGACAACCAGGATATGCGTCGGCCACCACCCGCCGCCGTGTCGCCAGCTCTGACTTTGGAATTTTCGCGCCCTGGCGCATGGCGCCGAGCCTGGTGGCCCTGCGATGAATATTGCGTATTTCCTGCCCGCTGCCGACCGCTTGCCGCCACTCGCGAACCCGCAGCGGACCTCGCTCCGCGATCACACCCCGGACATCTGGAAATCCAGCGCCGTGATGGCGCTGGCGCTGACGCCCAGCAGCACGGCCAGATACTCCCCGCTGCCGGTGACGATGACCGTGTTGTGCGTGGCGGTGTCGATGCCATTGCCCGGGA
>JAUYSD010000305.1 GCA_030696505.1 Sulfuritalea sp. | reverse complement strand
CATCTCAGCGCTGTTTCGTGGGGTGTCCGCCGTGTCGCCGGCGCCGACTCTTGCCGCACGCCGATCGCCGGGGGAAAATTTCTGTTGTTGAATTTCGGAGAGCATCATGAAGTGCTTTAAAGTCCTTGGCGCCGGCGGTGCCAATGCCAGAACATGCTGAACCCATCGCTGAAGCCGTACAGGCCAAAGGCGTCGAGGTCGCGCTGGAAAAAGTCGGAGATCTGCGGCAGATCATGCGCCATGGCGACATGAGCGCGCCCGGCGTGGTGCTCTGTGGCAAGATAGTCCATGGTCGCGATGTGCCGACGCGGGTCAAGGCCGAAAGCTGGTTGTGGAGGTCGGTGAGGCTTGATCGCTTGCCTCCCGCAGGTCACAAAATCTCACCATTCCCCATTTGGATTTTGAGCAGATCAGTCTAATCTGATACCTAGGTCGAATAGAAATTGACCCTTTTCCACCAATCAAGCAGAAAGGAAATCATCATGAGAACCAAGTTCACGCAGATAGCGTTTCTGGCAATTCTCGGGGCATCGCTTGCAGCACCGGTGGCCGCCCAGCCGGGCGGTGGTCCGGGCATGGGTCCGGGCGGCGGCATGGGCATGCGCTTCAATTTCGACCAGGACAACACGCCCGGCTGGGCGCTGATGGATGCCCAGGAGCGCGCGGCGCATAGCGGCAAGATGCGCAGCGCCAAGACCTACGACGAATGCAAGGTCCTGCAGAACGAACATCACCAGGCCATGGAAGTCCGAGCCAAGGAGAAGGGTGTGACCCTGCCGGCGCCGCGCTACAACGGTTGCGAGCGCATGAAGGCTCGCGGCTTCTTCAAGTAATCGACGGCGTGCCGCAAGCCACGGCGGGTTGCGCCGCCCGATGAGCGAGCATACGCACCACCACGGCCCGGCCAGCTTCAGCCGGGCCTTTGCCATTGGCATCGCGTTGAACATCGCCTTTGTGGCGATCGAGGCTTTCTACGGCTGGCGGGTGAGCTCCCTCGCGCTGCTGGCCGATGCCGGCCACAACCTGTCGGATGTCGCCGGGCTGGTGCTGGCCTGGGGGGCCGCACTGGCAGCGGGCCGCTTGCCCGACCACCGTCACACCTATGGCTGGCAGCGTGCCTCGATTCTTGCCGCGTTCGCCAATGCCGTGCTGTTGCTGGTGGCCATGGGTTCGCTGCTGTGGGAAGCCGGCCATCGCCTGCAGGCGCCGCACCCGACCGACGGCACCACCATCATGGTCGTCGCCGCGGTCGGTGTGCTGGTCAATGGCGCCACCGCCGCGCTGTTCATGGCGGGCAGCCAAGCCGACATGAATATTCGCGGCGCCTTCCTGCACATGGCCGCCGATGCCCTGGTCTCGCTCGGCGTGGTGGCTGCCGGCGCGCTCTATCTATGGACCGGCTGGGCCTGGCTCGATCCGGTGACCAGCATGGCGATCGCGCTGGTGATCATCGCCGGCACCTGGGGTCTGTTCCGGGGGTCGTTACACCTGCTGTTCGACGGCGTGCCGGAAAGCGTCGCCCTCGCCGAAGTCGATGCGCTGCTGCGCGCCCTGCCCGGAGTCAAAGGCGTGCATGATCTGCATGTCTGGGCCATGAGCACCACCGAAATTGCACTGACGGCGCACTTGGTCATGCCCGGCGGACACCCGGGCGATGCCTTCCTCGAAAAAATCAGCCACGATTTGCACCATCACTTTCACATCACGCATCCGACGATCCAGATCGAACTCGACGATCCGAATCACGGCTGCGCCCAACCTCTCAATATTTCATAGCCATGACTGCCGCCAATCCGCCCCTGCCTGTAAATTTTCCGCTGATCGTCAAGACCTTCGCCCCCGGCTGGCCGGCGGCCGTGATGGGCACCGGCGCCTTCGCCCTGACCAGCCTGCATTTCTCGCATCAGGTGCCCGCGCTGGCGGGGCTGGCCTGGGCGCTGCACTGGTTCAACCTGATGCTGTTCGCGCTGATCAGCGTGCCCTGGCTGCTGCGCTGGGTCATGGCCTGGCCGGCGGTGGTGGCCAGCTTCCGCCATCCGGTGGCGGCCAACTTTTATCCGGCCTATGCCATCGCCATTCTTGTGCTGGCGGCGCAGCTGCGCGCCTTCGGCGGCCACGATGCGGCGGCGCTGGTGGCCTGGTGGCTTGGCGTCACGCTGCTGTTTTCCCTGACGCTGGCGGTGCTGATTTCGATCTTCCAGGGCGAGCACGTCAATCTCGACCACATCACGCCCGGCATCTTCATGCCGCCGGTGGCCCTGGTGCTGATACCGGTGGCCGGCGCGCCGCTGCTGGCGATCCAGCCCGAAGCCCTGCGCGATCTGGCACTGACCATCAACGCGATCGGCCTGGGCTCCGGCATTTTCATGTACATGGCATTGCTGGCACTGGCCTTCCACCGCTTCTACGTACACAAGCGCCTGCCGCCGACGATGGCGCCGACCTTCTGGATCAACCTGGCGCCGCTGGGCGTGACTGTGGTCAGTGTGTTGAATCTGGTGGCCGCCACGCCCTTCGCCGGCGACAAGGCGCCCTACCTGATGGCGGTGTTCCTGCTCTGGGGCTTCGGCGCCTTCTGGCTGGTGCTGGCGGCGCTATTCACCTGGTCGGTGAGGAAGATCGCGCCCTTGCCCTTCTCCCTGACCTGGTGGGCCTTCACCTTTCCGCTGGGCGCCTTCACGCTCGGCAGCCAGCGTTTGAGCGAAGTCACCGGGCTCACCACGCCGCTGGCTTTCGGCTGGCTGGCGTGGGCCCTGCTGGCCGGAATCTGGACCGTGACGCTGCTGAAGACCGTAGCCGGCGTGGCCAGCGGCAAGCTGTTCCAGCCGCATCCCTAGCCGCGGCGGGCAGACCGACAAGTACCAGCCGAGTAAGCGGATCCCGCTTGACGCACCTCGCCGCCGCCGATAAGATAGTAACCAATTACTATCTTATCGGACTGAATCATGGTGCACAGCGAACCCAGACCGCGCAACCTGCCGGCGGACCAGCGGCGGGCGGTCACCGTCGAAGCCGTCATCGAACTGACGGCCGAGCAGAATCCGGGCGACATCACCACCGCGGCGATTGCGCAGCACATGAATCTCACGCAGGGTGCGCTGTTCCGCCACTTTCCGAGCAAGGACGCGATCTGGCAGGCGGTCATGGAATGGGTCGCCGAGCGATTGCTGCAGCGGGTGGATAAGGCCATACAGAACGCGCAATCGCCGCTGCAGGCGCTGGAAGCGGTGTTCATGACCCATATCGAGTTCGTCGTCGCGCATCCCGGTGTGCCGCGGTTGCTGTTCGGCGAGTTGCAGCGGGCCGAGGACACCCCCGCCAAGCGCATGGCGCGCACCCTGATCGGTGCCTACCGGAAGCGCCTGAGCGGCCTGATCGAAGAGGGCAAGGCTCGCGGCGAAGTGGCATCCGAAGTCGATACCGCGGCGGCCGTCGTTGCCTTCATAGGCAGCATCCAGGGCCTGGTCATGCAATCGCTGCTGAGCGGCAAGGCCAAACAAATGCGCGCCGATGCGCCGGGTGCCTTTGCCATCTACCGCCGCGGCATCCGGAGCATCGAATGAAGCCGAATCGCATGTTGCAATGGCTGGCCGTCGCCGCCCTGGTCTTCGGCCTCCTGACCATCGTCAGCGGCGGCCGGGTCCTGTTCGGCGGAGCCCAGGCGCGCGCCGCAGCGGGCAACATCGTGCCCTTCGTGCTCTGGTTCAACTTCGTCGCCGGTTTTGTCTATGTCGTCGCCGCCGTCGCCCTGCTGTCGGCCTGGCGCGGCGCCGCCCGCCTGGCGCTGTTTCTGGCCGTGTCCACCGTTCTGGTGTGCCTCGCTTTCATGGCGCATGTCGTGTCCGGCGGCGCCTACGAAATGCGCACCGTCGGCGCCCTGTCGATCCGCGCGTTGTTCTGGATCGCGCTCGCCGCGCTTGCGCTGCGAGCAGCCCAAGCAACTTCAGTCCGGAGCTGACCCTGATGAAATCCCGGTTCAGCCGACGTTCCGCATTCATCCTCGCCGGCATCGCGCTGGCGGCCGGCTTTGTCTGGGTCATGGCGCGCAGCGGGCCACTGGCTCCGCTGCGGGTCACCGTGACGCAGGTGGCGCGCGCCGACCTTGCGCCGGCGCTGTTCGGCATCGGCGTGGTCGAAGCGCGCCGCAGCTATCTGGTCGGCCCGACCAGCGCCGGCCGCGTGCGCCGGGTTGCGGTCGATGTCGGCGAGACGGTCAGCGCCGGCCAGTTGCTGGCCGAGATGGACCCGGTCGACCTCGATCAGCGTCTGTCCGCCACCGGTGCCGCCGCCGCACGCGCGGCGAAGGCGATCGACACCGCGGCGGCGCAGTTGAGCGACAGCGT
This sequence comes from Sulfuritalea sp., assembly GCA_030696505.1. Classification (GTDB taxonomy): domain Bacteria; phylum Pseudomonadota; class Gammaproteobacteria; order Burkholderiales; family Rhodocyclaceae; genus Sulfuritalea. Next base: position 5,190 of record JAUYSD010000305.1, on the reverse strand, counting down.
TGCGCGGCGCGAAGTGGCGGCAGCCAATGCGCGTCGCTATGACGACCTGGGCAGGAAGGGCTTCGTCAGTTCCAGCGTCACCGAAGGCAAGTCGCAGGAACTGAAATCCGCCTCCGCGCAAGTGACGGCAGCCGAAGCCGCACTGGCCGGCGCACGCCAGGACCTGGCGCGCCTCGATGCCGAACGCGAAGGCGCCCGGCAACAGCGCGCCAACCTGCGCCTGCTGGCGCCTGCCGACGGCGTGGTGACGGCGCGCGATGCCGAGCCCGGTTCCACCGTCGTCGCCGGCCAGGCCGTGCTGCGCCTGGTGGCGGCCGACAGCCTGTGGGTCAGGCTGCGCCTCGACCAGCAGCGCTCGGCGGGCCTGCAAGTCGGCCTGTCGGCCGAGATCGTGCTGCGCTCGCGGCCGGGCCAGGTGCTGGCCGGCAAGGTCGCGCGCATCGAAATGCTGAGCGACAGCGTGACCGAGGAACGAATCGCGCAAGTGAGTTTCGATGAATTGCCGAAGGATGTTTCGATCGGCGAAATGAGCGAAATCACCCTGCGCCTGCCCGGCATCCGGCAGGCCCTGGTGGTGCCCAGCGCTGCCCTGCGCCAGCGCGACGGCAAGACCGGCGTCTGGGTTCATGCCGGCGACAAGTTGCGCTTCGTCGCGGTCAAGCCGGGAAGCAGCGGCGCCGACGGCAAGGTGCAGATACTCGAAGGCCTCAAGGAAGGCGATGGGGTGATCGTGCATAGCGAACGTGAAATCGGCGAACAGAGCCGGATTCGCGTGGTATCCGTGCTGGCCGCATCCTGAGTCCGCCATGATCAGCCTCGCCGGTCGCGACATCCTGCATTCCTGGGGCAAGTTCGTCCTCACCGGGATCGGCCTCGGCCTGCTGATCGGCGCCACGCTGACCATGGCCGGCGTCTATCGCGGCATGGTCGATGACGCGCAGGTATTGCTGACCAACAGCGGGGCCGACATCTGGGTGGTGCAGAAGGACACGCAGGGACCCTACGCCGAAGCCTCGAACATCAGGGACGACGTCTACCGCAGCGTGCTCGGCCTGCCCGGCGTGGCCCAGGCCGCCAATGTCACCTACCTGACCATGCAGGTGCTGCATGGCGCCCGCGAGAGTCGCAGCATGGTGGTCGGCTTCGAGCCGGGCCAGCCCGGCGAGCCGACCTATCTGGTGGCCGGGCGGCGCCTGCTGCGCGGCCATTACGAGGCCATCGCCGACGTCAAGGCCGGCTTCCGTCTCGGCGAGCGCATCCGCATCCGGCGCCACGACTACGAGGTGGTCGGACTCACGCAGCGTACCGTGTCCTCCGGCGGCGACCCGATGGTCTTCATCCCGCTCAAGGATGCGCAGGAAGCGCAGTTCCTCAAGGACAACGACGCCATCATCACCGACCGCGCGCGCACCGCCGCCAACCCGGCGCTGAATCGCCCCGGCGTGCCGGGCCTGCTCGACGCCGTGAATGCCGCGCAGACCGTCAATCGCAGCGTCAATGCGGTGCTGGTGAAAGTTGGCGCTGGCAGCACGGCGGAAACCGTGGCGCAGGAGATCCGCCGCTGGAAGCATCTGCAGGCCTACACCCGCGTGCAGATGGAAGAAATCCTGGTGGCCAAGCTGATCGCCACCTCGGCCAAACAGATCGGCATGTTCCTCGCGATTCTGACCGTCGTCAGCGCCGCCATCGTCGCCTTCATCATCTACACCATGACCCTGGGCAAGATCCGCGAAATCGCGGTGCTCAAGCTGATCGGCACGCGCAACAGCAGCATCGCCGGCATGATCCTGCAGCAGGCGTTGGGTCTCGGCCTGATCGGCTTCGTCGTCGGCAAGATATCCGCCACGCTGTGGGCGCCGGCTTTCCCGAAATACGTGCTGCTGGAAAGCGGCGACGCCCTGCGCGCCTTCATCGTCGTCATGCTGGTGTGCACGCTGGCCAGCACGCTGGCGATCCGCGCCGCGCTCAAGGTAGATCCGGCAGAAGCGATCGGGGGCTGAGATGGACCAAGGCATCCACATCGAAGGCTTGAGCAAGCGTTACGGCGCAGGCGATACCGCCGTCGATGCGCTGAAGGAAGTCAACATGAGCATCGCGCCGGGCGAGGTGGTCGGCCTGGTCGGTCCCAGCGGTTCGGGCAAGACCACGCTGCTCAAGTGCCTCGGCGCCGTGATCGAACCCACGCGCGGGCGCATGACGCTGGGCGGCGAAGTGATCTACGACAGCGCGCAGGGCGGTTGGAAAACCAAAGACCTGCGCGCGCTGCGGCGCGACCGCATCGGCTTCATCTTCCAGGCGCCCTACCTGATTCCCTTTCTCGACGTCACCGACAACGTGGCCCTGCTACCGATGCTGGCCGGCCGCGCCAACGGGGTCTCGCGTGCGCGTGCGTTGGAACTGCTGCAGGCGCTCGACGTCGCGCATCGCGCGAAGGCGCAGCCGAGCGAACTGTCCGGCGGCGAGCAGCAGCGCGTGTCGATCGCGCGCGCCCTGGCCAACCAGCCGCCGGTGATCCTTGCTGACGAACCCACGGCGCCGCTCGACAGCCAGCGCGCGCTGGCCGTGATGCGCATCCTCAACCAGATGGCCAGCCAGTACCAGACAGCGATCATCGTCGTCACCCACGACGAGAAGATCATCCCCATCTTCAAGCGCATTTATCACATCCGCGATGGCAGGACGGTCGAGGAGGCCGGCGAAGGGCGCGACATTTCCTGAAGCTGCGGGCTGCCGCGAATCAAGAAATCGACGGCAGCCTTTCATACGCTTCCGCATATATCTGCCATCGTGTATATTTGCCGCGATGGAAGCCCAAGCCCTGTTCGACACCCTGGCCGACCCGACGCGGCGGCGCATTCTGGCCCTGCTGCTGGCGCGCGATGAACTTTGCGTCTGCGAACTGACCGCCGCGCTCGAGGAGATCCAGCCCAAGATCTCGCGCCATCTGGGCGTCATGAAAGCCGCCGGCCTGGTGACAGCCCGTCGCGAGGGCACCTGGATGCATTACCGGATGGCGAAGCTGCCGGGCTGGACCGTGGCTCTGCTCAGCCCGCTGGCGACGGGGGCCGTACCCGAATTCAAGGCCGACGTGAAGCGCCTCAAGATCATGTCCGGCCGTGCCGAACGCTGCGTCGATTGAACCTGGAGACTTTGATGAAAAAGCTGTTTGCCCTGCTGCTCGCTGTCGTGCTGAACCTGGTCGTTCCTGCCGCTTTCGCCGCCGACAGGTCCGAATTCCTGGTCGATGCCGACTGGCTTGCGAATCGCTTGAAAGATCCGAAGCTGGTGGTGCTCGAAGTGCGCTATCACCCGCACCGTCACGCCACCGTCGGCCACATTGCCGGCGCCGTGCAGGTACAGCGCTTCGCCGACCTCGGCGCCAACGACGAGATGCCCATCATGCGCTTTCCCACGCGCGCCGCCTTCCAGGCCACGCTGCGGCGCTGGGGCATCGACGACGACTCGACCGTCGTGGTCTATGACGATTCCTCCACCGCCCTGGCCTCGCGCGTGATGTTCCTGCTCGACCTCTACGGCTTCGACATGCAGCGCGTCAAGCTGCTCGACGGCGGCACCATAGGCTGGACCGGCTTCAACGAACTGAGCAAAACGCCGACGCCGCAGCGCGCCGCGGGCAAGGTCAGGCTGAAGGCCGCGTCGGCCACCGCAATGGTCGGCTGGACCGATGTCTATCGCCGCATCGTCGCGGCACGCGAGCCGAACGTCACGCTGCTCGACGCGCGTCCGGCTGACATGTACGACGGCAGCCGGATCCAGCATTCGGTGCAGGGCGGTCACATTCCCGGCGCCATCAACATCGTCAGCCTGCAAGGCGTCGATGGCCAGTCGCAGCAGTGGAAGTCGCTCACCGAACTGGCGGTAACGTACAAGGATGTGCCGCGCAGCGGCACCGTCATCACTTACTGCCACGACGGCTTCCGCTCCACCCTGGCCTGGCTGCAGCTGAAAGCCCTGGGCTACAAGGATGTGCGCGTCTACAACGGCGGTTGGAGCGACTGGGACCGCACGCTGACCCTGCCGGTGGTGAAAGGCATCAAGCCCTTCGATGCCGATTTCGAACTTTGAGGAGCGCAAGACGATGAGCAGGACCTTCAAGGTGCTGGTGCTGTGCACCGGCAATTCGGCGCGCAGCATTCTCGGCGAGATGCTGTTCAAGCATCTGGGCCAAGGCCGCATCGAGGCCTATTCGGCCGGCAGCAAGCCCGGCGGCGTGGTCAATCCGGTGGCGATCGAGACGCTGCAAAAGCACGGCGTAGCTTGCGACGGCGCGCGCAGCAAATCCTGGGACGAATTCAACGCGGACGCCGTACCGTCAGCGCCAACTCTTGATTTCATTTTCACCGTCTGCGGCAATGCGGCGCAGGAAACCTGCCCGGTCTGGCCCGGCCATCCGGCCACGGCGCACTGGGCCATACCCGACCCGGCGCACATCGAGCCGCTGGAGGCGCGCCGCGCGGCCTTCGAGCAGGCCTATCAGTCGCTCAGGCAGCGCATCGAAGCCTTCCTCGCCCTGCCGCTGGAAAGCATGACGCCGCAAGAGTCGGCGCTGGCGGCACGGCGCATTCACACTGGAGAGTAAGCCATGTCCGCCCAATGTGAAGTCGCCATCAAGCAGTCCGCCGGAAAGGATGGCAACGGCGCGATGTCCGGCTTCGAGCGCTACCTGACGGTCTGGGTCTTTCTCTGCATCGTGGTCGGCATCGCGCTCGGCCAATGGCTGCCGGCGCCCTTCCAGGTGCTGGGCAAGCTCGACGTGGCGCGCGTCAATCTGCCGGTCGGCCTGCTGATCTGGATCATGATCATCCCGATGCTGGTCAAGGTGGATTTCGGCGCCCTGCATGAAGTTAGGAACCATGTCAAAGGCATCGGCGTGACGCTGTTCGTGAACTGGCTGGTGAAGCCCTTCTCGATGGCCTTCCTGGCCTGGCTGTTCATCCGCAACCTGTTCGCGCCGATGCTGCCCGCCGACCAGCTCGACAGCTACATCGCCGGCCTGATCCTGCTCGCCGCGGCGCCCTGTACGGCAATGGTCTTCGTCTGGAGCCGGCTCACCAACGGCGACCCGCTCTTTACACTTTCACAAGTCGCGCTCAACGACAGCATTATGATCGTCGCCTTCGCGCCGCTGGTGGCCTTCCTGCTCGGCATCTCGGCCATCACGGTGCCGTG
>JAUYSD010000151.1 GCA_030696505.1 Sulfuritalea sp. | reverse complement strand
TGATCTACATGCTGTCGCAGATCGTGAAGGCATACGAGCTAGGTGTGATCGAGAAACGCCTGGCACAACTTGAAGCAGCCAAAGAGCAAAGGAGATAGGGCACATGGCAACGAGCGGAATTGAAAAGCGCATAGAACGACTGGAGCGCCAAGCGGAAGCAAGTAAGCCGATAGAGGTAGGGCCACTGCGTCCAAGGATTACGCGCGAAGAATGGCTAGGGCTTGTGGCAGCGGGCAGCGATTTCAACTGGGCAGACATTGATCGAGTAATTCAACAACGAGGAAAGGGCACACCATGAGCAACCTGGAGCGGCGCATTGAGCGTCTGGAAAAGGAATTCGGTTCAACGGATGAGCGCTTGATAGTGATACTCAAGCGATTCGCCGAGGAAGGCGAGGAAGGCGAATTGACGCAGATGCGATGCGGCGAAACGTTCATTGACCGGCTACCGGACGAGAATGAGGCAGCATTCACGCAACGTGCGCAGGATATGGCGATGCGGCTGTCTGATCCTCGCGCGGCGTGCGTGGTCGTATTTGAAACTCAACGAAGAGAGCATCGCACCGATGCTGAAGGCTACGGGGTGCTGATTGACGCTGTTATGCCATTGGCGCAGACTGTCCCTTCAGGTAGGGGTTTAGAGGCATAGTCACAACTTGAATCCAGGGAGAGTGAAATGCTAGACGACTCGTTGCATGAGTCAATCAAATTGCAGGTGGATGTACTTGCCGAGCAATCGGATCGACAGTATCACTTTGCCATTGCACTATTGATAGGCGCGGGACTCTGTTATTTTTTTGAATGGGGGTCGTGGAAGATTCTTGGAGCGATGGCAGGCCTCTTCTGGTTTGCCGCAATATCATTTGAGTCTCGTGCGGAGAGTTGGAGAGTTGCCCACTTCGTCTGCACTCACTGGCGGCCAAGAAGTAATAGCTAGCCGACCGCTGACGGTATGGCAACCGATACGGAATCAGGGGCAGTCAATTCGTTTGGGGGCATTCTTGGGGGCATGCTGCGTTAGTCGCCAACGCAATGCCGAGCAATTACGGGGCCTTCAGACCTGAACTTCCTGTTCAACGTCTAAGCCGGTCAATAGTTGGCGCTGATGAAACACCTGCGCTACAAGGCGGTCGAGCAAGAAACGCTCTGATGTAGCCCCTGCGCAGCAAGGCGGTCAAGCAAAGTACGCTTTCCTCGCCGCTGCGGATCCTCGCCGTAGCGGATGGCGGGACGGCGATTCAGGGCGGAGTGAAGTCCGCTCCGCATCGGCTAGTCGCGCTTGTGCGTGCGCCGCTCGTTGGCGACGCGCAAGGTGACGTCGGCGATCATCCAGACGCTGTGGCCGGTGCCGCCGGCCATGGTGCGTCCCGAAAGCTCGGCCCAGAACTGCGTGCCGTCGGCCCGCCGCAGGCGATACATGCCTTGCGCCAGATGGCCTTTTTCGAAAGCCGCGGCCGTGTCGGCCAGAAACCGGTCGGCCTCGTCCTTGCTGACGAAATGATGATCGACGCGCGAGGTGGTCAGATCCTGGATGCGGCGGCCCAGCAGTTCGCCGAAGCGCAGGTTGCCCTTGATCACCTGCTTGCCGCGGATCACGGCAATTCCCATCGGCGACGAATCGAAGATCGCCTGTTGTTCGGCCAGCAGTATTTCCGCCTCCGTGCTGCGCTGCAGGCTGTCGGTGGATGAGCGGTAGAGCGTGCGCTGCACGATGATGAATACCGCGATACAGCATGCCGCCGCGGTGATCGGCCATTGCGCCTGCTCGCCCAGGGTGGACGCGTAATGGAAAATGGCCGGGCTCAGGGTCGGGATGATGAACAGCCAGAACGTGATGTTGGAGAGGGCGACAAACACCGAGCCGGTGAAAGCCGTGATGACCACCATCAGCGCCACGAACATTTGCGCATCCGTATGCGTCGGCGGCGGATAGAGGGGGCCGAACAGCACGCCCCAGCCTATGCCGGTTAGCAAGGTGCCGAAGGCAAACAGCCATTCCCAGCGGTGTATCACCTCGATCTGCCGGTCGGCCTTGGCGAACATGTAGCGGAACCAGGCGCGCACGGCCAATACGGAAAGCATGTAGGCCACCCACAGCTTCAGGGGCTCCATGCCCGCGGTGTCGAACAGCACCAGAAAGCACAGGAAGACGCCGATCAACGACACGACGATGGTCGACGGCAGGCTGTCGAACAAGACCTCGATGCGGCGTATCTCCGCGTCGTCGCTGAGCTTCTGGGAAAAGATGGAATTCATCACCGAGCTTCCATGACAAACGCCATCATAGCGCCATATCCCGGCGGCCTAGCTGCTTCCTGCCTGGCCGGCGGCGATTTCGGCGCGTACCGTGTCCATGTCCAGCGCCATGGCCTGTCCGATCAATTGTTCGAAGGCACTGGCGGGCAGCGCCCCGGCCTCGGAGTAGATGATGATCTGGTCGCGGAAGAACATCAGCGTGGGGATCGACCGGATGTTGAAGGCGCCGGCGATTTCCTGCTGTTCTTCGGTGTTCACCTTGGCGAAGACGATGCCGGGCTGTTTTTCGGAGACGGCCTCGAAGGTCGGCGCGAAGCCGCGGCAGGGCGCGCACCAGGGTGCCCAGAAGTCTATGATCACGTTGGCGTTGTCGTTGATGATTTGTTGGAAATTGTCCTTGTTGAGTTCCAGAGTGGCCATGGGCGGCTCCCGAGTTGAGGTGAATGGAATGCTACCGTTTTGGCGTGCGGCGTGCTATCACTCCGGCCGATGATTACCCGTACAGTTTCTTATCGCGGCCGCTTCGCGCCTTCGCCCAGCGGGCCCTTGCACTTCGGTTCGCTGGTGGCCGCCACCGGTTCGTTTCTGGAAGCCAGGACGCGGCATGGCGAATGGCTGCTGCGCATGGAGGATGTCGATGCGCCGCGCTGTTCGGCCGCCGCCGCCGGCGATATCCTGCGCACGCTGGAAGCCTGCGGCTTTGCCTGGGATGGCGAGGTGGTCTGGCAAAGCCGCCGCGCCGAGGCCTATGCGGCGGCGCTGGAGAGGCTCAAGCAGGCTGGGCGCGTCTTCGCCTGTGCCTGCAGCCGCAAGGAACTGGCGGATTCGCTCATCGCGCCGGATGGCGCCGCGATCTACCCCGGCACCTGCCGCCCGGGCCTGCCGCCGGGGCGCACGGCGCGCGCCTGGCGCCTGCGCGTGGGCGATGCGCGCATCGAGTTCGCTGACGCGATCCAGGGCCGCGTCGCCAGCGACCTCGGCAGCGAGGCCGGCGACTTCATCCTGCTGCGCGCCGATGGGCTGTTCGCCTACCAGCTCGCGGTGGTGGTCGATGATGCCGAGGCCGGCATCACCGATGTCGTGCGCGGCGCTGACCTGCTGGCCTCGACCGCGCGCCAGATCTTCCTGCAGCAATGCCTGGGATTGCCGACGCCGCGCTATGCGCACCTGCCGGTCGCGGTCAATGCGGTGGGCGAAAAACTCTCGAAGCAGACGCGCGCCGCCGCCGTGGATAAAGCGCGGCCCGGCCCGCTGCTGTGCGCGGCGCTGGAATTCCTCGGCCAGCAACCGCCGGCGGAACTGTGCGGGGCGAGCGTGGCAGAACTATGGACATGGGCTGTGGCCAACTGGCGGCTGGACTGGGTGCCGCGCGGTCCGGCGCTGCCGGGTGGCATAATCCGACCGCAAAGCGAACACTTGGCCCAGCGGCCGTAAGCAAAAGGAGTAGCCATGATTGTCGACGATGTCGCCGGCCTGCGCCGGGTGCTGCAGGACAACCGCGTGATTGCCGTGGTCGGGCTGTCGCCGAACTGGAACCGCCCCAGCTATTTTGCCGCCAAGTACATGCTGGAACACGGCTACACGGTGGTTCCGGTGAACCCGGGGGCGACGGAAATTCTCGGCCGGCAATGCTATCCGGATCTTGCGGCGATTCCGTTCAAGGTCGATCTGGTCGATGTCTTCCGCAAACCCGGGGACGTGATGCCGATTGCCGCCGAGGCGATCCGCATCGGCGCCCGCTGCCTCTGGCTGCAGCTCGGCGTGATCAATCCGGAGGCGGCGGACCAGGCCGCTCGCGCCGGGCTCGACGTGGTGATGGATCGTTGCGTCAAGATCGAATACGCGCGGCTGTTCGGCGGCCTCAATTATGCCGGGGTGAATACGCGGATCATCTCTGCCAAGCGGCCGCCCTGCCCGCCGTTGCCGGCCTAGCGCGTCAGCGCCCCTGGGCGCTGCCCCATAGCACTTTGTGCAGTTGCAGCTGGAAGCGCAGCGGCAGGCGATCGTCGAGTATCCACTGCGCCAGCTGCGCCGGATCGAGTTGCCCCTGCACCGGCGAGAACAGCACCGCGCAACGCGCGAAGAGTTGGTGCTGGCGACACGCCGCGACAGCCCAGTCGTAGTCCTCGCGCGAGGCGAGGACGAACTTCAACTCGTCGCGGAGCGTCAGCAGGGCGAGATTTTCCCAGCGGTTCTTTGCCTGCTCGCCGGAACCGGGCGCCTTGAGATCGACGATGCGCGCCACGCGCGGGTCGACGCCGCCGATGTCGAGTGCGCCGCTGGTTTCGAGCGATACCGAATGGCCGGCATCGCACAGGGCTGCCAGTAGCGCCAGGCAGTTCTTCTGCGCCAGGGGTTCGCCGCCGGTGACGCAGACCGTATTGCAGCCGAAACCGGCGACGCGCCGCAGGATCTCGTCCTTGGCCAGCGCTTCGCCGCCGCTGAAGGCATAGGCGGTATCGCACCAGACGCAACGCAAGGGACAGCCGGTGAGCCGCACGAACACCGTGGGCAAGCCGACGCGACTGGATTCGCCCTGGATCGAGTGAAATATTTCGGTGACGCGCAGCGTGGCCCGCGGGTCGCTATCAGTCAGGGCCGGCACTACTTCTTCTTCAGCCGGAGCTTGGCCTTCTTGCCGGCATCGGAGTTGGGATAGCGTTCGGCCAGCTGTTCGAGGGCGGCTCGCGAGCCCTTCCAGTCCTTGAGCGCGTCGAGGCTGGCGACGCGGCTGGCCATCGCATCCGGCGCGCGATCATCCTTGGGCCAGCCGTCGGCGAACTTGCCGAACAGCTCGGCGGCGCCGGCATGGTCCCTGGCCTGGGCGTGGGCGTAGCCGCCCCAGTAATGGGCCGAGGCGGCGAGGCTGCTGTTGGGGTAGGTCTTGATGAAGGCGAGGAAGGCCGCTGCCGCTTCCTTGAACTTGCCGCTCTTGAGATTCGCCAGCGCCGCCTCGTAGGCGGCGGTTTCCAGTGCCGGATCGGGCTTGGGAGGCTCCATCTTGGCTTCCGCGGGCGGCTGCTCCAGCTTCCTCAGGCGATTGTCGAGATCGACGTAGAAATCCTTCTGGCGCTTCTGCGCGGCTTCCAGTTCGTAGCTCAGGACTTCGATCTGGCCACGCAATTTGGCAATGTCGGCCTTGATGGCTTCGACCTGGTTGGAGAAGTCCATCTGGTTGCGACTGAGGGTGTCGGCGCGCTTGCCGAGCTCGTCCACCCCGCCTCGCAGTTGCTCGCGCAATTGCTCGATGCGGCTGCGCGCTTCTTCGTCGTCGAACACGCCGGCCTGCGCCGGCAAGGCCGTCGCCGCTGTCAGCAACAGCGCGGCGAGCAGTCTTGCCGTCGGTGCCGCGAGGCCGCCGCGCATGTTCAGAATTCGCCCGTGTAGAGCATGTCGCCGCGCCGATTCTTGGCCCAGCATGCTTCACCCGAGTCGGTGCAGGCCGGCTTCTCCTCGCCGAGGCTGACCGCCTCCATCTGGTCTTCCCGGGCACCGAGCAGGGCCAGCGCCTTCTTCACCGCTTCGGCACGCTTCTGGCCCAGCGCCAGGTTGTACTCGCGGCTGCCGCGTTCGTCGGCATTGCCCTGGATCAGCATTTTCATTTTCTGATTGGCGGACAGGAACTTGCCGTGGGCCGTCAGCAGGGACTGGAATTCGTCCTTGACCACATAGCTGTCGTAGTCGAAATAGATGCTGCGCTTCGACAGCGGGCTGCGCGGATCCTTCAGCGCGGCAATGCTGCCGGCATCGAAGGGCTCGGGCTTGACCTGGGTCACCGGCGCGCTTTCGACCGAGACCGCGCCGGGCGTGCGCGATTCGACGCCGGACGCCGCCTGTTCGGGGGCCGGCGGCTGCGAACCGCAGGCGGCGAGCAGCAATGTCAGGGCGGAGAGCAGCGGAAGAGCAAGGAGAGGTGTGCGCATGATGGCTTCCTTTGTGAAGTCGGTATCGGGTGGCTTGCCGAAACTTATCGGACCAGGGGACCCCAGGCAGGTTCCCGCACATCGGCGGCCTGCACGGAAAGTTTTTGCTTGACCCGGCCGTCGCTGGAGACGGCCGCCAGCACGCCGCGCCCGCCGATTTCGGTGGCATAGAGGATCATGCGGCCGTTGGGGGCGAAGCTCGGCGATTCGTCCTTGGCGGAGTCGGTCAGGACCTGGGTCTGCTTGGTCGCCAGATCCATCAGCGCCAGCTGGAAGCGGCCATTGCTGTTGCGGGCGATGAAGGCCAGGCTCTTGCCGTCCGGCGAGGGGCGCGGAGTGACGTTGTAGCTGCCTTCGAAGGTCACCCGTTCCGCCGGGCCGCCGGAGCTGGGGACGCGGTAGATCTGCGGGCTGCCGCCGCGATCGGAGGTGAAGTAGATGAAATGCGCATCGGGCGACCAGCGCGGTTCGGTGTCGATGCCCGAGGACGTCGCGATGCGTGCCACGCCGCTGCCGTCGGCATTCACGAGGTAGAGCTGCGATCCGCCGTCCTTGGTCAGCACCACGGCCAGTTGCTTGCCGTCGGGCGACCAGGCCGGCGCTGAATTCGAGCCCTTGAAGTTGGCCGCGACGTGGCGCCGCCCGCTGGCAAGGTCATGCACATAGACCACCGGCTTCTTCGCCTCGAAGGAGACATAGGCCAGCTTGGTGCCGTCGGGCGACCATGCCGGCGAGATGATCGGCTCGCGCGACGCCAGTGCCGCCTGGTCGTTGGCGCCGTCGGCATCGGCGATTTTCAGTTCATAGCGTCCGGTGCTCTTGACCACGTAGGCGATGCGCGTGGAGAACACGCCGGGCTCGCCGGTGAGTTTTTCGTAAATGAAATCGGCGATGCGGTGGGCCGTCGCCCGCAATTGGACGCCGCTGTGCAGGTAGGCCGGGTTGCCCAGCACGGTCTGCTTCGGCACGTCGGACAGGCGCACCCGGGTTTCGTAGCGGCCGTCGGCGCCGGGAACCACGCTGCCGCCGACCACTGCGTCGGCGCCGCGCGTCTTGAGGTCTTCGAAGGGCGGCGTCGCGCTGTCGGCCAGGGGAGCGCCGGCATCGATCAGGCGGAACAGTCCGCTGCGTTCGAGGTCGGCGCGCACCACCGAGGCCAGGGCCTGGGCGACGATGCGCTCGCCGGTGAAATCGGCGATGGCGACCGGCAGGCGGTTGGCGCCGGCGCCGGTGATCTCGACCGTGAGTTGCGCCCGGGCGGTGACGGAACACAAGGCCAGCCCGGCAGCGCAGGCAAGTACTAGGCGATTGAATTTCATCGAGCCGATTATAACGCCTCGGCCCGCGGCGTTCCGCCGTCACTCATCCAGCGGCCGGAAGTGCAGTTCCAGCGAGCGCTCGAACAGGTCTGCCTGCTGCGGCTTGGGCAGCGGGTTGGACTTGAGTATGGCGCGTTCGATGGCGGCGTCGAGCGCCGCATGGCCGGAAGAACGCTTGAGGCGCACGGTCACGATTTCGCCGCTCGGCAACTGCGTGACGTCGAATATCGCTTCCGGGTTGCCCTTGATCTCGGGCGGTACCACGATGTTGCCGCGAATCTTGCCCCGGATGCGGCCGAGATAATCCGCCATGGCCTTGCTGCGTGCCGCGCTGGCCTGCACGGCTTGCTTCTGCGCGAGTTCCTTAGCTGCATGGTCGAAGTTCTTGCGCTGCGTCAGTTGCTCGGTCTCGCGCTTGAGCTGTTCCTGGAAAGGATCGACCCGGGGTTTCGCTTCGGGCTTCGGTTCGGGCTTCGGCGGCGGCTTGGGCTTTTCCTTGATCGCGATGTCGGGTTTCGGCGGCGGTGGCAGCGGCTTGGGCTCCGGCTTGGGCTCCGCTTTCGGCGCCGGCGGCGGCTCGGGAGTTGGCGCTGGCGGCACGGCGGCCGGGGCGGCAACGGGCTCCGGCGTGGCCCGCACCAGTTCGACTTCGACCACGTCGGTGGCCTTGGTCTGCCAGCGCACGCCGTAGAACAGGAATGCGGCCAGCAGCAGATGCACCGCGATCGCCAGCGCGATGGAAATGCGCTTGCCGGCCTTGTTGGCCGGCGGCCGGATAGGTGCGTCAGTGCTCACTTGTCCGCAGCAGGTCTCGGCTGCACCAGCAAGCCGATCTTCGCCACCTGCTGGCGTTGCAATTCGTCCATCACGCCGAGCACGACTTCGTACTTGACGCTGCGATCGCCGGCGATCAGCACCGCCTGTTGCGGGTTGGCCGTCTGGGCCTCCCTGAGGCGGGCCGGCAGGTCGGCGCGGGTCACGACCTGTTCCGCGCCGCCCCTGGCCCGGTCGCGCAGCGCCAGCGAGCTGTCGGCCTTGATGATGACTTCCAGCGGCGCCACCGGCGGCTGGCTGCTCTTGCCGACGCTGGGCAGATCGACGCTGCCGGTCTGGATCATCGGAGCAGTGACCATGAAAATGACCAGCAGCACCAGCATCACGTCGATGTAAGGCACGACGTTGATTTCATTCATGAGCTTGCGCTGTCTCATTGGTGACCCCAATGAGAAAGCGCAAGCTCATGACCATTTGTGAGCTTTCCCCCCGGCCCCCTTTCCCCGAAAGGGGGTGACGATATTTGCGTCGCGCCTTGCGCAACGATTTGGTAGCTACGATGGCCTCTCATCGAGTTTGCCGCTGCAGGATGTTGGAGAACTCTTCCATGAAGCTCTCGAAACGCACGGCGACGCGATCGACGTCGTGGGCGAAGCGGTTGTAGGCGATTACCGCCGGAATCGCCGCGAAGAGGCCGATGGCGGTGGCTACCAGCGCTTCGGCGATGCCCGGTGCGACGGCGGAGAGCGTTGCCGTGCTCATGTTGGCCAGGCCGCGGAAGGCGTGCATGATGCCCCATACGGTGCCGAACAGGCCGACGTAGGGCGAGACCGAGCCGACCGATGCGAGAAAGGCCAGGTGCGCCTCCAGGTCGTCGATCTCGCGCTGGTAGGTGGCGCGCATGGCGCGCCGCGCGCCGTCGACCACGGCGGTGGGGTCGATCAGTTTCTGTCCGCGCAGCTTGGTGAATTCGCGGTAGCCGGCTTCGAAGATGCGTTCCAGCGCGCCGGTCTGGTGGCGGTTGTTGATCGCGCTCTGGTACAGCGCGTTGAGGTCGCCGCCGCTCCAGAAGTCGCGTTCGAACTTGTCGGTCTTGCTCCGCGCGTCGCGAATCGCGAAGGCCTTGCGGAAAATCCAGTACCACGAGGTCAGCGACACCAGCGTCAGCAGCAGCATCACCAGCTTGACCACCAGGCTGGCGTGGATCACGAGTTCGATGATGGAAAGGTCTTGGGTCACGTTCATTGCGGAGTTTCCGGCAGGGCTGACAATTGTTGATGAAGGATACGCGGCATCGGGATCGCCCGACCGCGCGCCGGATCGATGCAGGCAACGCGTATTTTCGCATCAAGCAGCAGCTCATGGTCGCGCCGGACGCGTTGGGCGAAGCTGAGTTGGGCGCGGCCCAGCGACGCGATGCTGGTTTCGATGACGAGCAGGTCGTCGAGCCGGGCCGGCTTCAGGTACTCGGCCGCGATCGAGCGCACCGCGAAGGCGATGCCTTCCTGCATCAGGACATTCTGGTCGTGACCCAGGCTGCGCAGGAACTCGGTGCGGCCGCGTTCGAGAAATCGCAGGTAGTTGGCGTAATAGACGATGCCGGCGGCATCGGTGTCTTCGTAATAGACGCGGATCTCGATGCGGGATGTTGCACTCAAACCAACTCTCCTTTCAGCATGCGGCTGACGGTCTGCGGCATGCCGGTGGTGGCGCGCCGTGCCGCCAGCAGGGCGCCGTCCTGCCCGGAGATGCCGAAGATCAGCGCGCGCCTTACGGTTGGCATGGCTGTTGCGCGGCCTGTCTGGCCGGGTAGGACAGCTTTTCGATGACGGCGGGCAGATGCCGTTGCGCCAGCCAAAGGTCTTCGAGTTCCTTGAGCCAGTCCCCGCCGTAGGCCTTCTGCTGGTAGTTCTCCGCGCTGGCTTTGGCGCGTGCGCCGAGCGCGTCACGCGCATCGCGATTGTGCCGCAGATGGCGCATCCAGGCCACGGCGTCTTCCAGCACCGGATCGGCCCAGCGCGCATCGCGGCCGATCATCTCCGGGCGGAAAAAATCGTAGCTGCCGGCAACCGGAATCAAGCGATAGCGAAGCAGCGCACTGTTGCTGTGGTTCATGAAGCTGAGGTTACCGGACCATCCCGTGGCGATCACGGCCTTGCCCAGCGCCATCGATTCCAGCATGCCCAAACCAAGCCCTTCGCCGCGGTGCAAGGACAAATAGATGTCAGCGCAGGCATACAGCGACAGCACCTGGTCGTAGCGCATCGGCTCCAGCAACAGACCGATGCGACCGTCGCCGGCCGCGAGCTGGAGCAAGCGTTGGGCGACGGCCTGGCCCAGCGTGGTTGCGGCATTGTTGAGGCGCAGCACCAGCCGCACCTGCCGATCAGCAACCGGAAACGCGCTACGGAAGGCGTCGATCAATGCCTCGGGATTCTTGCGTTCCGGATCGGAATTCGGGTCCAGGCTGGCGACGAAAACCACGGCGTCGACGGGAAGCCCGAATTCCGCGCGATCGGCGCGGACGTTCGTCGGCAGACCGAGCGGGGCCTCGCCATAAAGGGTCGGCGTCACTGCCAGGCTGTTGCGGCAGATATCGGCGATAAAGTCGGACATGGCCAGGATGCCGTCGAATCTGGACAGCATATCCGTCCATTGCGGCGGCAGGCGCGAAGCCTCCCACCAGATATTGGCGACGTGCAGCCGCGGCCGGGCCAGGAAGACCGGATTGTTCTCGAAGAAGTTCACGAAAAATACGGTCGGCAGCACGTAGAGGTTTATCGGATGAGAGAGTGCATCGGGGTGCGCCACCAGGTGTTCGGCGAATTGCGCATCGCTTTGCGGGGTGCCCCAAGCGTGAGGCACGTCGAAGATCGAGAAGGGAATTTTGCGCGACTTGAGCAGGCTGGCAATGCCGCGGCTGATCACGCCCAGGCCGACCCCGCTGCCGAAGTTTGCAATCAGGTTGATGCCGAAGTGCGGCGCTGCCCCGGAGCGGGCGATGGCGGCACCTTGTCCGCTCGCACCCGAGCCGTTGCCGCGATCCGCCGCCGACGGGATGCCGCTTGCAAGTGCTGCGAGGTAATCGAACACGGCCTGTGCGGCATCGGGCTGCGCGTGCTGAAGAAAGCCCTGCGCAGTCTGCTCGGCATGACGCATCTCGATCGCACCCAGCGGGTGGTCGGGCTTCTGCGCCTGCACCCCGGCGCGCCGCCAGCGGCAGAAGTTCTGCGCAAACCTGACCAGATTCCTGTCGTGCACTGCCTGAATATTCAAGCGTCCGTCGCCGCCGGTCACGTTCTTCAAATGCCGCAAATAGTTTGCGGTCTCCGGCAGAGGCGAAACCGGAAGTCCGCGTAGCCAGGCCCGGGTGCAGAGGTCGACATCGTCCCAGTAGCCCACTCCATAGTCTTCCGACCAGCCGCGCAGGTGATCCATCGCGGCGCGGGTGGTGCACAGGGCCCAGCCCTCGACATAGGGCATGCCCAAGGCATTGCCGCAACTTGCGGCCGGACCGGCAATTCCCTCGCCAGCCAGGGCGAGCCAATGCTCCAGGGGCAGCGGCGCCAGCAACTCCACGTCATTGTTCATGAACAGCAGGCGGGAGGACCGCGCCAGCGCCACGGCCTGGTTGTTCGCCGCTGCGTAGCCCCGGTTCGTTTCATTGCGCACCAGCCGCAGCCGGGTGTTGCCGGCGGCGAATCGGGACAACGCGCGGCGGCCTTCCGCGTCGCTGCCGTTATCGATGAAGATGACCTCGTCGGCTGCCAGCAACTCCAGATTCCTGCCCCAGAACTCCAGCAGTTCCGTGTGATCCCACCAGGGAACGATTACCGCGAGGTCCATGACCTTGTCGCCAGGGGCAGCGTTCGCGCCAGCTCCGGAAGCGGCGGACATGTGCAATACCCGGCGCCCGCTAGCCCGCTGCCGGCGGGCTCGACCAAAGGGATTCCCGATCTGCGTCCTGCGGATTCACTAGCCCGAAATGCCGCCAGATGCTCGCCGTCGCCACGCGGCCGCGCGGGGTGCGCTGCAGATAGCCTTGCTGGATCAGGTAGGGTTCCAGCACGTCCTCGATGGTGTCGCGCGCCTCGCCGATCGCTGCAGCGAGGTTGTCCACGCCGACCGGGCCGCCGCCGAATTTCTCCAGCATGGCGCCCAGCAGCTTGCGGTCCATGACGTCGAGACCGAGGTGATCGACATCGAGCATGGTCAGCGCGGCATCGGCCACTTCGCGCGTGATCCTGCCGTCGGCCTTGACCTCGGCGAAATCGCGCACGCGGCGCAGCAGGCGGTTCGAGATGCGCGGCGTGCCGCGCGAACGCTTGGCGATTTCCATCGCGCCGTCCTCGACGATTTCGCAGCTGAGCAGGTGGGCCGAGCGGCGCACGATCAGGGCGAGTTCCTCCGGCGTATAGAACTCCAGCCGGGCGACGATGCCGAAGCGGTCGCGCAGCGGATTGGTCAGCATCCCGGCGCGCGTGGTGGCGCCGATCAGGGTGAAGGGCGGCAGGTCGAGCTTGACCGAGCGTGCCGAGGGACCTTCGCCGATCATGATGTCGATCTGGAAATCCTCCAGCGCCGGATAGAGGATTTCCTCGACCACCGGACTCAGGCGGTGGATTTCGTCGATGAACAGCACGTCGTGCGGTTCCAGGTTGGTCAGCATCGCCGCGAGGTCGCCGGCGCGCTCCAGCACCGGGCCCGAGGTATGGCGCAGATTGACGCCCATCTCGTGGGCGATGATGTGCGCCAGCGTGGTCTTGCCCAGGCCCGGCGGGCCGAACAGCAGTACGTGGTCCATCGATTCGGCGCGCCGCTTGGCCGCCTCGATGAAGATTTCGAGCTGGCCGCGAATCTTCTGCTGGCCGACGTAATCGGCCAGGCGCTTGGGCCGTAGGGCGCGCTCCAGCACGTCTTCCTGGGTCGATTCGCGGCCCGCCGAGATCAGGCGCTCGGGCGCGGCGGCGGCGAACTTGTCGGTCTGGATGCTCATGCCGTGAGTTTAGCCGAGGCGGGCGGGCGCCGCCTCATGAGGACTTGGAGAGCAGCTTGAGCGCGGCGCGGATGCCGTCGGAGACGGAAACGTCGGGTGCCAGCGCTTTCATGGCCGAGACCGCCTCGCGTTCGTTGTAGCCGAGCGCCAGCAGCGCGTTCATGATGTCCGCGGCGGCGTCGGCCGCCGTGTCGCCAGCGCCAACTCTTGTCTCGCCGCCGCTGGCGAGCGTTTTCGGCAAGCGGTCGCGCAGTTCCAGCAGCAGGCGTTCGGCGGTCTTCTTGCCTATGCCCGGCACCTTGGTCAGGCGCCCGGCTTCCTGCAGCGTCACCGCCTGCGCCAGTTCCTTCACCGACATGCCGGAGAGTACGGCCAGCGCGGTGCGCGCGCCGATGCCGGAAATCTTCAGCAACTGGCGGAAGGCGGTGCGTTCCTCCGGCGAAGCGAAGCCGTAAAGGTAGTGGCCGTCCTCGCGCACGATCAGGTGGGTGTGCAGCGCGAGCTTCTCGCCGGTCGCCGGCAGGTTGTAGAAGGTGCTCATCGGCACATCGACTTCATAGCCGAGGCCCTGCACATCCACCGTGATCGAGGGCGGATTCTTTTCGATGAGGATGCCGCTGATGCGACCGATCATGATGTTCCTTTCATGCCAGTAGTTCTGTGACGCGGCGCACCAGGTTGCCGATCACCGCCTGCTGGTCGAAGGCGGCGTACTTGGCGGCGAAGGCCTGGGCATTGCCGCGCCAGGAGGGATTGCCGATCAGGTCGGCGAGCACGGCGCGGAGGTCGCCCGGCGGCTGCTCGGGATTCACCAGCCGGCCCGCGCCCATTTCCTCGACGCGGCGCGCCACCAGGAACTGCTCCAGGTGTCCGGGCAGCAGTAGCAGCGGCTTGCCGGCGAGCAGGAAGGCCGTGGTGGTCGCCAGGCTGGCGTAGGTGACGGCGAGATCGGCTTCGCGCGTCATCTGCGCGATGTCGGCGGGATGGTCGAGAAAGCGCAGATGCGGTGCGGCAAAGCGCGCGGCCAGCGCGGGCGGCAACTGGGGGAAGTAGACCATGGTGGCCTGCCCCAGGGCGAGCAGGGCGGCCAGCACCGCCTCGTGGTGCGGACTCTCGGGGCGCAGGTAGGCAAAAATGCGCTTGTCGCCGCCGGCCGGCCACGCCGCGGCCTGTCCGGTGCCGGCGCTGGGTAGGCTGCCCCAGTAGCGCGCCGGGCCGCGGTCGGCATAGTGGTCGAGTTCGGGAAAGGTGATCAGCGCCTCCTCGGCCACATCGAACAGTTCGGCCAGATGCCGCAAGGGCGGACAGCGGTAGCGGCTCAGCACCGCATTGACGGCGGACAGCGCGGCGAAGTCGAGCTGGCTGACGGTTTGCTCGGGCTGCGGCGCCCAGCGACGCATGTTGGGCAGCGGGCTGACGCGCGGCGGGGCGGTGAAGCCGTTGGAGAAAAGCATGACAGGGATGCCGAGACTGCGCGCCGCGAGCAGCGCGGTCGGTGCGTGGTCGGCCAGCACCAGCCGGGCGCCGGTCAGGCGCATGGCTTCGCGCCAGGCGCCAACCAGGCCGAACAGCGCACGGGAATCCGCGTAGCCGAAGCGCAGCAGGATGTCGGCATAGGTCAGCGGCGGCCCCGGCCGGTTGGCTTCGGTCACGGACGGCGCAGCCAGCCAACTGAATTCCTGGCTGGCGAGGAAATCGCCGACCACCGCGGGCTGGGTCACTACCCAGTGCACCTCGTGGCCCTGTTCGCGCAGGGCGCGCGCCAGCGGCATGAAGGCCCCGACGTGGCCCAAATTAGCCCCGAATTCCCAAGCATAAAGGATGGAGTGCTTTCCCCCCGCCCCCCTTTCCAGGAAAGGGGGTGACGACGGTTCGACCGCTGCGCGGTCTCCGGCGGTTTGACTGCGCCCTCCTTGGGACGGCCCTGCGGTGGGCGCGGCCATTACACCAACCGCCCATTGCGCATGCGTTTGCCCAGGGTGGACAGCGCCCCCATGCCTTGCCCGCCGTGGGCATGGGCGATGGCGCAGGCCAGCGCATCGGCGGCGTCGCTGCTCGGCGTACCGGGCAGATCGAGCAGGCGCGCGACCATGGCCTGCACCTGTTCCTTGGCCGCCTTGCCGTGGCCGACCACCGCTTGCTTGACCTGCAGCGCGGTGTACTCCGCCACCGGCAGGTTGGCCGTGACCAGCGCCGAAATCGCCGCGCCGCGCGCCTGGCCGAGCAGCAGCGTGGATTGTGGATTGACGTTCACGAAGACGATTTCGACCGCCGCCTGTTGCGGCCCGTAGGTGGCGATGATCTCGACCAGGCCGTCGAGGATGGTCTTGATGCGCTGCGGCAGGCTGCCTTCCGCATCGGTTTTGACGCAGCCGCTGGCGACATAGGCCAGACGGTTGCCGGCCTTGTCGATGACGCCGAAGCCGGTCGAGCGCAAGCCCGGATCAATGCCGAGAATGCGGATGCTGCTAGACAATGGCGGTTTCATTTCCGCGCAAGATACACGCCCCAAACCGCGAGCGCCATGCCGACCAGCGCCATGCCGGCCAGGCGTTCGTCGAACAGCAGCCAGGCGATCAGCGCGGTGCAGGGCGGCACCAGGTAGAACAGGCTGGCGAGATTCACCGCGCTGCCACGCCGGATCAGCATGTTGAGCAGGGAAACCGCGCCCAGCGACAGCACCAGCACCAGCCAGGCCAGGGCAAAGATGAAGTCGGGCGCCCATTCGACGCGGAAGTCCTCGCTCAGCTGGACGACGATGGCGGTGGCGATGGCCGTGGGCAGGAACTGGGCGATGGCGCCGGTGCGCCAATCAAAACTCGGGCAAAAGCGTTTCTGGTAGAGCGTGCCGGCGGTGATGCCGGCCAGCGCCGCCAGCGCCGGCCACAGCGCATCGAGGCCGAAGCCGCTGCCGAGCTTGCCCGACACCACGATGGCGACGCCGACGAAGCCGAGCACCAAGCCGAACCATTGCCGCGCCAGCACGGCCTCGTTGAGCAGCCAGCCGGCGCCGACGGCGGTCAGCAGCGGCTGGATGCCCACCACCAGGCTGGCGACGCCGGCCGGCAGGCCCTTCGATATGGACATGAAGACACCGCCGAGGTAGACGCCATGCACCAGCAGGCCGGCGACGCCGATATGAAACCATTGCCGCGCATCGCGCGGCCAGGGCGCGCGCATCGCCAGCGCGATCAGGGTCATCAGCGCCAGTACCAGCAGGTAGCGGATCAGCAGAAAGGAGAGCGGCTCGGCGTGCGGCAGGCCGAATTTGGCGCCGATGAAGCCGGTGCTCCAGAGCAGGACGAACAACAGGGGGACGGAACGGTTCATAAAACGCATGGTCGAAAATTCAGCCCGCAAGGGTAACCGATTCCCGATTCGCCGCGCCGACGCGGCAAGTTTCGATCGACCGAGGAGCAGGACGTGATGCGCAAGCTGGTGGTGGGACTTCTATCTGTGCTGGCCCTGATCTCCGTCGCGAGCGCGGAGGTTCCCGCGCTGGGCAGCGTCGCGCCGGGATTTTCGCTACCCGACCAGGACGGTGCGATGCGCCGCCTGGATGAATGGCGCGGACGCTGGCTGGTGCTGTACTTCTATCCCAAGGACGACACGCCGGGCTGCACCACGGAAGCCTGCAGCTTTCGCGACGACATCTCGCTGCTCACCGGCCTGGGTGCCCAGGTGGTCGGCATCAGTGTCGACGACACGGCTTCGCACAAGGCCTTCGCCGAGAAATATCACCTGCCCTTCCCGCTTCTGGCCGATTCGACGGCGGCAGTGGCGCGGCAATACGGCGCGCTGTCGGACTGGCTGGTGGTCAAAATGGCCAAGCGCTACAGCTTCATCGTCGACCCGGCAGGGCGCATCGCCAAGGTCTATCTGAGCGTCGATCCGGCGCGCCATTCGCGCGAGATCGCCGCCGACCTGAAGTCGCTGCAGGCCAAGACCGCGGTCCGTTAAGCCCGTGGCCGCATGGCTGGGTCGGCGCGTTTATTCGTCGATTACCGCCGTGGTATAGACCTCTTGCACGTCGTCCAGCGCTTCGATCGCATCGAGCAGCTTCTGCATTTTCAGCGCGTCCTCGCCTTCGAACTCGGTTTCGTTCTGCGGCTTCATCGTCACTTCGCCGAATTCCGGCTTGAATCCGGCCTGTTCCAGCGCGTCCTTGACGTTGGCAAAGTCGTTGGGTGGCGTGATGACTTCGATCGATCCATCCTCGTTGGTCAGCACGTCGTCGGCGCCGGCCTCGATCGCCGCATCCATCAGCGCCGCCTCGTTGGTGCCGGGCGCGAACAGCATCTGCCCACAGTGGGTGAACAGGAAGCCGACGCTGCCGTCGGTGCCCATGTTGCCGCCGTGCTTGGCGAAGGCATGGCGCACTTCGGCGACGGTGCGTACCTTGTTGTCGGTGAGGCAATCCACCATCACCGCGGCGCCGTTGATGCCATAGCCCTCGTAGCGGATTTCTTCGTAGTTCACGCCTTCAAGCTGGCCGGTGCCGCGCTTGACCGCGTTGTCGATGTTGTCCTTGGGCAGGCTCTGCGCCTTGGCCTTTTCGATCGCCAGCCGCAGTCTTGGATTGGCGCTGACGTCGCCGCCGCCCATCTTCGCCGCGACGGTGATTTCCTTGATCAGCTTGGTGAATACCTTGCCCCGCTTGGCGTCCTGGCGCCCCTTGCGATGCTGGATATTGGCCCATTTGGAATGTCCGGCCATAGTTGTTTCCCTAGTTGCGCGGCTTTGCCGCGAGGTTGTTACGTACAATCGCAAATTTTAGCATCCCGGGAATCCCCGCCATGAGCCAAGCCCTGACCATCGCCA
>JAUYSD010000279.1 GCA_030696505.1 Sulfuritalea sp. | reverse complement strand
ACCCCTTCCCTTCCCGAACAGGACCGTGAAACGAGACCGCGCCGATGATATTGCACTTCACCGTGTGAGAAAGTAGGTCAACGCCAGACTCCCCCATAAAACCCCCTCCGGATTGCCGGCAGGGGGTTTTTGCTTTGGGGCTGTATGACTTTCCGCATAACGCTTGCCGCCATTCGCACAACTTCAATTATGTCGAATGGGTACGGCGGAGGTTTCCGCTTTGTCGGCCAAGAATCGATGGCTATTGCCGGCACCAAAGTTGGGATTCTTGTGTTGCAGGAAAACCACAAAATCACCATCACGGTGCAAGAAACGATGGGTGGTGATTGTCTGACGTCTGGCGCTAAAGCAGAATGCTCCCAGCTTCCCGGATTCGGGCAGTGACAGTGAGCAGTGACCGACCACGTGGTGTCATTGCAAGCTGTTAATAACCAACTCTCTTTGGAGAAATCTATGCAAAAGAAACTCATCGCTCTGGCTGTTGCTGGTCTGGTTTCCGGCGGCGCCTTCGCCCAGTCGAACGTGACCATGTCCGGCGGCATCTTCATGGGCTATGACAGCAACAAGACCAGCGGCGGCACGGCCACTGCAGGTTTTGGTACCGTCAATCGCGTGACCGACCATTCGAGCAACCTGAACATCAACGGCTCCGAGGACCTCGGCGGCGGCATGAAGGCCGTGTTCCAGATCGATACCCGTTTCGGCCTCGATTCCGTCGGCGGTACCTGGGCCGGTGGTAACTCCCATGTTGGCCTGTCGGGCAACTGGGGCCGTGTCATAGCCGGCAAGCAGGACCTGCACTACAACGAACTCGCCGGCGGCCTCGGCGCCATGCGCGTCCGCTCCCTGCAGTCGCTGCTCGGCCACGGCATCATGAGCGAAGTCAATGGCGTCGCGATCACCCCGCGTACCCGTTCGAACAACGTCGTGATGTACAACAGCCCGGTCATGAGCGGCTTCGCCGTTCAGTTGGCTGGCTCGACTGCCGCCTTTGCCGCTGCTGAAGGCGGCCAGGCTGCCGACGGCTCCAAGGGCAGCGCCTGGAACCTGACCGCAAAGTACGCCAACGGCCCGATCAACGCCGGCTACAGCTACTGGCAGAACAACGAAGAAGGCGGCAACGGCGCGACCGCAGCTGTCGCGGCCTCCGACCAGCGTTCCAATCGCATCTGGGCGCGTTATACTCTGCCGATGGGCCTGGCGCTGGGTCTGGGCTGGGATTCGTCGAAGTACGACAGCGATATCACCGCCAACACCAACTGGGTCAAGCGTAATGCGTGGCAGGCCACCGGCCAGTACACCATGGGCGCCAATGCCTTCTATCTGCAGTACGCCAAGGCCGGCAAGACTTCCGGCGCCGGCGCGGCTGATGACGGTTCGGGCGCCAAGGCCTGGATGCTGGGCTACGACTACGCGCTGTCGAAGCGTACCAACGTCGGTATCAGCTACACCGAAGTCAAGAACGACAGCACCAGCGGCACGTACGACTTCTTCGCTACTCCGACCGCGACGGTTGGTGTGGGCAACAAGTCGGCCCAATGGCACCTGGGCATGTCGCACTCGTTCTAAATCTGATTGGGGTCGAACCCCAGGAAGATGCAGCATCTCAAACGGCCACCTTCGGGTGGCCGTTTTTTTTGTGTCGGTTGGGAGACGCGCGGCAGGAACCGGTCGGGCCTTGTGATCGCGCATCAGTTTCCGGCCGACAGGCGTAAAAAAGCCACCCGAAGGCGGCTCTCTCGAAGCCATGTCTGCCTCAGAGCAGTACCAGATTATCCCGGTGGATCAGTTCTGCGCTGTCGATATAGCCGAGCAGGGCTTCGATGTCCTGGGTGCCGTGGCCGGCGATGCGGCGGGCTTCGGAGCTTGAATAATTGACCAGGCCGCGCGCGATTTCGCGGCCTTCTGGAGTACGACAGGCCACCGCCGCGCCGCGCTCGAAATCACCCTCGACGCGGATCACGCCGACCGCCAGCAGACTGCGGCCGTCAGCCAGCGCCTGCACCGCCCCTGCGTCGAGCGTCAGCGCGCCGGCCAGTTGCAGATGGTCGGCCAGCCATTGCTTGCGCGCCGCCAGCGGTGATTCGGCGGCGTAGAGCAGGGTGCCGATGGGTTCGCCGCGCGCGGCGGCCAGCAGTGAATCGGGTTCGCGGCCGCTGACGATCAGGGTATGGGCACCGCTTCTGGCTGCGCGCTGCGCCGCACGTACCTTGGTGATCATGCCGCCCTTGGAAATGCCGGAACCGGCGCCGCCGGCCATAGCCTCGAAGCGGCGATCGTCGGCACGTCCTTCGCCGATCAGCGTGGCGGCCGGGTCGAGGCGCGGGTCGGCGCTGTAGAGGCCCTTCTGATCGGTGAGGATGAGCAGGGCTTCGGCTTCGACCAGATTCGCCACCAGCGCGCCCAGCGTGTCGTTGTCACCGAACTTGATTTCGTCGGTGACCACCGTGTCGTTTTCGTTGATGATAGGCACGACGCCGAGATCGAGCAGGGTCTGCAGGGTCGAGCGCGCATTCAGGTAGCGCGTGCGGTCGGCCAAATCTTCGTGGGTCAGCAGGATCTGCGCGGCCTTCAGGCCGTGGTTGATGAAGGTCGTCTCGTAGGCCTGGGCCAGGCCCATCTGGCCCACCGCGGCAGCGGCCTGCAGATCGTGCATGGCATGCGGTCTTGTTGTCCAGCCCAGGCGTTGCATACCGGCGGCAATCGCGCCCGAGGACACCAGCAGAACCTGCCGCCCGTCGGCATGCAAGGCGGCGATTTGCCGCGCGCATTCGGCGATGAAATCATGGGCTAGACCCTCGCCGTTGTTGGTCACCAGCGCACTGCCGACCTTGACCACCAGGCGTCGCGCTTCAGCTATCTGCCGTCTCATGTTTTCGATGCTGTTCCAGATAATCCATCACGGCAAACGTGACCTCCCGGCAGCCGGCACCGGAAATGGCGGAAACGACGAAATGCTTTTTCGGTTTGTAGCTCTTCACCAGTGCGGCAATCCGCGCTTCGCGCTCTTCTTCCGGCACCAAGTCGATCTTGTTGATCAGCAGCCAGCGCGGTTTTTTGTGCAGGGCCGGGTCGAACTTCTTCAGTTCCTTGAGGATTGCCTTGGCATCCCTGGCCGGATCGGCCTCGGGATCGAATGGCGAAATATCCACCAGATGCAGCAGCAGGCCGGTGCGCTGCAGATGCTTGAGGAAGCGGTGGCCGAGACCGGCGCCTTCTGCCGCGCCCTCGATCAGGCCCGGAATGTCGGCGATGACGAAGCTGCGGTTGTCATCGACGCGCACCACGCCGAGATTCGGATACAGCGTGGTGAAGGGGTAATCGGCGACCTTGGGCTTGGCCGCCGAAACCGAGCGGATAAAAGTCGACTTTCCCGCATTCGGCAGGCCCAGCAGGCCGATGTCGGCCAGCACCTTGAGCTCCAGTTTCAGTTCGCGCTTTTCCCCCTCCTGCCCCGGTGTGTTCTGGCGCGGTGCACGGTTGGTGCTGGACTTGAAGTGCGAATTGCCGAGGCCGCCGATGCCGCCCTTGGCAATCAGCACACGCTTGCCGTCGACATCCAGGTCGGCGACGACTTCGCCGGTTTCGCTGTCGGTGATCACGGTGCCGACCGGCATGCGCAATTCCAGGTCTTCCCCGCCCTTGCCGTAGCGGTCCGAGCCATGGCCGTTTTCGCCCTTCTGGCCGCGAAATACCCGGGTGTAGCGAAAGTCGATCAGGGTGTTGAGATTGCGGTCGGCCGTGGCCCAGATGCTCGCACCCTTGCCGCCGTCGCCGCCGTCCGGGCCGCCGAGGGGAATGTATTTCTCGCGGCGGAACGAGACGGCGCCATTGCCGCCGTCGCCGGCGAGTACTTCTATGCGAGCTTCGTCGAAGAATTTCATAGGCCTGAAAGCGCGAAAGCCCTATCTCGACGATAGGGCTTTCGTCGCGGAAGGATTGGCTGCTTAGGCGGCGGCCGGAACGATGCTGACCACGCGACGCTTGGTCGGGCCCTTGACGGCAAACAGCACCGTACCTTCGATCTTGGCGAACAACGTATGGTCCTTGCCCATGCCGACGTTGTCGCCGGGATGGAACTCGGTGCCGCGCTGACGCACGATGATGCTGCCGGCAGAAATCAATTCGCCGCCATAGCTCTTGACGCCAAGGCGTTTCGATTCCGAGTCGCGGCCGTTGCGGGAACTGCCGCCTGCTTTTTTGTGTGCCATGTTTTAGCTCCTGTTCTCTCGTCGGGCTCAGGCGGCAATGCCGCTGATCTCGATTTCGGTGAAGTTTTGGCGATGGCCCTGGTGCTTCTGGTAGTGCTTGCGACGGCGCATCTTGAAAATGGTGACCTTGGGATGACGGCCCTGAGATATCACTTTCGCGGTGACCGTGGCACCGGCGAGCATGGGAGAACCGATCTTGACCGATTCGCCTTCGCCGACCATGAGCACCTGGTCGAGAGTGATTTCAGTGCCTACATCAGCCGGTATCTGTTCTATTTTGAGTTTTTCGCCGGCAGCAACGCGATACTGCTTGCCACCGGTTTTTATGACCGCATACATGATGAGAGACTCCAATGGGATGACGCAAAGAACCGCGCAGTATACAGAGGGATGGGCGGCAGGTCAAATTATTGGCGTGCGGCGGCCGGCGTGTAGCCTATGGCCAGCGAAATGGCGTCGGCGGTTTCCTTGACCAGCGCGGCCCAGTCCGCGCTATGGCGCTCGGCCGGGGCCGAAACCGAGAGCCCGGCGACCAGTTCGCCGGCATCGTCGCGCACCGGCGCGGCGATGCAGCGCAGGCCTTGCTCGATTTCCTCGTTGTCGAAGGCCACGCCGTGGCGACGTGCGCGCTCGACTTCGCGTTCCAGCGCGCCGAGCGTGGTCAGCGAGGTCGGCGTATAGCCCGGCAGGCCGGTGCGCTTGGCGTACTCGCGCAGTTTTTGCGGGCCGTCTTCGGCGAGATAGAGTTTGCCCACGGCCGTGACATGCAGCGGCGCGCGGGCGCCGACCAGATGCACCACGCGCACCGAGGAGCGGCCGCTGGAGGTACGTTCCACATAGACGATTTCGTC
Source organism: Sulfuritalea sp. (assembly GCA_030696505.1). Lineage (GTDB taxonomy): Bacteria > Pseudomonadota > Gammaproteobacteria > Burkholderiales > Rhodocyclaceae > Sulfuritalea. The sequence continues at coordinate 1,114 of JAUYSD010000279.1, read as the reverse complement.
GCCCTGGCGCACGCCCAGATTCACGCTTTCCCCGAGTTGCTGGTGCAGGCGCTGCATCAGCGGCATCGCCGCCTGGCCGATACTGATGCGCGACTTGACCACGTTGCCGAGTTCCAGCAGGCGGATGCCGAGCCGGTAGGTGCCGGGATCGGCGCGTTCGACGAAGCCCGACGTGGTCATGGCGGCCAGGATGCGATGTGCGGTGGATGGATGCAAACCCGTCTCCAGCGCCAGCTGCTTGAGGCTGACCGGATCGTGATGATAGGAAAGGACATCGAGCAGTTTCATCATGCGCTCGATGACCTGGATACCGCTACGGGCTTCCGGCGCGGCATCCGCAGGCTTATGCGGCACGGCATTCTCTTCCTGGGAACGGGACTTCGGATACTATAACAAATGCCTTCGCCGGCGATCGGCGACTATTTGCTTTGCATGCCTGGGATTCCGCTTCGGAGGCAGGCGACAACAACATAACGGAGTGAGTCCATGGCAAGGGTGCGCGTAGGGCTGTTTGTGACCTGTCTGGTGGATCTGATGCGCCCGCGCATCGGTTTTGCCGCCCTGAAGCTGCTGGAAACCGCCGGCTGCGAGGTGATCGTGCCGGAGAGCCAGACCTGCTGCGGCCAGCCGGCATGGAATTCGGGCGACGCGCCGGGCGCCGTGGCGCTGGCGAAAAAGACCATCGCCGAATTCGAGGGCTTCGATTATGTCGTGTCGCCTTCCGGCTCCTGCGGCGACCACATCCGCACCGAGTACCCGATTCTGCTTGCCGCCGAACCCGAGTGGCGCGATCGCGCCACGGCCATGGCCAGCCGTACTTATGAGTTGACCGACTTCCTGGTCACGGTGCTGAAGGTCGACAGCGTGCCGGGCGACCATGAGGGCAGCATCGCCTATCACGATTCCTGTACCGGCCTGCGCAGCATGGGCATCAAGGAGCAGCCGCGCGCGCTGTTGTCAATGATGAAGGGCGTCGAACTCAGGGAAATGAACGGCTGCGAGGAATGCTGCGGTTTCGGCGGCACTTTCTCGGTCAAGTTCGGCGAGGTCTCGGCGGCGATCGCCGAGCGCAAGTGCGACAACGTGCTGGCCAGCGGCGCCCGGGCCGTGGTCG
>JAUYSD010000246.1 GCA_030696505.1 Sulfuritalea sp. | reverse complement strand
GGACGTCGAGCGTCTTGTCGACTTCGGCGTCGGTGACGGTCAGTAGCGGCTTCTCGATCGCCTGGCCGGAGACATCGCCCAGGGCAATTTCCGGGTAGACCTCGAACACGGCGGTGAAGCCCAGCAGTCCGGGGCTGGCATCGGAGCTTGGATCAATGCGCGGCTCGATGCGCGGATAGCCGGCGACGCGCAGGTTCTGCTCGCGCACCTTTTCGCCATAGGCTTTTTCCACCGCAGCACCCAAGGCCTCCGAGCGTGCCTGGGAGCCGTATTGCTGCGCCACCATTTTCATCGGCACCTTGCCCGGACGGAATCCCGCCATTTTCACGGTGCGCGACATCTGCTTCAGACGTTGCGCGACATCCTTCTCGATCTCCGCCAGCGCCACCGTCATGTCGATGCGCCGTTCCAGTGCGCTGCTGGTGTCGATTGCCACGTCCGTCGTTGCCTTGTCCGTCATCTCTGTATCCGTCATTTAAGAATTCATTGAAAAAAACACGCCACCACCAAAAGCGACCAAACCCCGGGTCGAACTCCGGGTCTGCGCCAAAACGCTGGTGCCCAGGAAGGGACTCGAACCCCCACGCCTCGCGGCGCCAGAACCTAAATCTGGTGCGTCTACCAATTCCGCCACCTGGGCGCATGTCGCAGCCGGCCCTGCATGCAGACCCGATCGACACGACGTGGATTGCGAATTTTACCTGCTTTCAACATTTCTTTCCGGCTTCGACAGGACTCGCCGCTGCCGCTGCGCAACGATGAATCCGGGTACCCAGCCGGTCTTCCGAGCGAATTCCCGTGTTCCTTGCTCAGGCTTTCGTGCCCAGTGGATATACTCCTGCCGCACCATGGCCGTCGATCACTACGAAAACTTTCCCGTTGCCTCGATTCTTCTGCCGGCGCCGCTGCGCGAACCGGTGGCGGCGATCTACGGTTTCGCCCGCAGCGCCGACGATTTCGCCGATGAAGGCGATCTGCCGCCGCAGCAACGCCGCGCGCTGCTGGCCGGCTACCAGGCCGAACTCGACGCCATCGAACGGGGCCAGCCGACGCAGCATCCGGTGTTCCTGCGCCTGCGGCCGGTGATCGAGCGTTACGGCCTGCCGCTGCAACTGTTTCGCGACCTGCTCGACGCCTTCGTGCAGGACGTGAGCAAGGACCGCTACCGCGACTTCGTCGAACTCATGGATTACTGCCGTCGCTCGGCCGATCCGGTCGGACGCCTGCTGTTGCATTTGTTCGGCCACGCCAGCGCGGAAAACCTGTCCCGCTCGGACGCAATCTGTTCCGCACTGCAGTTGATCAACCACTGGCAGGACGTGGGCATCGATGCGGCCAAGGGCGCGCACGGCAGGATCTATCTGCCGCAGGACGAGATGGCCCGCTTCGGCGTGGATAACAGCGATGTTCTGCGCCGCTCAGTTGGCAAACCCGTCAGCGCCAACTTTCAACAACTGCTGCGCTTCCAGGTCGAGCGCGCCCGCGCCCTGATGCTGTCCGGCGCGCCGCTGGGTTGGGATCTGCCGGGGCGCATCGGCCTCGAAATCCGCGCCATCGTGGCCGGCGGCCTGCGCATCCTGGATAAAATCGAGGCCGTCGATTACGATGTATTCAGCCGCCGGCCAAAGCTCGAAACCTTCGACTGGCCGCTTATCCTGTGGCGTTCGCTGGTCCGCCCCTCGGACACCCATCGGTAAATTCGCCGTGACTCCAGATCAATATTGCCAGGAACGCGCCGCCGCCAGCGGCTCCAGCTTCTACTACAGCTTCCTGTTCCTCGAACCGCTGCGGCGTCAGGCGATCACGGCGCTGTATGCCTTCTGCCGCGAAGTCGACGACGCAGTCGATGAATGCCCCGACTCCGCCGTGGCGCGCACCAAGCTGGCCTGGTGGCGCAGCGAGGTGCAGGCACTTTACGAAGGCCACGCCAGCCACCCGGTAACCCAGGCGCTGGCCGTAACGCTCAGGCACTTCTACCTGCCGCAGGAACAGTTGCTGGAAATCATCGACGGCATGGAAATGGACCTCGACCAGGTCCGTTATGCCGATTTCAAGGCGCTGCACCTGTATTGCTACCGCGTCGCCAGCGTGGTCGGCCTGCTCGCCGCGGAAATCTTCGGCTACAGCGACCGCCAGACGCTCAAGTACGCCCACGACCTGGGGCTGGCCTTTCAGCTCACCAACATCATCCGCGATGTCGGCGAGGATGCGCGGCGCGGCCGCATCTACCTGCCGCAGGACGAAATGGCGCGTTTCGCCGTCAGCAACGACGACTTGCTCCAGGCCAATTACTCGGACCAGTTCCGCGACCTGATGGCCTTTCAGGTCGAGCGCGCCCAGGCGCTCTACAGCCAGGCCTTCGCCCAGCTTCCCGCCGCCGACCGCAAGGCGCAGCGCGCCGGGCTGATCATGGCCGCAATCTACCGCGCGACACTGGAAGAAATAGTGCGCGACAGCTTCCGCGTGATGGACCAGAGCATCTCGCTGCCGCCGCTGCGCAAGCTCTGGCTGGCGGGAAAAACCTGGTGGCTGGCTTGAAGCCGCAAAAGGCATTTGATCCGGGGGTATCGGGTTGAAAATCGCCGTGGTCGGCGCCGGCTACGCCGGCATGGCCGCCGCGGTGGAACTGGCCGCCACCGGCCGCCAGGTCGAGGTCTTCGAGGCCTCGCGGGTGCTTGGCGGGCGCGCCCGCGCGGCACAGATCGAAGGCTTCAGCGTAGACAACGGTCAGCACATCCTGATCGGCGCCTACGCCGAAACCTTGCGCCTGATGCGCTTGGTCGGCGCCGATCCCGAAGCTTTGCTCAGGCGCACCCCGCTGCGCTTCGAATTCCCCGGCGAATTCCTGATGAGCGCGCCGCGCTTGCCGGCGCCGCTGCACACCGCGTTTGCCCTGCTGCTCGCGCGCGGCCTCGACTGGCGCGAGAAGTGGGCAGCGATCCGCCTCATGCAGGACCTCAAGGCCAAGGACTACCGCATCGAGCCGGACACCACGGTCAGCGCCTGGCTGGACGCCAACGCAACGCCGTCGCGCCAGCGCCAACTCTTGTGGGAGCCGCTGTGCATCGCCGCCCTGAACACCCCGGCCGAGCGCGCCTCGGCCCAGGTGCTGGCCAACGTGCTGCGCGACAGCCTCGGCGGCAGGCGCGCCGCGAGCGACCTGCTGCTGCCGCAAGTCGATCTCACCGCGCTGTTTCCTGAACCCGCCGCGCAGTTCGTCGCCGAACGCGGCGGCACGGTGCATAGCGGCCGGCGCATCGGTTCGATCAGGCGCGAAGGCGAAGCCTGGCTGATCGACGATGCCGGCCCCTTTGCGCAAGTGGTGCTGGCGGTGGCGCCCTATCATCTCGGCGGCCTGGTACCGGAACTGGCATCCGGCGTCGCCCATTTCGACTGGGAACCCATCGTCACCAGCTACTTCAGCTACCCGGAATGGGTGCGCCTGCGGCAGCCCATGCTGGGCGTGAACGCGGGACTCGCGCAATGGCTGTTCGATCGCGGCGCACTATGCGGCCAATGCGGACTGATCGCCGCCGTGATCAGCGCGCGCGGCCGGCATCTGGACCTGCCCATGCCGGAACTCGAACGCCGCATACACCGCGAAATCGCCAGCCTGGTGCCCGACTTGCCGGCGCCGCTGAATGTGCAGACCATCACCGAAAAGCGCGCCACCTTCGCCTGCGTGCCGAACCTGCAACGCCCTGCCGCCCGAACCGAACTGCCCGGCCTCTGGCTGGCCGGCGATTATGTCGCCGGCGACTATCCGGCGACCCTGGAAGGCGCGGTCAGGAGCGGCGTGGCCGCGGCGCGGCAGATACTGGCCGCCTGAGTCAGGCTTGCAGGCGCCCGCCCGCCAGGCGCAGCGTACGTCCGCAGCGATGCGCCAGCGCTTCGTCGTGGGTCACCAGGATCAGCGTGGTGCCGGCCTCGGCATTCATGTCGAACATCAGCTCGATGACCTGCGCCCCGGTGGCGGCGTCGAGATTGCCGGTCGGCTCGTCGGCCAGCAGGAGTCTGGGGCGCATGGCGAAGGCGCGCGCCAGGGCCACGCGCTGCTGCTCGCCGCCGGAAAGATGCTTCGGGTAGTGGCCCAGCCGCTCGGCCAGGCCGACCCGCGCCAGCATCGCCTCGGCCGTGGCGCGGGCGTCGTTACGCCCCGCCAGTTCCAGCGGCAGCATGGTGTTTTCCAGCGCGGTCAGGGCCGGCAAGAGCTGGAAGGACTGGAAAACGAAGCCGAGCAGCCGGCCGCGCAACTCCGCGCGGGCATCCTCGTCGAGCAGGGCAAGATCCTGTCCGCCCAGATGCACGGCACCCGAAGTAGGCAGATCGAGTCCCGCCATGAGTCCCAGCAGCGTCGACTTGCCCGAGCCCGAAGCGCCGACAATGGCCACCGCCTCGCCGGCCGTCACGGCGAATGAAATCTCGTGCAGAATCGTGAGCGTGCCTTCGCCGCTGGGTACGACCTTGCCCAATGCCGCCACATCGATCACCGTGTCTGTCATCAGACCATTTTCAACCATGTTCAAGAAACTTGCCTCCTGCCTGTTGATCCTGCTTTTCTGCAGCTTACCTGTCGCCGCGGCGGAAAAGCGCATTCTGGTCTATGGCGACAGCCTTTCCGCCGGTTTCGGCATCGCCGTCGCCCAAAGCTGGCCGGCCCTGCTCGGACAACGGCTGAGCGCAAACGGTTCCAGCCTCACCGTGACCAATGCCAGCATCAGCGGCGAAACCACGGCCGGCGGACGCGCGCGCCTGGCCGCGGTGCTGACCCAGTTCAAGCCGCGCATCGTCATTCTCGCACTCGGCGCCAATGACGGTCTGCGCGGGCTGCCGGTGCCGGCGATGAAGGACAACCTGACGGCGATGCTGAAGCTGGCGAAACAGCACGGCGCGCGGGTACTGCTGGTCGGCATGCATCTGCCGCCCAACTATGGGCCGCAGTACACCGCGGAATTCGATGCCGCCTTCCGCGATCTGGCCCGGCGCGAGAAAGTCGCCCTGCTGCCCTTCCTGCTTGAACCGATCGCGCTGGAGCGCGACGCCTACCAGGCCGACGGCCTGCACCCGACCGCCGCGGCGCAGGCGAAGATCCTCGATCACGTCTGGACGGCGCTGAAACCGCTGCTCACCTAGGATTCCATGGCTGAAAAACTGCCCAAGGGTGTGGCGACGGTAGCCCAGCTCGCCGAATTCGACGCGATCATCGACGCCCGCGCACCCGCCGAATTTGCCGAAGACCACCTGCCCGGCGCGATCAGCATGCCGGTGCTGAACGACGAGGAACGGGCGCGGGTCGGCACGCTGTACAAGCAGGTATCGGTATTCGAAGCGAAAAAACTCGGTGCCGCGCTGGTGTCGAGGAATATCGCGGCTCACATCGAGCAGCATCTGCTCGACAAGCCCAAAAGCTGGCGGCCGCTGGTCTATTGCTGGCGCGGCGGGCAGCGCAGCGGCGCCTTCACCCATATCCTGCGCGAGATCGGCTGGGACGCGCATCGCATCCAGGGCGGCTACAAGCGCTGGCGCCAGCATGTCATCGAGCAACTGGCACTGCTGCCGCCGCAAGTGCAGTTCCGCGTCGTCACCGGCGCCACCGGCAGCGGCAAGAGCCGCCTGCTCGAAGCCCTGGCGGCGCGCGGCGCGCAAGTCCTGCATCTGGAAGAACTGGCCGCGCACAAGGGTTCGGTGCTGGGCAACCTGCCCGGCCAGCCGCAGCCCGCGCAAAAGGGCTTCGAGACGCAATTGCTGGCCGCCCTGTCGGCACTGGACCTGGCGCGGCCGGTGTTCGTCGAGGCCGAAAGCCGCAAGATCGGCCGTCTGCAGGTGCCCGATGCGCTGCTGGAGGCGATCCGCCGTGCGCCCGGCCTGTGCATCGAGGCGCCGCTTGCCGCCCGCGTCGACTTCCTGCTGCAAGACTACGACTATGCCGTGGCCGACCCGGACTGGCTGCTCGAACGCCTGGGCCATCTCAAGGGCCTGCAGAGCAACGAGACGCTGGAGCGCTGGCGCGCGCTGATCGCCGCGCGGGATTTCCCGGCACTGGTGGCGGAACTGCTGACCTTGCACTACGACCCGCTGTACCAGCGCTCGCAGGCGCACAACTACGAATCCTTCGGCGCCGCGACGCGCTATGCGAGCGAGCGGCTCGACGCCGCGGCACTCGACCGCCTGGCCGCCGAAATCCTCGCTACATCTGCCTGAACAGGTGGGCATGGCCGCGGCTCACGGCCACCGCTTCGGGACGATCGCGCAGTGTCAGTCTGACGCGGCCGAATGCGTCCTGGCGCGCGGCGACGATCTGCCGCGCATTCACCAGCGTGCCGCGATGCACCTGCCAGAACTGCTCCGGATCGAGTTGGTCCAGCAATTCCCTGATCGGCGTGCGGATCAGCAATTCGCTGTCGCGCGTGAATACCGCCGTGTATTTGTCCGTCGCCTGGAAATAGCAGATATCGTCCACCGCGACCAGGCGCACCTCGCTGCCCACCGCGGCGCGCACCCAACGTAGGTGCCCGGGCAGGCGCCCGGCCGCTTGCGGCAACAGCGCCTGCAGGCGCTGCAGCAGATCGTCGGATTGCCCTGCGGGCGGCAGCCGCCGCAGCCGCTCAATGGCCGCCAGCAACCGTTCGTCGCCCACCGGCTTGAGCAGGTAATCCACCGCCTCGCGCTCGAAGGCCTGTACCGCAAATTCGTCGTAGGCGGTGACGAATACCACGCGACAGTCACGGCGCGCCTCGACCGACAGCGCCTGCACCACGTCGAGGCCCGACAGGCCGGGCATGCGGATATCGAGCAAGGCCAGGTCGGGGCGCACAGTCTCGATCATCTCGCGCGCCTCGATGCCGTTGGCGGCGACGCCGGCGATCACCAATTCCGGCCATAGCGCCGCCAGCCGGGCCTGCAGATGGGCCGCCAGATGCGGTTCGTCGTCGGCGATGACCGCCTTCACGCGGGAATCTCCAATGTCGCCGTGACACCAGCGCCAACTCCTGAACGCAAATCGAGCCGCGCCGCAGGCCCGAACAGCGCCGCCAGCCGCGCCCGGATATTGGACAAGCCGACCCCGTCGCCGGGCGCGCCGGCAAAGCCGAGGCCGTCGTCGGTGACGGAAAGCAGCAGGCGGGCGCCTTCACGGCGGGCGGCGATGCGCAGGCTGCCGCCCGCCACCTTGGGTTCCAGCCCGTGGCGAATCGCGTTCTCCACCAAGGGTTGCAGCAGCATGGGCGGCAGGGGCGCCGCAGCCAGTTCCGGCGGTATCTCGAAAACATAGCGCAGGCGCTCGCCCATACGGATCTTCAGCACATCGAGATAGGCGGTCAGCAGGTCCACCTCGTCGCCCAGCGTGCCTCCTTCGGCGCGGGTGCGGGTCAGGCTGGAACGCAGGTAGCGAATCAGCGCATCGAGCAAACGGCCCGCCAGCGTCGGCTCGGCCTCGATCAATGCGGCGACGTTGGCCAGCGAATTGAACAGGAAGTGCGGCTCGATCTGCGCCTGGAGCATTCTGAGCTGGGCCTCGATGCCGCGCTTCTCGGCTTCGAGCCGGCGGTTCTCGCGCAGTTGCACCTCGGCGGCCAGCGCCAGGTTGCGTTCGCGCAGGTAGAAGAAGCCGCTGCCCATGACGCCCAGGGTCACGCCGATGGCCACCGCCTGCCAGGCGACCGCCGGCCACTCGACCCAGCCGACGTCGCTCAGGCTGACGCCCAGCAGCAGGCCGAACGCGACGCCCACCGGCACCGCCGCAACGATCGCCAGCACGCGCCGCGGCCCCTCGGCCACGAATCGTCCAGCCAGACTGCAGCTCACGTAAATGGAGCAGCCGATACACTGGGAAATCAGCAGATTGATGGCCCAGCCGGCGCCGACACCCAGCGCCGTGAGAAAGCCGGCGATCAACGTGTTGCCGGCAAGAGTGGCGAGCAGGCGGCGCAGGTTGGAAGACATGCGACGATTATTCCACGCCGCGCCCGCGCCTCGCCACCCGTCCTGCGACGAAGCGCCGGAAGGGGTGCGCGAGCTGCGCCGGGAGCCGACGAACCGCGCCACGCGAATGTTGCGTCAGGGCAACTTCACCCCTCCGCGCCGCGTGGCGCACAAGCGCTGCACCACGGCCGGTCGCGGCGCATCGACTTCTCCCTGTTCGAATGCCACCACCGTCAGCCGGTCCCGCACCAGGTCGAGCAATTCGCCGGGGCGCAACAGGAACGCCGGATTGGACGGCTTGCCGAAGCGCTCATTGCCGAGCATGAAAGTCTCGTAGATCAGCACGCCGTCCTCGGCCAGCGCATCGACGATCTCGGGCAGCAGGGGCCGATGGAGGTAATTAGTGACCACGATGGCGTCGAACACCCGCCCCCGATACGGCCAGGCATCGCCTTCGAGATCGGCCTGGCGCGTCGCGATGCCCGGCGCCCGCTCCGCAATCGCCGCCAGCGCCGCGGCATCGCGGTCAAGCGCCTCGACCTGAAAACCGCGAGCCGCCAACAGCAGGGAATGCCGGCCGCGGCCGCAGGCCAGGTCGAGCACCGTGCCGCCCATCTTGATCAAAGGCGTGAAACGCTGCACCCAAGGCGACGGGTTTTCGCTCATATGTGTTCCCATGTCGGGTATCATTTTGAATTTAAATAAAGTCGCAAGCCACTTTAACCTGGCTTGACCCTGGATGTCCGCAAAACCGAGCCCGATTACTGGCACTGCCCAGGACAACAACGATGTCCTGCGCGAACGGCTGAACACCATAACCGCAGCCTACAGCCGCTTCGTGCCGCGCGAGTTCCTCAACCTGCTGGGCATCGAAGACATCCGCAAAGTCGAGGTCGGACAGCAGGTCGAGCGCAAGATGACCGTCCTGTTCGCCGACATCCGCAATTTCACTGCGCTGTCGGAATCGATGAGCCCGCAGGAGAACTTCAACTTTCTCAACTCCTACCTGATCCAGATGGAGCCGGTGATCACGGCCCATGGCGGCTTCATCGACAAGTACGTTGGCGATGCCATCATGGCGCTGTTTCCCGAATCGCCGGATGCCGGCTTGCGCTGCGCGCTGGCCATGCTGGAGAAGCTCGACCGGTACAACGACGGCCGGCAGCGCGCCGGCTATCGCCCGATCAAGATCGGCATCGGCATCAATACCGGCATCGTCATCCTCGGCACCGTGGGCGGCGCCGCGCGCATGGACGGCACGGTGATCGGCGACGCGGTCAACCTCGCGGCGCGCCTGGAACGACTGACCAAGGAATACCGGGTTTCCATCCTGATCAGCGAAAACACGCTGTACAGCCTCGACCAGCCGGGCCTCTGGTCGATCCGTTTTCTCGACCGCACGCATGTGCGCGGCAAGCAGGGCACGCAATCGGTGTACGAGGTCTTCGACGGCGACCCCGGCCCCTTGCGCGAGGCCAAGCAGGCCAGCCTGAAAAGTTTCGAGCGGGCATTGGCCTATTACCACATCGACGACATACTCACGGCTCGCGAGCGGCTCAATGCACATGTCGCCAACGTGCCCGAAGACGACGCGGCCTACGTCTATCTCGAACGCTGCGAAATTCCCGTCGAGGGCCTGGGCAGTTCGCGGGTCGAATTGCCGTCGACCTGGCGCGAGGATTACTGCATCGGTCCGGCGGTGCTGGACGTCGGGCACAAGAACCTGCTCGCCGAAATGAATGCACTGGCCAGGACCATCAATGCCAGCGCGCTCAACCAGACGCCGCCGCTGATGGCGCAGATCCAGTTCAGCGCGACCCGCGATTTCCTGATCGAAGAACAGATGATGAGGGAAGACGGCTATCCCTTCCTCGATCTGCACGTGCGCCAGCACCAGCGCTTTTTCGAGTACTTCAACGAGTTGCGGCGCGAAATCGACCTCGGCGAGGACGATCGCGTGTATCTGGGCTTTCGCGTCAAACGCTTCCTGACCGGTTGGCTGATCAACCACGTGCTCAGTGCCGATCGCCATTACGGCCACTACCGACGCAGCATCAACCAGACGCCAGTGAATTTGTAGGTCCCGCAGGCACGCGCCGGGGGAAGATGCTATGCTTTTGCTGCACCGCACCAACTCCTGAACGACAAAACCAAAACGCCGCTGCGGAGCGCCGCCATGCACAATGAACGACACTACCTGCACACCCTCTTTGAACCCGAATCGATAGCCATCATCGGCGCCTCGGAGACGCCCAGTTCGATCGGCGTCACGCTGGTGCGCAACATGCTCGACTCGGGCTACAAGGGCAAGCTGTTCTTCGTCAATCCCAAGCACCCCACCGTGTTCGGCCAGAAGAGCTATGCCGCGGTGGATACCATTCCCCAGCGCCTCGACATCGCCGTGATCTGCACCCCGGCCGCCACCGTGCCGGACATCGTCGATGCCTGTGGCCGCGCCGGCTGCAAGAACGCCATCATCATTGCCGGCGGTTTTGCCGAGGCCGGACCGCGCGGCGCGGCGCTGGAACGCGCCACGCTGGAAAACGCCCGGCGTCACGGCATGCGCCTGCTCGGTCCCAACTGCTTGGGCATCATGCGTCCGGGCAGCCAGATCAACCTGACCTTCGGCCACGGCTTCGCCCATGCCGGCACCATCGGCCTGATTTCGCAATCCGGCGCGCTGTGCACCGCGATTCTCGACTGGGCGCTGCCGAACAAGGTCGGCTTCTCCAACGTGGTTTCCCTCGGCGCCGAAAGCGACGTCGATTTCGGTGAAGTGCTCGACTACATGGTCTCCGACCCGCGCACCGAGAACATCTTTCTGTACATCGAGGGCATCAAGAATGCCCGCCGCTTCATGAGCGCGCTGCGCGCCGCGGCGCGCTGCAAGCCGGTGCTGCTGATCAAGGTGGGCAAGCACCCGGCCGGCGAAAAGGCCGCGCTGTCCCACACCGGAGCCCTGGTCGGCGCCGACGACGTCTTCGACGCGGCGCTGCGCCGCGCCGGCGTGGTGCGCCTGGCCAACGTCGGCCAGATGTACGCGGCGGCCTCGGCGCTGTTCTCGCACTTCCGCCCACGCGGCAAGCGCCTGGCGATCATCACCAACGGCGGCGGTCCTGGCGTGATGGCCGCCGACCACGCTTCCGACATCGGCATCCCGCTGTCCCAGCTCGACCCCGCCACCTTCACGCGGCTCAACGAGCTGCTGCCCGCCACCTGGTCGAAGTCCAACCCGATCGACATCCTCGGCGATGCCGATCCGACGCGCTACGGCCTGGCGCTGCAGGCCTGCATCGACGACGACCAGGTCGACGGCGTGCTGGTCATCCTGACGCCGCAGGCGATGACCGACCCGACCCAGGCGGCGCGCACAGTGATCGAGATCGCGCGCCAGAGCGACAAGCCGATGGTGACCTGCTGGATGGGCGAGGAACAGGTCGGCGAAGCGCGCAAGCTGTTCCAGGGCGCGGCGATTCCGACTTTCCGCACGCCCGAACCGGCGGTCGACCTGTTCTCGCACATTTCCAACTACTACCGCAACCGGCAGTTGCTGATGCAGACGCCGCCCTCGATTTCCGAGCAGGCGCCGCCGCGCCTGGAATCGGCCCGCCTGGTGATCGAGACCGCGCTGATGGAAGGGCGCAAGGTGCTCAATGAAATGGAATCGAAGGCCGTGCTGGCGGCCTTCCGCATTCCCATCGCGCAGACCGTGGTGGCGCGCTCCGCATCGGAGGCCATGGTGCTGGCCGAGGAACTCGGGCTGCCGGTGGTGATGAAAGTCGACTCGCCGCAGATCGTGCACAAGACCGATTCCGGCGGCGTGCGCCTCAACCTCAACAGCCTCGCCGCGGTGCGCGACGCCTGGCTGGAAATCATGGACGAGGTGAAAAAGAACCGTCCCGACGCGCAGATCAGCGGCATCGCCATCGAGCCGATGATCCAAAAGCCCAACGGCCGCGAACTGGTGGTCGGCATGATGCGCGACAAGATCTTCGGTCCCACCATCGTCTTCGGCCCCGGCGGCACCAGCGTCGAGGCCTACAGCAGCGACCGCGCCGTGGCCCTGCCGCCGCTCAACTCGGTACTGGTGGCCGACATGCTGGCCTCGACCCGCACCACCGCAAGGCTCGGCGAATTCCGCAACATGCCGCCGGTGAATATGGACGCGATCGAATCGGTGCTGCTGCGCGTCTCGTCCATGGTCTGCGAACTGCCCTGGATCAGCGAAATGGACATCAACCCGCTGATTGTCGACGAGCACGGCGCCGTGGCGGTGGACGCGCGGATCACCATCGAAAACACGCCGATCACCGCCGGCCGCTATGACCACATGGCGATCCATCCCTATCCGTCGCAGTTGAAATCCAGCTTCCAGGCCAAGGACGGCACCCAGGTCACGATCCGTCCGATCAAGCCGGAAGACGTGCGCATGGAACAGGAGTTCGTCAAGGCCCTGTCGCCCGAAGCGCGCTACATGCGCTTCATGAACACCATCCGCGAAGTCTCGCCGGCGCAACTGGTCAGGCTGACGCAGATCGACTATGACCGCGAAATGGCTTTCGTCGCCATCATCGACGCCGATGGCGCCGACAAGGAAATCGGCGTGGTCCGCTATGCCACCAACCCCGACGGCGAATCCTGCGAGTTCGCCATCGTCGTCGCCGACGACTGGCAGGGCAAGGGGCTGGCGCGCCGCCTGATGGGCATCCTGATCGACACGGCGCGCAGCAACGGCCTGCGCTACATGCACGGCGACTTTCTCGCCGAGAACTCGCGCATGCTGGCCTTCGTCTCCAGCCTGGGCTTTGTCCTCTCGACGCATCCGGAAGACTCCGGCCTCAAGCGCGGCGTGCTGGTGCTGAACTAGGGCTCGGCACCGCCAGGAGTTGGCGCTGACGGCACGGCGAGCGCCGCCGGAAGCACCCGGAAAATCCTCGCGCTTTTGATGCGCCGCAATATCCTTACAAATATTATGGTCTAGTATTTTGGCGGGATTGCGGTTTGGGCCACCGGAGCCGCGACGGCGCCGCGATCCTGCAACCTTGCCGCATGCCGTCATTTTCAGGATGCGAATCATGAACGCGCCCCCTGGCGAACACGAACTGGAAGACCTGCGCACGGCCCTGGAGCAGGAGAAGGCGGCGCACGAGCGCACCCGCAACGAACTGGCGCTGACCGAACTGGCCTATCGGCTGTTCGTGCCGAGCCAGTTCATGAAGCTGATGGGCGCCAACAGCATCCTCCAGGCGCGGCTCGGCCAGCACGCCGACCAGGCGCTGACCGTGCTGTTCTCCGATATCCGCGACTTCACCACGCTGTCGGAATCGATGAACCAGCAGGAGAATTTCCGCTTTCTGAATTCCTACCTGGGCGAAGTCGGCCCCATCATCGAGCGCTTCGGCGGCTTCATCGACAAGTTCGTCGGCGACGGCATCATGGCCCTGTTCCCCGGCGGCAGCGACGACGGCCTGCGCGCCGCCATCGGCATGCTGCGCAATCTTGACCGCTACAACGACGGGCGCCAGCGCGCCGCCTATTACCCGCTGCGCATCGGCGTCGGCCTCAATTCGGGGATCACCATGCTGGGCACCATCGGCGCGCAGAATCGCATGGAAACCACGGTGATCGGCGACACGGTGAATGTCGCATCGCGACTGCAAAGCATCACCCGGATCTATGGCGCGCCGCTGCTGATCAGCGAACACACCCTGTACGGGCTGGCCGACGCCTCGCGCTACTCGATCCGCCTGATCGACCGCGTACGGGTCAAGGGGAAGATCCATCCCCAGTCGGTCTATGAGGTATTCGACGCCGACGCCGCCGAACTGCGGGATGCCAAGCGGCGCACCCTGTCCCAGTTCGGCCATGCCGTCGCCTGCTATCACCTGCGCGATATCGAACGCTCGCGCGCCCTGCTGCAGCAATGCCGCGATGCGGGGCCGCCGGACTCGGTGGTCGAGCTGTACCTCGAACGCTGCGAGCGCTATCTGGCCAGCGGCGAGCACGAAGGCACCGGCGAACTCGACCTGATTCCGGAATGGCGCGAGGAATTCTCCATCGGCGTCGCGGAAATCGACGCCCAGCACCGGCAGTTGCTGGAGCAGATACGTCGGCTTTCCGACCGGGTCAGGAGCGGCAGCCACGGCGAAGTCAACGAAGTCCTCGACTTTCTCGGCCGCTATGTCGTCAATCATTTCCGCGACGAAGAGCACCTGATGCGCGATTCGCACTACCCCTTCCTCGAACAGCATGTGCATGAGCACCGCACCTTCCAGACCTATTACCTGAAGCTGCGCGAAGAGATCGAAAACGGCAACAGCGACCCGACCTACATCAACTTCCGCATCCAACTGCTGCTGGTCGATTGGCTGATCAACCACACCACCAAGACCGACCGGCATCTCGGCAGCTTCCTGCGCAATCCCGCGGTGCTCGAGCCGGAGCCGGGATTCGTGCATTAGGCCGGGAACGAGGCGGGACGCCATGGAATCCTTTGCCTGGGGCGAGTACTACATCACCGGCCTGACCGAAGTCGACCGGCAGCACCATCACCTGGTGGACGTCATCAATCGCTATGGCGAACTGCTGATGCAGCGGGAAGGCGCCCTGGCCGCCGACACCGAAGCCGTGTTCGACGAACTGGCGGCCTATGCCGACTATCATTTCCGCGAAGAAGAACAGCTGATGGCGCGCAAGCAGGTCGACCCCCGCCACATCACGCGGCACCGCCAGGAGCATGCCAGCTTCCTGCAGGATGTGACGCGCATGCACAGCGTCATGTCATTCGCAAACCGAAGCCATGCCGAATCCCTGCTGATGTTCCTGACCCACTGGCTGGCGTATCACATCCTCGGCTCGGACCAGGTGATGGCCCGCCAGATCGCGGCGATCGAAGCCGGAAAATCGTCGCAGGAAGCCTATGCGTCGGACCATATCCACCAGGACCCCGCCACCTCGGCGCTGTTGCATGCGCTCAACGGCCTGTTTCACCAGGTCTCGGAGCGCAACCGCGCGCTGTTCGATCTGAACCAGACGCTGGAAGCCAAGGTCGCCGAGCGTACGCGGGAACTGTCCGAGGCCAACCAGCGCCTCGAAGACATGGCCATGACCGATGTCCTGACCGGGCTGCCGAACCGCCGCCGCGGCCTGCGCAGCCTGGAGCGCGAATGGCAGGCCGCGCTGCGCGACGCGACGCCGCTGGCCTGCATGATGATCGATGCCGATGGCTTCAAGGCGATCAACGACAACAGCGGCCACGATGCCGGCGACGCGGTCCTGCGCCAGTTGTCGCGGCGCTTGCTGCATGCGGTGCGCACCGACGACGTGGTATGCCGTCTCGGCGGCGACGAATTTCTCGTCATCTGTCCCAACACGCCGCTGGATGGCGCCCTGCGACTGGCGGAGCAGTTGCGTCACGAGGTCGCCACCCTGCGCGTGCCGGCCGGCCGTGGCGAATGGCGCGGCAGCGTCAGCATCGGCGTTGCCGTGCGCGGCGACACGATGAAGGGCTACGAGGACCTGGTCAAGCTCGCCGACGAGGGCGTCTATCGCGCCAAGCGCGAGGGCCGCAACCGCGTCGCCACGGCCTGCGCCGCAATCCCGGCCTGAACGCCGCGCGCGGCGGTATCATCGCGCTGTCTGCCTTGCCCCGCCGTTCCCCGAAGTAGCCCCGACACACCCCCGACATACCCGTGAGCCGCCATCGACCATGACCGACACACCGACCCGCAGCGCCCGCTGCCCGTGGTGCGGCGACGACCCGCTCTACGTCGCCTATCACGACACCGAATGGGGCGTGCCCTGCCACGACGAGCGCACTCTGTTCGAGTTCCTGATCCTGGAAGGGGCGCAGGCCGGCCTGTCGTGGATCACCATCCTGAGGAAGCGCGAGAACTACCGGCGCGCCTTCGACGACTTCGACCCGGCCCGCATCGCCCGCTATGGCGAGCAGGACGTGGCGCGACTGCTGGGCAATGCCGGCATCGTCAGGAATCGGCTGAAGATTGCCGCCAGCATCGGCAATGCCCGCGCCACGCTGGAACTCTACGAGCAGGGCGGCAGCCTGGACCAGTTGCTGTGGGCCTTTGTCGATGGCCGCCCGCGCATCAACCGCCGCCGCAAGCTGGCCGAGATCCCCGCCATCACGCCGGAGGCCGAGGCCCTGTCGCGGGAACTCAAGCGACGCGGCTTCCGCTTCATCGGCCCCACGGTCGTCTACGCCCACATGCAGGCAACCGGCATGGTCAACGATCACCTCGTCTCCTGCCCACGCCACGCCGCGCTCGGCGGCTGATTCACCGGGCACGGGCCTTGTCTGGTTACAATGCCGGCATCCATAGCCAATTGGACTTTTGCTCACCTCGCGCATGCAAGTCGGCCTCGAAACCATTCGCGAAATCCTTGAACAGCACCTGCAGGAAGAGGATATCGATCGTCTGTTGCGCGGCCTCGACGATGCGGGCAAGGCGCGGCTGTTCCATCGCCTCACCGAACAGCTGCGGCGCACCTCGGCGCTGGCCGACATCGCCAACCGCGTAACCGACAGCCTTTCCCTCGACGTACTGTTTCCGCGCCTGATGGCGGTGGTCACCGAAGCGCTGAACGCCGATCGCAGTTCGCTGTTCCTTTACGATGCCGAGGCCGACGAGCTGTTCTCGCGCGTGCTGCAGGGCGATACCATCGGCGAGATCCGCTTCCCCAGCCAGGTCGGCGTGGCCGGCGCGGTATTCGCCGGCGGCGAGGCGGTGATCATCACCGACGCCTATGCCGACCCGCGCTTCAACCAGGAGGTCGACCGGCATACCGGCTACCACACGCGCAATATCCTCTGCGTGCCGATCCGCAACAAGAAGCGCGAGGTGATCGGCATCGCCCAGGTACTGAACAAGCGCGACGGCGACTTCGATGCCGAAGACCGGCAGTTGCTCGAAGGACTTTCGCTGCAGGCCTCCGCGGCGCTGGAGAACGCCCACCTGTTCGAGAAGGTCGAGCGCCAGCAGCGCGAGGAAGCCATGCTGCTCGAAATCAGCAGTTCGATCATCTCCGAGATCCATCTCGATCCGCTGCTGACGAAGATCATGACGGCGGCAACCACGCTGCTCGATGCCGACCGCGGCAGCCTGTTTCTCTACGACCCGGCCAGCGACGAATTGTATTCCCGCGTCGCCGGCGGCATTGCCGGCGGCACGATCCGTTTCCCGGCGCAAGCCGGCATTGCCGGCGAATGCTTCAGCAGCGGCCAGGTGATCAACATTCCCGAGGCCTACGGCGACCCCCGCTTCAATCCCGAGTTCGACCACCACACCGGCTACCGCACCCACAGCATGCTGTGCGTGCCGATCGTGGCGCGCGGCGAGCGCAAGATCGGCGTCATGCAGATCCTGAATCGCAAGGGCGGCAAGTTCGGCAGCGCCGACGAACGCCGCCTGCGCGCCTTCTCGGCACAGGCCGCCGTCGCCATCGAAAACGCGCAGCTGTTCGAGGAAGTCAATATCGCGCGCAACTACAACGAGGCCATCCTGCACAGCATGAACAATGCGGTGCTGACGCTCGACGCCGACGGCATAGTGCGCAAGGTCAATGAGTCGGCGCTGCGCCTGCTGCGGCGCAGCGGCGCCGAACTGCTCGGCCACCGGCTGGACGAACTCTTCCCCGGCCGCAACCACTGGGTGGCCAACAGCCTGGAGAAAGTCCTCGCCTCGGGCAAGACCGACATCACGGTCGACACCGACCTGCTGGTCGAGGGCAGCGAAGCGGTCTCGATCAACCTGGTCACGGTGGCGCTGACCAGCACCAGCAACGAACCGATCGGCTACATGCTGATGATGGAGGACATCACGCGCGAAAAGCGCCTGCGCAACACCATGTCGCGCTACATGAGCAAGACCGTGGTGGACAAGCTCATGGAAAGCGGCGAGGCAGAGCTGGGCGGCATCGGACGCGACGTCAGCGTGCTGTTTTCCGATATCCGCGGCTTCACCTCGATCTCCGAACGCCTGGGCGCCAGGGAGACCGTGGCCCTGCTCAACGAATACTTCACCGACATGGTGGATATCGTCTTCGCCCACGACGGCGTGCTCGACAAGTACATCGGCGACATGATCATGGCGGTGTTCGGCTCGGTGCTGCAAAGCGACGACGACGCCGCCAATGCGGTGATGGTCGGCAACAAGATGCTGACCGCGCTGCACCAGCTCAACCGGCGGCGCGTCGCGCGCGGCGGCGAGCAGATCAAGATCGGCGTCGGCATCAGCACCGGCAACGTGGTCGCCGGCAACATCGGCTCGTTGAAGCGCATGGAATACACGGTGATCGGCGACCGGGTCAACCTGGCCGAACGCCTGGAAGGCGCCAACAAGTTCTATGGCACCTCGATCCTGATGTGCGACGTGACCTGGGCGGCGATCAAGGATCACGCCGCGGCCCGCGAGATCGACCTGATCCGGGTGCGCGGCAGGGCCACGCCGGTGGCGATCTACGAAGCGCTCGGCCACCATTCGGAGGACAGCTTTCCGCACCGCGAAGACGTGCTCGATGCATTCGGCAAAGGCCTCGCGCTCTATCGCAAACGCGACTGGGCCGCGGCGAAAAGCTGTTTCCGGCAGGCGATCGACGCCCACCCCGACGACGGGCCGTCGAAAATCTATCTCGAACGCTGCCGCATCTATCGCGACCACCCGCCGCCCGACGAATGGGACGGCGTGTGGACCCTGCCCGGCCGGTAGTCCGCGGCGCCTGCCGCCCGAACCAGGAAAGGAGCCGACCATGGAACTCTCATCGCTGCTGGTCCACCATGCCCGTTATCGCCCTCACGCCACGGCGGTGGTGTTCGAGCAACAGCGCCTCGACTACCTGAGCTTCAGCACCCGGGTCGATCGCGTCGCCCATCTGCTGACCGGGCTGGGCGTGAAAAAGACCCAGCGTGTCGCCACCTTGCTGCCCAACACCCTGGAACTGCTGGAACTCTACTGGGCCTGCGCCAGGATCGGCGCCGTGGCGGTGCCGCTGTCGCCGCTGTTGACCGGCGTCGGCCTGTCCAGCCTGATCAACGACGCCGGCGCGGTCTGCCTCGTCACCCAGAAGAGCCTGCTGCCGGTGGTCACCGCCGTGCTGCCCGAATTGCAGACCCTGGCGCCGGAGCGCATCCTGCTGATCGACGGCGGCGAGCCGCCCTGGGGCGACTATGCGGCGCTCGCCGCGGCGGCGCCGGACCGCGAGCCTCCCGCCGCCGACGTCGGTCCCGACGATCTGTTCAACATCATGTACACCTCGGGCACCACTGGCCTGCCCAAGGGCATCATGCACAGCCATCGCGTGCGCGCCATGTACGCGCTGCTGCTGGGCGCCGCCTGGCGCATGACGCCGGAGTCGGTGGTGCTGCACACCGGCGCCATCGTCTTCAACGGCGCCTTCGTCACCCTGATGCCAGCCTTCCACCTCGGCGCTACCTACATCCTGCAGCGCCAGTTCGATGCCGTGGCGATGATCGAAGCGATTGCCCGCGAACAGGTCACGCACATCATGGTGGTGCCGGCGCAGATCATTGCCCTGCTCGATTCGCCGGCCTTCGATCCGGCCAGGCTGGCTTCGCTGCAGATGATCCTCTCGCTCGGCGCGCCGCTGGCGCAGCCGCGCAAGGACCAGCTCAACCAGTTGCTGCCCGGCCGCTTCCACGAGCTCTACGGCCTCACCGAAGGCTTCGTCACCATCCTCGACAAGACCGATGCGGTGAGGAAAGCCGGCTCGGTCGGCTGCCCGCCGCCCTTCAGCGAAGTGCGCGTGGTCGACGAGGCAAGCCATGACCTGCCGCGCGGCCAGCCCGGCGAGATCGTCGGCCGCGGCCCCTTCGTCATGCAGGGCTACTGGGGCAAGCCGCAGCTCACCGCGGAAACCCTGCGCTTCGGCTGGATCCACAGCGGCGACATCGGCTATCTGGACGACGAAGGTTATCTGTATCTGGTCGATCGCAAGAAGGACATGATCGACTCCGGCGGGGTCAAGGTCTATCCGCGCGACATCGAGGACATCGCCAGCCGCCATCCGGCAGTGGCGGAGGTCGCCGTGTTCGGCATCCCGCACGAGACCTGGGGCGAGACCCCGCTGGCCGCGGTGGTGTTGAAAGTTGGCGCTGACGCCACGGCGAGCGAGCTGCGCGACTGGATCAACGAGCGCGTCGCGGCGCGCTACCAGCGCGTACAGGAAGTCGTGATCCTGCCCGCCTTCCCGCGCAACGCCGCGGGCAAAACGCTCAAGCGCGAGATGCGCGACCCCTACTGGGCCGGGCGCGCCAGGCAGATATAGCGTGAAATACTCGCCAAGCGCGCTCTGTCAGATTCGAGCGCAGCGAGCCGACTGATAGCCTCCCCGTGAGGGGAGGACGGGAGGGGCGGGCCCATTTGTCAGCCCGCGGCTCATCGAAAGTGCAATATTTTGTGATCCGGGGTGGCATATCGAAGCCATGAGCGCAGACTACGCCCGGCTGACCTTGCGGCCCATCGCCAGCACCGTCAGCACCGCCAGGATCTGCAACAGGGCCACGCCCGGCAGCACGCCGTCGCGGCCGCCAGCATCAAGCAGCATGCCGAAGGCCAGCGGCCCCAGCGCGAGGCCGACGTCGAGCCCCGAATAAACGAAGCCATAGACGCGGCCGAAGGCCGGCGAGGCATTGCCGCCGGCCAGCGACTCGGTGGCGACGCGGCGCACCAGCAGGTCGCGCGAAGGGCCGGCGAGGCCGACGCCGACGCCGATGCCGACCATCAGCGGAATCACGCTCCAGGCCGGCGGCAGGCCGCTGGCCAGCACCGAGGCGAAGACTGCGGCGCCGATCAGCGCGCTGCCCACCGTGCGCTCGTGCGCATGGACCCGCACGGCGACGAAACCGCCGGCCACCATGCCGGCCGCCGAACCCAGCAGGTAGCCCGTCAGCGCGGCGACGCCGGCCGCCGCCGTCAGGCCGTAGATGCCGCCCAGCACCGGCGCCGAGAAACTCTGCAGGCCGCCGAAGGCCGCCGTGACCAGCAGGAAGAACATGAAGGCCAGCCAGATCGCCGGCAGGCCGAGAAAGCCGAAAGTGGTCGCGCCCGCCGTGGCGCCAGCGCCAACTCTTGGTCGCTCGTCGTCGAGCAGCGGCCGCGCCAGTTGCAGGGCGGCCACCGAACACAGGGCCACCAGCGCCGCGGCGACGCCGGCGCCACGCCAGCCGGCCCAGGCCAGCGCGGTGCCGGAGATGGTCGCGCCGAGGGCCCAGCCCAGATTGCCGGACAGGCCGTGCACGGAAAAGGCGTAGCCCAGGCGCGCCGGCGACACCTTCTTGTTCAGCAGCGAAAAATCCGCCGGATGGAATACCGAATTGCCGACCCCGGCCAGGGCCACCGCCAGCAGCAACATCGAATAATTGACCGCCGCCGCCAGCGCCAGGCCCGAGGCCGCCAGCAAACCCACGCCGGCCATCAGCACGCGGCGCGCGCCGTAGCGATCGACGACGATGCCGGCCAGGGCCTGACCAACGCCGGAAATGGCGAAGAACACGGTCATCAGGAAACCCGCCTCCGTGTAGCCGAAACCGAAGTCCGGCATCAAGAGCGGAAACAGCGGAGGTAACAAAAGGTGAAACAGATGCGAGGTGGCGTGGGCCATGCCGACCAGCGCAATCACCACGGCATCGGCGCGAACAGGGGCGTTGGGGGTCATCGGCCGATGCTAACCGAAATCCCCGACCGAAAAGTCTGCTGACACTTGCTGACAACCAGGCGCGCCGGACGCGCCTATGTTGCGGCAATGGACGACGCAGCCGCGCTGTCCGCATACCCGAGGAGATCCAAATGAAAGCAAGTGCCCTGCAACTCAGCCTGATTGCCACCGCGCTGCTGGCCCTGAGCGCGATATCGTCACCTGCGCGTGCCGACAACGCCCGCAGCGAATGGCGCCAGGACAGGCAGGAAATCCGCCGCGACCGCCGCGAACTGCGCGGCGATTACCGCGAACTGGCCGAAGATCGCTCCGATTACCGGCGCGCCAGAGCCCGCGGCGATGTCGCCGGCATGTTCCGCGAACGCATGGAAATCCGCCAGGACAGGCAGGAAATCCGCCGCGACCGTGCCGAGTTGCGCCACGACCTGCACGATCGCCGGCACGATGCGCGTCAGCATCACAGCCACAGCGGCTACCGCCAGTACCAGCACGGCGGACAATGGAATCAGGGCTACCGCGGATCGAGCTTGGCGATCAGACTGTTTTGAATGGCATTGCCGCACCGCGCTCGCCGACCGTGAGCGGCGCGCGGATTTCCCGGGCCGGCGGAAGTCGGCAGGAGCGTCCCGCCGGCGAGTTTCCGAATATCAGCGCGTGCCGGATTCCGGCGGCGGTGGCGGCGGATTTCCCGGCGGCGGCGGCGGATAAGCGCTGCCCGCCGGCGCCGCGGGTACGCGCTGAAGCGGCCGTTCCAGCTGGCTGCGCTGGGCCGCAGTGACCGGCACCCGCTGTCCCTTCGCGTACATGCACTGGACATAGGCATTGTCGTAGCTGTGCTGGCTGCCGTAGCCCGAACTCTGGGCGGCACCGGCGCCCGCCAGACTGCCCACCAGCAGTCCGGTGCCGGCGCCGACGCCGACAGCGTCGCGTCCGCCGATCGCGGCACCGGCAACGGCACCGACTGCGGTACCGACCACGGCGCTACGCACGCCCGCGTCAGTCGCCGCCTGATTCGCGCTGCTGCCGCCGATCTGGTATTGGGCATAGCGGCGGCATTCGGCATCGTCGCTGCGGAACTGCTCGAAGCTCTTGCCGCTTCCGGGCAGGGCCATCACGCTCGGGCCATCCGGCAGCGAAGCGCATCCCGCGAGCAGCAACAGGCCGGACACCGCGGCGAGAGAAGAAGTTGATGATTTCATGGCGGCGACTCCCGATAGGCCTCAGGGTTGACCCGGCGCCTGCGGCAATACCCGTTGCCATCCGCCCGGGCACTCCTTGACGTAGGGGTAGTAGCCACCCGCCGGAGCGCAGTAGTACCAGTAATTGCTTGCCTCGACGCCCCCGGGTGCGGACGCAACCGGAGGCTGTTCGATATACACCTGCGGGACGGGGCGCTCGACCACGATCGGCGCATAGTAGGGCGGCGGGTAGTAGCGCGGGCCCCAGAAAGGCCCCCAGTAGGGGCCGACGATCACGCTGAAATGTCCGTGGCTACGATGATGATGGCCGCGATGGCCTCCCCCTGCATAGCTGATGCCGGTCGTTCCCAGCAGCAGAACCACGATGAGCAATTTTGTGAGCTTCATGGCAACTCTCCTTTCCCAAGGCTCGCGGCGGCCCGGATATCCGGCCGCGCGCCCACCCTTGGCGATGAGTTGATTGGACTCCACGCATGTAATTGAATTGCCCTGAACGCGCAGCGATTTGTAAGAAATCGTTACGCGCTGCCGATCCGGCCGCAATCCGCTTCGCCGCGTTGCGCGGCGCACGTGCCGGCATGGGATGCGGCGAACGAGGCCTGGTCAGGCCTTTGCCGGAGACGGACGCCGGGGTTCGATGTGTCGGCGCAACCAGGCGGCGAATTCCTCATCCCTGAGTTCGCCTGCGGCAAGCGAGAGCATGGCCAGCGTCGCCTCGGCTTGCGTCGCTACCAGGCGATGGCCGTTAAGGGCAAGGAACAGGCCGACCGACAGGAAGGCCGCGCGCTTGTTGCCGTCGACAAACGGGTGATTCTGCGATATCCCGGCGCCATAGGCGGCGGCCAACTCCGCGACATCCGGATCGCCATAGGCCGCAAGGTTTTGCGCCCGAGCCAGCACGGAATAGAGCAGTCCCGCATCGCGTATGCGCGCAGCACCGCCGTGCTCGGCGACGCTCTCGGCGTGTAACAGGAGCAGCGCCTGCTTATCGACCCAGCGCCAGCTCACTTGGCGAGCGCATGGAAGGTGTCGCGAAACTCGCGCATGAAGTCCCGCCCGGCCGTCACCTGTTCCTCCAGCGCCGGATCATAAGGCGTGACCACATAGCCTTCGGGAGTCTCGGTCAGAAAGATCGACTCCCCCTTCTCCAGCTTCAGGTTGGCGAGCACCTCTTTCGGCAGGATGACGCCGACGGAATTGCCGATCTGGGTGAGTTTGAGGACGTGCATGGCAGGCTCCAGCGCAGTTATAACGGTTGTTATACTACGCCGGAGCCGTGCCGCTTTCAAGCCTTCTCGAAGCTCAGCTGCCCCTTGCTCGCGCCGACCTTGACGCGGTCCTTGGGACCGAAGCTGCCGTCGAGGATCAGCCTTGAGAGCGGGTTCTCGATGCGCTCCTGGATCGCGCGCTTCAACGGCCGCGCGCCGAACACCGGATCGAAGCCGGCCTCGGCCAGCAGCGCCAGCGCCGCGTCGGACACCTCGAGCGCCATGTCCAGCTTCGCCATGCGCTTTTCCAGGTACTTGAGCTGGATCTTCGCGATGCCGGCGATGTTCTTTTCGTCGAGGGCGTGGAACACCACGATCTCGTCGATGCGGTTCACGAACTCCGGGCGGAAATGCATTTTGACCTCGCCCATCACCGCCAGCTTGATCACCTGGTAGTCGTCGCCGGCCATGTTCTGGATCATCTGGCTGCCGAGGTTCGAGGTCATGACGATCACGGTGTTCTTGAAGTCCACGGTGCGGCCCTGGCCGTCGGTCATGCGGCCGTCGTCGAGCACCTGCAGCAGCACGTTGAACACGTCCGGATGCGCTTTCTCGACTTCGTCGAAGAGGATCACCGAGTAGGGCTTCCTGCGCACCTGTTCGGTCAGGTGGCCGCCTTCCTCGTAGCCGACATAACCCGGCGGCGCACCGATCAGGCGCGCCACGGAATGCTTCTCCATGAACTCGCTCATGTCGATGCGGATCAGGTGATCCTCGGCATCGAACAGGAACTCGGCCAGCGCCTTGCACAGCTCGGTCTTGCCGACACCCGTGGGGCCAAGGAAGAGGAAAGAGCCGTAGGGCCGGCTTTCCTCCGACAGCCCGGCGCGCGAACGACGGATCGCGTCGGACACCAGGCGCACGGCTTCGTCCTGGCCAACCACACGGCTGTGCAGCTTGTCTTCCATTTTCA
>JAUYSD010000238.1 GCA_030696505.1 Sulfuritalea sp. | reverse complement strand
TAGCCGGTGCGCACCGGGTTGATCGAAATGAAGCGACCGCCATCGCGCTTGAATTTGGACAGCGCGATTTTCAGCGGATTCGAATGATGGTCCTCGGCAGTGCCGATCATTACGAACAGCTTGGCGCGATCGAGGTCCGGCCCGCCGAACTCCCAGAACGAGCCACCTATCGTGTAGATCATGCCGGCCGCCATGTTGACCGAGCATAAGCCGCCGTGCGCCGCGTAAGTGGGTGTGCCAAACTGGCGCGCGAACATGCCGGTCAGGGCCTGCATCTGGTCACGGCCAGTGAACAAGGCGAACTTCTTGGGATCGGTGGCGCGTATCTTGCCGAGACGTTCCGCCAGCGTGGCGAAGGCCTCTTCCCATTCGATCTCTTCGAAATCGCCGGAACCGCGCTCGGCCCCCGCCTTGCGTTTCAGGGGCTTCAGCAGGCGCGCCGGGGAATACTGCTTCATGATGCCGGACGAACCCTTGGCGCAAATCACGCCCTTGTTCAGCGGGTGATCCGGATTGCCGTCGATGTAGCGCACCACGCCGTCGCGCAGATGCACGCGGATGCCGCAGCGGCAGGCGCACATGTAGCAGGTGGTAGTCTTGACTTCCTGCAGCGGAGAAATTGTTGCCTGGGCGTCTTGCATTAAGGGAAGTCGTCGCGAGTCCGGGAAAGCTACATTAGGAGGTCTCGATATTCTGACGATAAGCCCGGCTGGGGCACAAGGGGATAATTTCTATTTTTCGATAAGCAACAATGATTGCCCGAGCTCAGCCACTCGCTGTAGAGTAATCGGCCCGCGTTGATGCGTGCAGAACCCCGCCCGAAGGCGAAAAACCATGAATATTCCCGACTTCACCGATAGCGAATTCCAACTGGTCAATCAGATTCTGTTGGAACGTTACAGCCGCCTAGTTCCGCTGCAGGCAGCCGACGTCGAGCTGCAGCTCGATCCGACAAGCGAGACGCTGACGACCTGCCCCTCGCTTTACTGGAACGAGCTGGGTGCCGAATTCATCGTCAGCAAGCTGGCGGACCAGCGTTTCCGCTGCCAGTTCTTCTATTCGGCCGATGAACAGTTCGGCACCGGTCGCGACTTCTATGACAATCTTGGCGATTGCGTGACCAACGTGTTGCAGATCCAGGCCGACCATCATGGGACGCGCTCGGCCGCCTTAACCGAAACGCTCGGCAACAAGACCCCGCCGCAGGACGAGGACTACCACGGCCCGCTGGTGATATGACGCTGGAGAAAGCACGCCAGCTGCTCGGTACTCAGATCAGCTTCGGCGGCGGCTACAACCGCAACGGCGCGCGCCTGATCCTGGCCGAGGTGGCAAAGGAGCACGGCCAGGAGGCTGCCGATGCGCTGATCCGCGAGCTGGGTCTCGAACGACTTTTCGGCTTTACGCCGGGCCAACCCCTATGAAAATCTGCATCCTCTCGGACAGCCACGACCGCGGTCCGATGATGGCGGCGGCAGTCGCCACAGCCAAGGCCGAAGGCGCAGAGGCAGTCATCCACTGCGGCGACATCATCGGCGGCAATACCCTGAAGGCATCGCTCAAGCACGGTCTGCCGATCCATGCCGTGCACGGCAACAATCTCGGCGACCCGGTATCCATCGCCCGCATCGCCTGCCATTCGGAAGGCCAGTTGCACTATCACGGACAGGATGCCGCCATCGAACTTGGCGGACGGCGCATCTTCCTGACTCACTACCCGCACATCGGTCATGGCATGGCCTGCACCGGCGACTATGACCTGGTCTGCTGCGGCCACAGCCACGAGACGGAAATCCGGCAGCAGGCCAACGTCAAGGGCGGCCTGACCTGGCTGGTCAATCCGGGGACGGTAGCGGGTCTCGGGGCACCGACCGCAACCTGGATATTCGGCGACCTCGCGACGCTCAAATTCGAGATTCGTGAACTGCCTCCGGGGTCCGCGACGAAGCAATGAATCGATCCCTGCCGGGGCCGCTGCCGCTGCAGCTCGTCACATTCAGCTTTTCTATTGGAACATTGGAAGATTGCACAGGTCGAAGTCGCGACAGTCGATAAAATTCGCGGCACTCAAGTACATTAATCCCGGGAGCTCGATGTGACGGCTTCAATAGCAACCAACCAGACGATACTGGTCGTCGGCGGCGGCATCAGCGGCATGACGGCGGCCCTCGAAGCCGCGGAATGCGGCAAGCAGGTGATCCTGGTCGAAAAGGCCCCCGTTCTGGGTGGCCGCACGGCACGGCTGTACCGCTACTTTCCCAAGATGTGCCATCCAACCTGCGGGCTGGAAATCAACCTGCGGCGCCTCAAGCAAAACCGTAACGTGCGCCTCATGACCATGACCGAGGTCACCGCCGTCTCCGGCAGCCGAGGCAGCTACTCGGTGACGCTGAAGGTGGCGCCGCGCTTCGTCAATGAGAACTGCACCGCTTGCGGCAAGTGCGCGGAGGCGGTCAGCGCCGAGATTCCGAATCCCTGGAACTACGGCCTCGACAAGATGAAAGCGGCCTACCTGCCGCACAACATGGCCTATCCGCAGCGCTATGTGATCGACCCCTCGATCGTCGGCACGCCCGAGGGCGAGAAGGCCAAGGCGGCCTGCCCGGTCGGCGCGGTCGATCTGGAGATGAAGGAAGAGTCGGTTACGCTGCAGGTCGGCGCCGTGATCTGGGCCACCGGCTGGCGGCCCTACGACGCCAACAAGATCCAGCCCTATGGCTACGACCGCTTCCCCAACGTGATCACCAGCCTCGAGTTCGAGCGCCTGGCCGATCCGCAAGGCCCCACCGGCGGCAAGATCCTGCGCCCCGGCGACGGCAAGGAGGCAAAGAACATCGCCTTCATCCAGTGCGCCGGCTCGCGCGACGAGAATCACCTGCGCCACTGTTCGCGCATCTGCTGCATGGCGTCACTCAAGCAGACCCAGTACGTGCGCGAAGCTTATGGCGATGCAGGCAAGTCGACCATCTACTACATCGACATCCGCGCCATCGACCGCTTCGAGGACTTCTACCAGATGGTGCAGAAGGACGCGACCGTCAGCTTCGTCAAGAGCAAGGTGGCGAAGATCGTCGAGAACCAGGAAAACGGCAACCCGATCCTGCATGGCGTCGATACCGAGGGTTACCACCGCTATGCCACCGAGCATGACCTGGTGGTGCTGGCCGTGGGCATGGAGCCCGAGATCACCGGCGTCAAACTGCCGGACGACATCATTCTCGACTCGTCGAACTTCATCGAGGGCAGCAAGGACGGCGGCATGTTCGGCGCCGGCTCCGCAGCGAGCCCGCTCGACGTCAATCGCTCGGTGCAAAGCGCCACCGCAGCTTCGCTGCACGCGATCCAGATCATCAACAAAACGGCCAGGGCGGAGGCATAAAAATGGCTGACAACAAATTCGCCGCATACATCTGCTCCGGCTGTGGCATCGGCGATGCCATGAAGGTGCCGCAGCTCGAGGCCATTGCCAAGAAGGAAGGCAAGATGGCCGTGGTCAAGAGTCATCCTTTCCTCTGCAATGCCGAGGGCGTGCAGATGATCAAGGACGACATTGCCAACGAGGCGGTGACCCATGTCTGCATCGGCGCCTGTTCGCGCCGTTCCAAGACCGAGGCCTTCCAGTTCGAGGGCGTCGCCATGTCGCGCGCCAACCTGCGCGAAGGCGTGCTGTGGGTGGTCGCCACCGGCAAGGAGCACGATGAAGTACGCCAGGAGATGGCCGCCGACTACATCCGCATGGGTTGCGCCGAACTCAAGAAAATGACCCCCCCGGCAGGCAACGCCAAGGAAAGCTCGAGCAAGCGCATCCTGGTCGTCGGCGGCGGCATGTCGGGCATGACCGCGGCACTGGAAATCGTCGCGACCGGCTACGAAGCCGTGCTGGTCGAGAAGACCGGCGCGCTGGGTGGAATGGCCGCGCAGCTGTGGAAACGCCAGCCCTTCAAGGAACCCTACGCCGAGGCGCAGGAGACCGGCGTGGCCGACATGGCCGCGAAGATTGCGGCCAACCCGAAGATCAAGCTGCACCTGAACTCGACCATTGCCGAAACTTCAGGTGCGCCCGGCCGGTTCAAGATCCAGATCGCCCAGGAATCGGGAACCGTGTCCGAGGAAACTGTGGGCGCCATCGTGCAGGCGACGGGCTTCACGACTTACGACATGGCCAAGCTGCCGGAACTCGGCGGCGGACAGCCCAACGTGGTCGACCAGGCCGGGCTTGAAGCCCTGGCCATGGCCGCCAAGGGCGGCGCGATCAAGCG
Organism: Sulfuritalea sp.; assembly: GCA_030696505.1. Lineage (GTDB taxonomy): Bacteria > Pseudomonadota > Gammaproteobacteria > Burkholderiales > Rhodocyclaceae > Sulfuritalea. The sequence continues at coordinate 1,934 of JAUYSD010000238.1, read as the reverse complement.
TGCCGACGGCAAGGAAGTCAAATCGGTGGTCTTCGTCCAGTGCGCCGGCCAGCGCGACGAGACTGGCACGCACCTGTCCTACTGCTCCGGCCACTGCTGCGGCACCAGCATCAAGCAGGCGAACTATTTCAAGGACCAGAACCCCGACATCGACACCGTAATCGTGTACCAGGATCTGCGGGTGCCGGGCATGGGCGAGGATTTCTACCGCAGTGCGCAGGAAAAAGGCGTGATCTTCACCAAGGGCAAGGCTTCCAAGGTGGTGGGTGGCGAAAACTGTGCCGTCACCTTCAAGGACCTGATCCTCGACGAAGAGAACACCATCGCCGCCGACCTGGTGGTACTGGCGACCGGCCAGGTACCCAACGCCGGTGTCGACCTCGAAGCCTGGAACCCGGTGGTGACCGCTGCCGATGGTGGCGACGCGGCGGCCAAGGCCGCGCGCGACGAGATGAAGACGATTTCGATCCTCAATCTCAACTACCGCCAGGGTCCGGACGTGCCGCAGTTCAAGCATGGCTTCGCCGACTCGCATTTCATCTGCTTCCCCTACGAGACTCGCCGCACCGGCATCTATGCCGCCGGCCCGGTGCGCAGGCCGATGGACATCCTGCAGGCCACCGACGACGCCACCGGCGCCGCGCTGAAGGCGATCCAGGCCGTCGAGAACGCTTCCCTCGGCCGCGCCGCGCATCCGCGCTCGGGCGACCTGTCCTTCCCCACGGCGCGCCTTGAAGGCTGCACCCAGTGTAAGCGCTGTACGGTGGAGTGCCCCTTCGGCGCCATCGACGAGGACGAAAGGCGTTTCCCGGTCTTCAACGAGGAGCGCTGTCGTCGCTGCGGCACCTGCATGGGCGCCTGCCCGGTACGCGTGATCTCCTTCGAAAACTACTCCTGCGACACCGTCGGCAGCCAGGTCAAGGCGGTCGAGGTGCCCGACGAGGACGAAGAGAAGCCACGCATCCTGGTGCTGGCCTGCGAGAACGATGCCTACCCTGCGCTCGACATGGCCGGCATGGCACGCCTGACCCACTCGGCCTTCGTTCGCGTCATTCCGGTGCGCTGCCTCGGTTCGGTCAACACCATCTGGATCACCGACGCGCTGAACGCCGGCTACGACGGCGTGATGATGATGGGCTGCAAGAAGGGCGACGACTACCAGTGCCACTTCGTCAAGGGCTCGGAACTCGCGCACTACCGCATGAGCAAGATCGGCGACACGCTGACCCAGCTCGGCCTCGAACCCGAGCGGGTGCAGACGCAGGAAGTGGCGATCACCGACAACGCCCGCGTGGTCAAGCTGATCAACGACTACGTCGCCGAACTCGAAAAGCTCGGCCCCTCGCCCATGAAGGGCTTCGGCTAAGGAGACGCGACAGATGACAATCAACGCAACTGCGGCCAATCAAGCCGCGAATTCGGGCGCACTGGAACGCTACCGCAACAACTTCCTCAAGGAAGTCGAAGCCAACGTCGAAGAAGGCCACATGGTCAAGATGTGCATGCAGTGCGGCGTCTGCGCCGGCTCCTGCCCCTTCGGCCCCGACTGGGAACATTCGCCGCAGAAGATCTTCATGATGATCCGCGCCGGCAAGCGCGACGAGGTGCTGGGTTCCGACTCGATGTTCATGTGCACCTCCTGCTACAACTGCATGGTGCGCTGCCCGCGCGAATTGCCGATCACCCACATCATGCACGGTCTGGCCAACTATGCACATCGCCTCGGCCTTGCGCCGAAAGGACAGCCGACACGCGAGTTCGCCACCCTGTTCTGGAACAACGCGATCAAGAAGGGCCGCGTCAATGAGCTGACGCTGACGCTGCGCCACTACTTCAGGGGCGGCCTGGTGTCCGGCATCAAGGAAGCGATGGGCATGCAGAGCATCGGCCTCGGCCTGTTCCTGGCCAAGCGACTCAACCCCATGGAAATTTTC
>JAUYSD010000235.1 GCA_030696505.1 Sulfuritalea sp. | reverse complement strand
ACGGTGCTGCCTTCGAGCAGTACCGCAAGGACGTGCCGATGATCTTTCCCGCGCCCGGCCGCAGATCCAGATGAGCAGCGATCGGCGGCCTGTGTGCGACAGCGAACGGAATCGAGTCCGCGCGTGGCGCATCCTGCAGGCTCGGGTGCAAGGTCTTGCCGCTTGCTTGACTGCGCCTGCTCTCTGCCCTTACCAGGAGCTGCCATGACCAATCCATTGAAGTTTCGCCGCCGGATCATCGGGCGCGTTATTCCGCTGACCCTGATGTTTCTGGCCTCGTTCGAACTTTATGCGCAGCAGCCGATGGCGATCATGCTCAAAGGCGTCGCCGAAATCCCTGCGGTGAAAACCGCGGCGACGGGCACCGGGCAAATCACGGTGCTGCCTGATCAGACCGTAAGCGGCAGCATCAAGACCGCCGGGCTGGTGCCGACCGCAGCGCATATTCATGCGGCCGCCTCGGGGCAGAACGGACCGCCGATCATCACCCTGACCCGGACTGCCGCCGACAGCTTTGCCGTCCCGGCCGATGCCCGGCTGACCGATGCCCAGTACGCGAGCTTCAAGGCCGGCGAACTGTACGTCAATGTGCATAGCGCGCGGTACCCGAATGGCGAGATTCGCGGACAGATGCTGCACATGGAAATCGCCGATACGCCGGTAGCTCCGGCCAATTGAACGCAACACCTTGAGGAGAACGGCATGAGCCTTGGAATGATTCTTTTGATTGTCCTGATCCTGATGCTGCTGGGCGCAATCCCGACCTGGCCGCACAGCAGGAGTTGGGGCTACGCGCCCAGCGGCGGACTGGGCCTGGTGCTGGTCATCATCATCGTGTTGTTGTTGATGGGACGACTGTGACGCAGGGTTCGCCCCCTGGCGCTGGCGGCACCGACGGATTGAATGTGACCCTGCCGCCCGCGCCCGGGCTTGCACCGCATTACGCGCCGCAGCAGTTCGGCGACCGCCTGGCCCTGGGCCTGGTCAAGCTGTTGCGCTACTTCGCCGACGCCCTCTTTGCCGGGCGCTACGGCCATCGCGCCATCGTGCTGGAAACGGTGGCGGCGGTGCCGGGCATGGTCGCCGGTTCGCTGCAGCACCTGCGCGCGCTGCGTCGCATGGAAAGCGATCGGGGCTGGATCCGTACCCTGATCGACGAAGCCGAGAACGAACGCATGCACCTGATGACCTTCATCCATATCGCGCGACCGACGCAGTTCGAGCGTTTGCTGATCCTCGTTGCGCAGGTGGTCTTCTATACCCTGTTCTTCCTGCTCTATCTGCTGTCGGCAAGGACCGCGCATCGCTTCGTCGGCTATCTCGAAGAAGAGGCGGTGTACAGCTACACGGAGTATCTGGCCGGGGTGGACGACGGCACCTATCGCAACGTCGCCGCGCCCGGCATCGCCATCGACTACTGGAAGCTGCTGCCGAATGCGCGCCTGCGCGAGGTCATCATTGCGGTGCGTGCCGACGAGGCGCATCACCGCGACGTCAATCACGGATTTGCCGATACGCTGGTCTGATTCACCGTCCCGCCAGCGCCAACTCTTGCCGGTCAGGCCTTCGGATCGAAGAACTGGATCAAGTTCCGCCCGGCTTCCTTGGCCTGGTACATCGCCGCATCGGCCCATTTCAGGATGTCGTCCTGACTGCCCTCGTGGTCGATGAATACGACCACGCCGATGCTGATCGTGCAATGGTGCTCGACCGTTGATTCCGCCTTGCCCTCCTGCCTGAATTTCAGCAAGTAAGGTTTGTCCAGCGCGGCGCGCAGCTTTTCGGCGACGATGCGCGCCTCGGCGACGGACTTGGCCTTGTCCACATCCAGCTCGTTGAGGATCACCACGAACTCGTCGCCGCCGAAGCGGGCGACAACATCCACTTCGCGCACACAACCGCCAATCCGGCGTGCCGCCTCGATCAACAGCAGATCGCCGACGTAGTGCCCCTGGGTGTCGTTGAGCGTCTTGAAATTGTCCAGATCGAGGAACATCAGCGCGCTGTAGCGGCCGCTGCGCTTGCCGGCGGCCATGGTGTGGCTCAGGCGATCGTTGAGCAGGCGGCGGTTGGGCAGCCCGGTCAATGAATCATGCAAGGCCAGATTAAGAATCTGCGCTTCGGCTTCCTTGCGCTCCGTGATATCGCGCGCTGCGACGAACACCCCCTGCAAGCGCCGGCTGCGATCGTAGTAGGTGGTGGCATTGAAAGACACCACGGTTTCCTTGCCGTGGCTGGCGCGTACCGTGAGTTCGTAGTTGGTGACCCGTTTCTTGACCAGGGCCAGCTTGATGCTGGCCTCGGCCCGGTCCATGTTGGTGAAATGGTTCTTGAACGGCGCGCCGATCAGTTCGTCGCGGGTCCAGCCGGTGAGGGCTTCCATCTGCTTGTTGACGTCGGTGATGATGCCGGCCGGATCGGTGGTCATGATCGCGTCGATGTTGGATTCGATCAGCGAGCGCGTGTAGAACTGCTGGTCGCGCAGGCGCTGGTCCAGCTTCTTCTGCTCGTCCTCGACCTGCTTGCGCGCCGTGTTGTCGGTACCGATCAGCAGGTAGCCGATGATGGATTTTTGCGCGTCGTGCAGCGCGGTGACCGAAACGA
>JAUYSD010000133.1 GCA_030696505.1 Sulfuritalea sp. | reverse complement strand
GTAGAGACGAAAGGTGTCGTGGATCTGCCCCTGGCGCATGGCCGAGATGGTCTCGGCGATGTCCTCGCTGTCGAGCAACTCGTTCCTCTGCTGGTAGATCACCTTGCGCTGGTCGTTGGAGACGTCGTCGTATTCGAGCAGCTGCTTGCGGATGTCGAAGTTGCGCTGCTCGACCTTGCGCTGGGCCGATTCGAGCGAGCGGCTGACCAGTGGATGCTCGATCGCCTCGCCCTCGGGCATCTTGAGGCGCACCATGATGGTGTTGAGGCGCTCGCCGGCAAATATCTTGAGCAGCGAATCATCCAGCGCCAGGTAGAAACGCGAGGAACCGGGGTCGCCCTGGCGTCCGGAACGGCCGCGCAGCTGGTTGTCGATGCGGCGCGACTCGTGGCGCTCGGAACCGATGATGTGCAGGCCACCGGCGGCCAGCACCTGGTTGTGCACCTTTTGCCATTCCGCCTTGAGCGCGGCAGTGCGCGCCTCCTTCTCCGCCGCGGACAGGGTCTCGTCGTCGCGGATGGCGCTGGTCGGCTTTTCGATGTTGCCGCCCAGCACGATGTCGGTGCCGCGCCCGGCCATGTTGGTGGCGATGGTGATCATGCCGGGGCGGCCGGCCTCGGCCACGATCTCGGCTTCGCGCGCGTGCTGCTTGGCGTTGAGCACCTGGTGCGGCAGTTTTTCCTTGTTCAGCAATTCGGACAGCAGCTCGGAATTCTCGATCGAGGTGGTGCCCACCAGCACCGGCTGCCCGCGCCCGTGACAGGCGCGGATGTCGGCGATAATCGCCGCGTATTTCTCGGGCGCGGTGCGATAGATCTGGTCGTTCTCGTCCTTGCGGATCATCGGCCGGTTGGTCGGGACCACCACGGTTTCGAGGCCGTAGATCTGGTGGAACTCGTAGGCTTCGGTATCGGCCGTGCCGGTCATGCCGGCGAGCTTGCCGTACATGCGGAAATAGTTCTGGAAAGTGATCGACGCCAGGGTCTGGTTCTCGGCCTGGATCGCCACGCCTTCCTTGGCTTCGACCGCCTGGTGCAGACCATCCGACCAGCGGCGGCCGGCCATCAGGCGGCCGGTGAATTCGTCGACGATCACCACCTCGCCGTCCTGCACCACGTACTGCTGATCGCGGTGATAGAGGTTGTGCGCGCGCAGTGCGGCGTACAGATGATGGATCAGCAGGATGTTGGCCGGCTCGTAGAGGCTGCTGCCTTCGGCCAGCATCCCCAGGCGCGCGAGTATTTCCTCGGCCTTCTCGTGACCGGCTTCAGTCAGCAGCACCTGGTGCGACTTGAGGTCGACCGTGTAGTCGCCGCTATCGACCTCGCCTTCGCCCTTGGCTGCCTCGCCTTTTTCCAGCATCGGCGGCACCGCATTCATGCGCACATACAGCTCGGTGTGATCCTCGGCCTGGCCGGAGATGATCAGCGGCGTACGTGCCTCGTCGATCAGGATCGAGTCCACCTCGTCGACGATGGCATAGTTGAGGCCGCGCTGCACCCGCTCGTCGGCCGAATACACCATGTTGTCGCGCAGGTAGTCGAAACCGAATTCGTTGTTGGTGCCGTAGGTGATGTCGGCGGCGTAGGCGGCCTGCTTTTCGTCGTGCGGCATTTGCGAAAGGTTGATGCCGACGCTAAGCCCGAGAAAACGGTAGATGCGCCCCATCCACTCGGCATCGCGCTTTGCCAGGTAATCATTGACCGTGATCAGATGCACGCCCTTGCCGGGAATCGCATTCAGATACACGGCCAGCGTCGCGGTCAGCGTCTTGCCTTCGCCGGTGCGCATTTCGGCGATCTTGCCGTAATGCAGCACCATGCCGCCGATCAACTGCATGTCGAAGTGGCGCAGACCGAGCACCCTGCGACTGGCCTCGCGCACCACGGCAAAGGCTTCCGGCAACAGGTCGTCGAGCGACTCACCCTTGGCGTGACGCTCGCGGAATTCTTCCGTCCTGGCGCGCAAGGCCTCGTCGGAAAGCTGCTGGGTGGCAGCTTCCAGGCCGTTGATGCGGGCCACGGTTTGGGAATACTGCTTGATCAGCCGGTCATTGCGACTGCCGAAAATCTTCTTGAGAAAGCCGGTTATCATTTTCATATCACTTGGAAACCGGCTTCAGAGAAAGCCAATGCCCGCGCAAGCGGGCGTCATGCTGCAGCTAAAATCGGTGATCATGGGGTACGCGGCCGCAAATCGGCTGGGAAAAACAAAGATGCGATTTTAGCATGCGGGGAATGGGCACTCCCCGCTTGCTTAGTGGCGATGCGCAGTCGACCGCTGGCCCGTCTGCGCCATGCGCAGGAAGCGATCCGGGTTCTGCGCCAGACCGCGGATGCGAACTTCAAAATGCAGATGCGGCCCGGTGGACCGTCCGGTGCTGCCCACCTCGGCGATCTTCTGGCCGCGCTTCACCAACTGCCCAGCCTGGACCAGAATCTTCGACGCGTGGGCGTAGCGCGTGATCAAGTCCTTGCCGTGATCGATTTCAACCAGATTGCCGTATTGCGGATGACGCTCGGCGGTCAACACCACACCCGCGGCGGCGGCACTGATGCCGGTGCCCGGAGCCGCAACGAAATCCACACCTTCGTGCATCGCCCGTTCGCCGGTGAAGGGATCGACTCGCCAGCCATAGGCCGAAGCATTCCATTGCGCCGCGACCGGCAGGCTGGTGGGCAGCAGGCTCTTCCTGATGCGGTCTTCCAGCATCTGCGATTCGATCATGGAAATCGCATCCGACTTCGCCTCGACCTGGTTCGCCAGTGCGTCGACCGCACGCTGCAACTCCGTCGGCGACATCGCCGCGGGCAGCAGCAGCGGCCCGCCACGGCCATCGGGCTTGGCTTCGAATGCCTTCAAGTCCTGCGGCTTGACCCCCGCCATGCCGGCGAGCCGTTCGCCTATGGTGTCCAGGCGCAACAGTTGCGCCTGCATTTCGCCGAGCTTGACCGCCATGGCGTTGAGGTTTTCGCGGACGAAGTCCTTCGAACGCTGGGTATCCTCGGCATTTATTGCGCGCAGCATATCCTGCAGGAAGGGCAGGCGGATTTCCGCCGCATGGCGGACGGTGACATAGGAAAACAGCGACGACAGCACGAGGACCGTGGCAAACATGGCGCCCGCGAAAAGAATCGCATGGTGCCAGGTCAGCCTGATGCTTCTGGCAGTTGCCAGCCGGTCGGAGACGAGAATAATATGCATCCCTTCCCTCCCTTCAGGTTCGTTTCAGCGTGGTCCGCGGTGTTTAACGCCGATAATGCCGGCCCCGGCCTACACTGAAACTCTAATTCCGATGACAGCGCGCAGTCTCCAGGAACACCTTGCCTCCGGTGACAGCATGGCGCGGCTTGCAGCCCACGCCCAACGCCTGCTCCAACTCCAGCGACTTCTGGAAGCCGCACTGCCGGAGGCTCTTCGGCCTCACGTCCGGGTTGCCAACTTCCGGCTGGGGAAACTTTTTATCCACGCCGCCAACGGCGCGGTCGCGGCGAAAATCCGTCAATTCGGACCAAGTCTCGCCGTCGATTTGTCGAATAAGGAGGCGAAGGTTACCCAAATCGAGGTTCGAGTGCAAGCCCGCAACCCGTCGCCGCCACCGCAGCCACACCAAAGACCTGCCCTGCCCGGCCCCAAACAGAAGCAGGAACTGACTGCGCTGGCCGCGCGCCTGCCGGGCGAATCCCCCCTCAAGGAAGCCTTGGAGCGCCTGCTGCGCAGCGTTAAAGAATGATCAGCCGCTCGGCGGCCATCAGCACCAGGATTGCCAGGGCGAGGATCAGCGCGCCCAGGGCGACACGACCCGACAGCACCAGGTAGCGCCGGTCGCGGGTAAACAGCCAGGCCACGATGCCGCTGCCTATGGTGATCGCCGCAAGTATGCCGATGATCCTGAGCAGGAGCATGGCCGGAGCGGTCCCTAGGCGAGCTTGGGGTAGAGCCGGGCGATGCTGCCCGGCGCTTCTGCGGCGCGCTGGAAGCTGACCAGCTCCCAGGCGGAGGCATCCGCCAGCAGCGCGCGCAGCAGCAGGTTGTTCAGTGCATGGCCCGACTTGTGGGCCGCGAATGCCGCGAGCAAGGGATGTCCGGCGAGGTAGAGATCGCCGACGGCGTCGAGAATCTTGTGCTTGACGAACTCGTCGGCGTAACGCAGACCGTCGCTGTTGAGTATTCGGTACTCATCCATCACGATGGCGTTTTCCATGCTGCCGCCGAGCGCCAGACCCTGATCGCGCAGGGATTCCACGTCCTGCATGAAGCCGAAGGTGCGGGCGCGGGCAACTTCCCGCAAGTAGGACTGGTCGGCGAAATCGATGTGAGCGTGCGATGCCGCACGATCCATGGCCGGGTGATTGAAAACGATCGAGAAGTCGAGGCTGAAGCCGTCGTAGGGGGACAGCCTGGCCCACTTGTCGCCGTCCTTCACTTCGACGACTTTCTTCACCCGCAGGAATTTCTTCGCCGCCTTCTGTTCCTCGATACCGGCCGACTGGAGCAGGAAGACGAAGGGCGCCGCCGAGCCGTCCATGATCGGCAGTTCGGCCGCGTCGACGTCCACATAGATGTTGTCGATGCCGAGTCCGGCCAGCGCCGACATCAGGTGTTCGACCGTGGCGACCTTGACGCCGTCCTGTTCCAGGCAGGACGCCAGCCGCGTATCGCCGACGCCGAAGGGGTCGGCGCGCAGGTCGACCGGAGGGTTCAGATCGACGCGACGGAACACCACCCCGGTGTCCGGCTGTGCCGGGCGCAGCACGAGCGCGACCTTGACGCCGGAGTGGAGACCCACGCCGGTGGCCTTGACGACTGATTTCAGGGTGCGTTGACGAAGCATCGGACGGTCATTCGGATGGAATGGTGCAGAGCCGCAATTTTAGCACGGCCGGCCGGTTCCGGCGGGAGGAGGCGCCCGCCGGAACCCGTGGCCGGACCGGGTTTCAGTCCGACTGGCGACGCAAAAAGGCCGGGATATCGTACTTATCCACGCCGGATGCGGCCATGGCATCGGCCTGCGCATTGCGCGGGGCGCCGCGCGCGCTGCTGGTGACGCTGGAAAGGTCGATCGGGCCCTGGCTCATGCCGACATCGAACACCTGCAGATTGTCGGTGCCGGTGCGCAGACCGACGGTTTCGACCACGCGCATGGCGGGCTTGGCTGCTTCGCGCGCACCGACGATGCCGAGGCCCGTGGCGACCACCGTCACGCGCAACTGGTCTTCCATGGTTTCGTCGAACACGGCGCCGCAGATCACCGTCGCTTCCGGTGCGGTGTACTGGCGGATGGTCTTCATCACTTCCTTGTACTCCTTGAGCCCAAGGGTACTGCTGGCCGTGATGTTCACCAGGACGCCGCGCGCGCCGGACAGCTCGATGCCTTCCAGCAGCGGACTGGCCACCGCCTCCTCGGCCGCGACGCGGGCGCGATCGACGCCGGCGGCGACGGCGGAACCCATCATCGCCTTGCCCATCTCGCCCATCACGGTGCGCACGTCCTCGAAGTCGACGTTGACCAGACCCGGCACGTTCATGATCTCGGCGATGCCGCCGACCGCGTTGCGCAACACGTTGTCCGCGGCCTGGAAGGCTTCGAGCATGCTGACCTCGTCGCCCAGCACCTCTTCGAGTTTCTCGTTGAGGATGATGATCAGCGAATCGACGTGGCGCGCCAGTTCGGCCACGCCCTCTTCGGCCAGGCGCTTCCTCTTGCCCTCGTACTCGAAGGGCTTGGTCACCACGGCCACGGTGAGGATGCCCAGTTCGCGCGCGACCTCGGCAATCACCGGCCCGGCTCCAGTGCCGGTGCCGCCGCCCATGCCAGCGGTGATGAATACCATGTGCGCGCCGGTGAGCGCCTCGGCTATCCGTTCGCGGTCGAGCTGGGCCAGCTCCCTGGCCTTCTCCGGCTTGCCGCCGGCGCCCAGACCCGGGCCGAGCTGCAATTTCACATGGGCGGTGCTTTTCTTCAACGCCTGCGCGTCGGTGTTGCAGCAGATGAATTCGACGCCGCCGACGCCTTCGCGGATCATGTGCTCGACCGCATTGCCGCCCGCGCCGCCGACGCCGACGACCTTGATCACCGTCGAGCTCGCCTCAGCCTCCGGTGTTCCTACTTCCTCGAGTTCAAACATTTTCGCCTCCTGAAAAGACCAACTGCATCAAAAATTCCTGGTGAACCACGCCCTCATCCGCGCCAGAACCTGCCCGAAGCTTCTCGGGCTTTGCGCCTTCATGCCGCGCTGGCGCTGCGCCACGCCTTCCAGCAACAAACCCATCGCCGTGGAGTAGCGCGGATTGCGCACGTAATCGCGCAAATTGCCGTCGTAATGCGGCATCGCCAGCTTCACGGTATTGTGAAAAATCTCCTCGCCGAGTTCCGCCATGCCCGGCATTTGCGCCGCGCCCCCGGTCAGCACGATGCCGGCGCGCAGCAGGCGTTCCTTACCGCTGCGCTGCAATTCTTCCTGCACCTTCTGGAAAATCTCCTCGACCCGCGGCTGGATGAAGCCGGCCAGGGTCTGGCGCGACAACTGGGTCGACGGCCGGTCGCCGACGCCGGGCACCTCGATCATGTCCTCGGGATGGGCCAGCTGCTGCAGCGCCACGCCGTAGCGGATCTTGATGTCCTCGGCATCCTGGGTCGAGGTGCGCAGGGCGATCGCGATGTCGTTGGTCAGTTGGTCGCCAGCGATCGGGATCACCGCCGTGTGGCGGATCGCGCCGTGGACGAAGACCGCAACATCGGTGGTGCCGCCACCGATGTCGACCAGGCAGACGCCGACATCCTTCTCGTCCTCGGTCAGCACGGCGTAGCCCGAAGCCAAGGGCTGCAGCACCAGGTCGACTACTTCGAGGCCGCAGCGGTGCACGCACTTGACGATGTTCTGCACCGCGGTGACCGCGCCGGTGACCAGATGCACCTTGACGTCGAGGCGCCGCGCATCCATGCCGATCGGCTCCTTGACGCCGTCCTGGCCGTCGACGGTGAACTCCTGCACCAGCGTGTGCAGGATCTGGTCGTCGGCCGAGATCGAGGTCGCATTGGCCGCCTCGATGGCGCGCTCGACGTCGAACTGGGTGACTTCCTTGTCGCGCACCACGGCCATGCCCGTGGAATCCTTGCTCTTGATGTGGCTGCCGGCGATGCCCGTATAGACCTCGCGCACCTTGCAGCCGGCCATCATCTCGACCTCGGCGATGGCCCGCGAAATCGAGTTCACCGTAGCCTCGATGTTGATCACCATGCCGCGCTTGAGGCCGGTCGATTCCTGGGTGCCGAGACCGAGCACGCCGAGCCGCCCCTCCGCATCCAGCTCGCCGACGATGGCGACGATCTTGGAAGTGCCGATGTCGAGGCCGACGATCAGGTCGCGTTTCGCTTCTTTGCTCATCAACTCTTGCTCGCCCTGAGGGCGAATCCATTGGGGTAACGCATATCCACCACGGCGATGCCGGGCAGACGACCTGCGGCCGCGCTGGCTGCGGCCGCGTAATAACTGGCGAAGCGATGTACGCGCTCGGCCAGCGGATGCTTGGGCTCATCGCGGCCCAGTTCCAGCACCACGCCGTCATCCAGCTTGAGTTGCCAGGCCTCGCGTGCCGACAGGTGGATCGCCACCGGCCGGCGTCCGCTGGCGGCCAGACCTGCGCCGAACTCGCGGTAGCGCTCCAGCACGCGGGCTGCCGAGCCCTCGGGGCCGACAAACACCGGCAGCGCTTCGCCGCTGGTGGCGAAGAACACTTCGCCGCGCTGATTGACCAGGCGCGGCTCGCCTTCCAGCGGCGTCCAGCGCGCCGCGGCGCGATGTTCTTCGAGCGTCAGTTCTATGCCGTCCGGCCAGACGCGGCGCAGCGTGGCCGAGCGCACCCAGGGCATGCGCTCGAAGGCGTTGCGCGCGGTTTCCAGATTCACCGTGAAGAAGTTCCCGGACAGCGCATTGCGCGCCGTATGTTCGATCTGCGCGCGCGAGACATGATCCAGCGGCGTCGCCACCAGCAGCTGCTTCAGCGGCAGCACCGGCAGGCGCTGCAAGGCCACGGTCGCGGCCCAGGCCAGCAGGACGCCGCCGGCCAGCAGCAGCACATCGGCCAGCAAGTTGATCAGCATCGGCCGATCCCAGAAGCCGTCGCCGCCGCGCTGATCGCGCAAACTTCCATTGGAATCGGCGCGAACCCTAGCCACAACGCGCCTCCGCGAGCAGGTCGAGCACCAGTTGCGCGAAGGGAATGCCGGCCGCACGCGCCGCCATCGGCACCAGCGAATGATCGGTCATGCCGGGCGAGGTGTTGGCTTCCAGGCAATAGATGCAGCCCGCGGCGTCGAGCATGAAATCGACGCGCCCCCAGCCGCGCCCGCCGAGCACGGCGAAGGCGCGCAAGGCCAGGTCGCGCATTTCGGTTTCGCGCTGTTCGCCCAAGCCGCTGGGAATCCGGTACTCGGTGTCGTCGCGCAAATACTTGGCGTCGTAATCGTAGAACTCGGTCGCCGGCACGATGCGGATCACCGGCAAAGCCCGTCCATTGAGTATGCCGACGGTGAATTCGCCACCGGCCAGATAGCGTTCGGCGATCACGCAGGCGTCGTAGCTCGCCGCCAGTTCAAAGGCGGCACGCAGGCCGCCGGCCTGCTTGACCTTGCTGATGCCGATGCTGGAGCCTTCGTTGGCCGGCTTGACGAACAGCGGCAGGCCCAGCCGCGCCTCGACCGCGGCGAAGTCGCCGGCCGCATCGAGCACGACGTAGTCCGGCACCGGCAAACCGCTGGCCTGCCAGACCAGCTTCGAGCGCCATTTGTCCATCGCCAGCGCGGAGGCCAGCACGCCGCTGCCGGTGTAGGGAATCTCCAGCAGGTCGAGCGCGCCCTGCAGCGTGCCGTCTTCGCCGCCGCGGCCATGCAGCGCGATGAACACGCGCTGAAAGCCTTCCGCATGCAGCGCCTCGAGCGCCTTGTCCTGCGGATCGAAACTGTGTGCATCGACGCCGGATGAGCGCAGTGCGGCCAGCACCGCGGCCCCGCTTTTCAGCGAGACCTCGCGCTCGGCCGACTTGCCGCCCATCATCACCGCCACCTTGCCGAAATCCATCAAACTCCTTCTCCATCGTGCCCGGATGGATACGCCACGGCGCCGACGATGCGCACCTCGCGTATCAGGGCGATACCAAACTTTTCCGCGACTTCCGCCTGAATCCGGCCGATTAGCATTTCTATCGCACTCGCTGTCGCCTCGCCCTCGCGATTAACGATGAAATTCGCATGCTTTTCGGAAACCTGCGCGCCGCCGATCTGTGTCCCCTTGAGTCCGGCGGCCTCGATCAGCCGCGCAGCGTGGTCGCCCGGCGGATTTCTGAACACCGAGCCGGCATTGGGCAATTGCAGCGGCTGCGTCGCCACGCGCCGCTCCAGCAGTTGCTTCATGCGCTCCTGCGCCGCCTCGACATCCCCGGGCGGAAAGCGGAACCAGGCGGCGGCGAAGATCTCGTCGGTGGCGCTCTTGAGCCCGGCATGGCGATAGCCGATGGCGAAATCCCCGGGGCCGCGCACGACCTGTTCTCCGCTGCGGTTCAGCATCAGCACCTTCTCGACGTAGCGCCAGGTCTCGCCGCCGTGGCAACCGGCATTCATCGCCAGCGCGCCGCCCACGGTGCCGGGAATCCCGGCAAGGAATTCGGCCTCGGCACAAGCCTGCTTGCCGACGAAGCGCGCCAGCTTGGGCGAGGCGACGCCGGCCTCGGCATAAAAGCTGCCATCCGGCTCGCGGCGCAAGGTGTTCAAGGCGCCGTGGGTGAAGATCGCGGTGCCGTCGAAACCGCCATCGCGCACCAGCAGGTTGCTGCCGAGGCCGACCAGCAGCAAGGGTTCGTCGTAGCGCACACGGCCCAGAAACGCAGCGAGGTCGGCCAGGTCGGCCGGAAAGAACGCCCGCGCCACGGGACCGCCGGCGCGCCACGACACATGCGTGGCCATTGGCTCGTTGCTGCGCAATGCTCCCCTGAATGGCCCGCCCACCCCCGGCCCCTCCCGCGCGGGAGGGGAGTTCTCGCGCTCGCTGCGCTGGATATTTTTTGGCAACTCAGTCACCGACAAGTTTCCCCGCCACGCCGCCGATCGAACCGGCGCCCATGGTGATCACCACGTCGCCGTCGCGCGCCGCGCCGAGTATGGCCTCGGGCATGGCCGCGATGTCTTCGACGAATACCGGTTCGACCTTGCCCGCCAGGCGCACCGCGCGCATCAGCGTGCGGCTGTCGGCGGCGACGATCGGCGCCTCGCCGGCGGCATACACCTCGGCCAGCAGCAGGGCGTCGACGCCGGACAGGACCTTGACGAAATCCTCGAAGCAGTCGCGCGTGCGGGTGTAGCGGTGCGGCTGGAAGGCCAGCAGTAGCCGGCGGCCGGGGAAGGCGCCGCGCGCCGCGGCCAGGGTCGCCGCCATTTCCACCGGATGGTGGCCGTAATCGTCGACCAGGGTGAATGTGCCGCCGGCCGGACACGCAATCTCGCCGTAACGCTGGAAGCGCCGGCCGACGCCACGGAACTCGGCCAGGGCGCGGACGATCGCCGTGTCGCCAACGCCAACTTCCGTGGCCACCGCAATCGCCGCCAGCGCATTCAGCACGTTGTGGCGCCCCGGCAGATTGAGCACGATGGGCAGGCGGCTGACCTTGCCGTTGGTCCGCACGCAGGTGAAGCGCATGGTGCCGCCCTCGGCCACCACGTCCTCGGCGCGGAAATTGGCCTCGCTGTCGATGCCGTAACTGACGATCTGCTTGGCCACGCGCGGCATGATTTCGCGCACGTTGGGATCGTCGCCGCAGACCACGGCGACGCCATAGAAGGGCAGGCGATGCAGAAAATCGACGAAGGCCTGTTTCAGGCGGCCGAAATCATGGCCATAGGTTTCCATGTGGTCGGCGTCGATGTTGGTGACCACCGAGACCACCGGCGAGAGAAACAGGAAGGAAGCATCCGATTCGTCGGCCTCGGCGACGAGGAATTCGCCGCTGCCGAGCTTGGCATTCGCCCCGGCCGAGTTCAGCCGGCCGCCGATGACGAAAGTCGGATCGAGCCCGCCCTCGGCCAGGCAACTGGCGACCAGGCTGGTGGTGGTGGTCTTGCCGTGGGTGCCGGCGATCGCGACGCCCTGCTTGATGCGCATCAGCTCGGCCAGCATCTGCGCGCGCGGCACCACCGGCACGCGGCGCTCGCGCGCCATGAGCACTTCCGGGTTGTCGTCGCGCACCGCGGTGGACACCACCACCGCATCGGCGGTCGCGACGTTGGCCGCATTGTGGCCGATCGCGATGCGGATGCCCTGCTGCGCCAGGCGCCGCGTCGTCGCGCTGTCGCTGAGGTCGGAACCGCTGACCTCGAAACCCTGGTTGGCCAGCACCTCGGCGATGCCGGACATGCCCGAGCCGCCGATGCCGACGAAGTGGATGCGTTTGACTTTGTGTTTCATTCCGGTTTTCCTTTCAGCGCCAGTTGCGCGCAGGCCTGAGCCACGACCGCCGTGGCCTCGGGCCGTGCCAGTTCGCGCGCCTTCTCGGCCATCTGCGCCAGCTGGCTGCGCGACAGATTGCGCATCTCGGCGAGGCGCTCCGCCGTCAGCTGATCCTGCGGCAGCAGGATCGCCGCGCCGGCCTTGCTGAGGAAGCGCGCGTTGGCGGTCTGGTGATCGTCCACCGCATGCGGATAGGGCACCAGCAGACTGGCGACGCCGGCCGCCGCCAGCTCCGCCACGGTCAGCGCGCCGGCGCGGCAGATCACCAGATCGGCCCAGTCGTAGGCACCGGCCATGTCCTCGATGAAAGCCACGCAATCGGCCTTGACCCCAGCCGATGCGTAAAGGCTTTGCAGCAACGGCAGATGCTTCTCGCCGGCCTGATGCACCACCTGCGGACGCTCGTCTTCGGGGATCAGTGCCAGCGCCCTGGGCAGGACCTCGTTCAGCGCCTGCGCTCCCAGACTGCCGCCCACCACCAGTATCCGCAGCGGTCCCTGATGCTGCGCATAGCGCAGGGCAGGCGCCGGCAAGGCGGCAATTTCCGGGCGCACCGGATTGCCGACCCAGGTGCCTTTCCCCAGCACATCGGGAAAGCCGCTGAAAATGCGATCCGCCACCCCGGCCAGCACGCGGTTGGCGAGACCCGCCACGGAATTCTGTTCGTGCAGCAGCAGCGGAATGCCGCGCAGGGAGGCCATCATGCCGCCGGGAAAACTCACGTAGCCGCCCATGCCCAGCACCACGTCGGGGCGGATGCGGCCGAGCTGCGACCAGGCCTGGGCGAAACCGCGCAGCAGGTTGAAGGGCAGCAGCAGCTTGCGCAACAGGCCCTTGCCGCGCAGCGCCGAAAACTGCACCCAGGCCATCTCGTAGCCGCGCCCGGCGGTAAGCTTCGCTTCCATGCCGTTCGAATTACCCATCCAGGCGATGCGCCAACCCTGCGCGCGCAGATGCTCGGCCACCGCGAGCCCCGGCATGATGTGTCCACCCGTGCCGCCGGCCATGACCAGCAGGGTCTTGGTCATACCTGCTGCCCCCGCATGAGCTTGTGGTTCTGGTGCCGGCCGTCCCTGCGGGACTTAACTTGCTGACGCAAGTTAGCCTGCACCGAAATCGACAATTGACGCGAGGTCATACCTGCTGACCTCTCATCAATTGTCGATTTTGGCTACGGCCGGCGCTGCGCGCCTTAACCTTCGCTACGCTCACGTTAGCCTGCGCCGAAACCGTCAGCATTGGCGCTCTCATACTTGCTGACCTCTCATGAGCTGACGGTTTTCCCAGTCCACCCTGAGCAGAATTCCCAGAGCAAGGCAGTTGGCGACGATGCCCGAGCCGCCGAAGCTCATCAGCGGCAGGGTCAGGCCCTTGGTCGGCAACAGGCCCATGTTGACGCCCATGTTGATGAAGCCCTGCACCCCAAGCCAGATGCCGATGCCCTGCGCGACGAGGCCGGAATGCACGCGGCCGAGCACCAGCGCCTGGCGCCCGATGGCGAAGGCACGCTGCACCAGCAGGGCGAAGAGGCCGACCACGACGCAGACGCCGACGAAGCCGAGTTCCTCGGCGATCACCGCGAGCAGGAAATCGGTATGCGCCTCGGGCAGGTAGAACAGTTTTTCGACGCTGGCGCCGAGGCCGACTCCGAACCATTCCCCGCGGCCGAAGGCGATCAACGCATGCGAGAGCTGGTAGCCCTTGCCGTAGGCATCCTGCCAGGGGTCCATGAAGCCGAAGATGCGCTCGCGCCGATAGGGCGAAACCCAGATCATGATGACGAAGCTGACCGCCAGTACCACCACCAGGACCGCGAACACCCGCGCATTGATGCCGCCGAGGAACAGGATG
The DNA here is from genome assembly GCA_030696505.1 of Sulfuritalea sp. Taxonomy (GTDB): domain Bacteria; phylum Pseudomonadota; class Gammaproteobacteria; order Burkholderiales; family Rhodocyclaceae; genus Sulfuritalea. The sequence continues at coordinate 2,814 of JAUYSD010000133.1, read as the reverse complement.
CCGGTGGCGATGCAAAGGATCACCACCAGCGCGCCGAAATCCGGCTCCTTCAGCAGCAGGAAGCCGACCAGCACCATGACCAGCGCCATTGGCCCGAAGCCGCGCAGGAAACTGCCCATGTCGCCGAGTTTGCGCGCGGTGTAGTCGGCGGCGTAGAGCACGGCGAACAGCTTCATCAGTTCCGAAGGCTGCAGGTTGACCGGACCGAGGCCGATCCAGCGCTGGGCGCCATTCACGGAACGCCCGACGTGGGGAATCAGCACCAGCAGCAGCAGTACCACTCCGGCCAGGAACAGCCAGGGCGCGGCCTGCTGCCACAAGCGCAGTGGAATCTGGAAGGCCATCACGCCCGCCACCAGGCCGATGCAGAGGAAGACGGCATGGCGAAACAGGAAATACGCCGACTGGTTGCCGGTGAAACGGCTGCCCTCGGCCATCGCGATCGAGGACGAATACACCATCACCAGACCCAGCAGCAGCAGGCCGACGGCCGGCCACAGCAGCAGGTTGTCGAGTTCGGCCGGCGCGTTGTTCGCCGCCACGGCATAGGCCCGACTCATGATTTGCCTTCCCCCCCTCCCCCTTCCCGGGGAAGGGGGCGATCCTGGTTCATTCCGCCGTCGGCGGAATTCCGTGTCTCTGGCTGCGCCTGCCTTGGGGCGGCCCGGCGGCCGGCACCTTCCAAAGCCCGCACCGCGGCGACGAACACCTGCGCCCGGTGCTCGTAGTTTCGGAACATATCGAAGCTGGCGCAGGCCGGCGACAGCAGCACGGCGTCGCCCAGCCGCGCCAGCGCATGGGCGCGTCGCACGGCATCGGCCATGTCGGCGGCGCTTTCGACGGCGACTCCGGCACCGGTAATTGCGGCGCCGATCGTCGGGCCGTCGCGGCCGATCAGGATGACGGCGCGTGCATGGCGCGCAACTGCGTCATGCAGCGGCGAAAAATCCTGTTGTTTTCCGTCGCCGCCGAGAATCACGACGATCTTGCGATCGTTCATGCCGCCAATACCTGTCAACGCAGCCACCGTGGCGCCGACATTGGTGCCCTTGGAATCGTCGTACCAGGTGACGCCGTCCAGTTCGGCGATTTTCTCGACCCGGTGCGGCAGGCCGCGAAAGCTGCGCAGCGCCGGCAGCAGGTTCTCGGCATCGAAGCCGATGGCGGCGCACAGGGCCAGCGCCGCCATCGCATTGGCGGCGTTGTGCAGGCCGGCCAGCGGCAGTTCCGCCACGGGCAGCAGGAAGTTCTCACCCTGCACCAGCCAGGTCTCGCCCAGCCTCAGGCGGAGGCCAAAGTCCTCTTCGGCGGCCGGCGCATCGAGGCCGAAGCTGATGATCTGGCGATCGGGCAACACCATGCGGCAGACGCGCGGATCGTTGCGATTCAGCACCTGCACACCGGGCGTGCCCGCGAGGCTATCGAAGATCCTGGCCTTGGCCGAGGCGTACTCGTCGACATCGATGTAGCGGTCGAGATGATCATCGGAAATGTTCAGCACCGTCGCCGCCGCCGGATTCAGCGTCGCGGTGGTTTCGAGCTGGAAGCTGGAGAGTTCCAGCACCCAGAAGTCGGGCAGGCCGCGGGAATCCTGCGCATCCATCAGGGCGGTCAGCGCGGCCGGTGAGATGTTGCCGGCAACGCCGACGGTCTTGCCCGTCGCGCGCAGCAGATGCCCGGTGAGCGCCGTGGTGGTGGTCTTGCCGTTGGTGCCGGTGATCGCCAGCACGGTCGCGCCGCCCAGCTCGCGCAAGCCCTGGGCGAACAGTTCGATTTCACCGAGCACCGGAATGCCGGCGGCGCGGGCGTGGATCACCACCATCAGGCCGCCCGACAGACCCGGCGACAGCACCAGCAGGTCGATGCCCGCGAGCAGCGCCTTGTCGAATTCGCCGGCAATGAACTCGGGGCGGGAGTTGGCGCTTGCCGGCCCGCGAAGCGGAATCCCCGGCAGACAGAGTCCGACACGGCGATTCAGCTCGTCCAGATAGGGCGGTGCCGCGCGCGTATCCGCCACGCGCAGCCGCGCGCCCTGCCGCGCGCACCAGCACGCCGCGGCCAGCCCCGATTCGCCGAGGCCGAGTACCAGAACGTGTTTGCCGGCCAGATTCATCAGCGTATCTTCAAGGTCGACAGGCCGAACAGCACCAGCAGAATGGTGATGATCCAGAAGCGCACCACGACCTGCGTCTCCTTCCAGCCGGTCTGCTCGAAGTGGTGGTGCAGCGGCGCCATGCGCAGGATGCGGCGCCCTTCGCCGTAACGCTTCTTGGTGTATTTGAAGTAGCCGACCTGCAGCATCACCGACAGCGTCTCGGCGACGAACACGCCGCCCATGATGAACAGCACGATTTCCTGGCGCGCGACCACGGCCACCGCGCCGAGCGCCGCGCCGAGCGCCAGGGCGCCGACGTCGCCCATGAACACCTCGGCAGGATAGGCGTTGAACCACAGAAAGCCGAGGCCGGCGCCGGCCAGCGCGCCGCAGAATACCGTCAGCTCGCCGGCGCCGGGGATGTAGGGCAGCAGCAGGTATTTGGAGAACACCGAATTGCCGGCGACGTAGGTGAAGATGCCCAGCGCGGCACCGACCAGCACCGTCGGCATGATCGCCAGGCCGTCGAGGCCGTCGGTCAGGTTCACCGCGTTGCTGCTGCCGACGATCACCAGATAGGTCAGCAGAATGAAGCCGAACATGCCAAGCGGATAGGTCACGCTCTTGAAGAAGGGCACGATCAGGGCGGTCTGCTGCGGCAGTTCCAGCGTGAAGCCGGAGGACACCCACTGGAAGAACAACTGGACCACCTTTTCGTT
>JAUYSD010000134.1 GCA_030696505.1 Sulfuritalea sp. | reverse complement strand
CAGGGCTTCCATCGCCGTGCCCGGCAGCCGCTGCCGGTGCTTGGCCCAGGCGTCGATCAGGAACTGGCGCGCCTGGTCGCGCGACGGGTTAAACATTCTTCTCCTTGAATCCGCACAGGTCGAACACGCTGCAATGCACGCAATCCGGCGCGCGCGCCTTGCAGGTGTAGCGGCCCAGCAGGATCAGCCAGTGGTGGGCGTGCAGGCGAAATTCCGCGGGCACGACCTTGAGCAGCTTCTGCTCGACCGCCTCGACGGTCTTGCCCGGCGCCAGGCCGGTGCGGTTGCCGACGCGGAAGATGTGGGTGTCGACCGCGATGGTGGGTTCCTTGAAGGCGATGTTGAGCACCACGTTGGCGGTCTTGCGGCCGACGCCGGGCAGGGCTTCGAGCGCGGCACGGTCGTGCGGCACTTCGCCGCTGTGGCGTTCCAGCAGTAGGCGCGACAGGTTTGCCACGTTTTTTGCCTTGGTGCGGTAGAGGCCGATGGTCTGGATGTAGTCGATCAGACCTTCCTCGCCCAGCGCGGCGATGGCCTGCGGCGTCGGGTGGTCGCGGAACAGCGCGCGCGTGGCGTGATTGACCCCCTTGTCGGTGGCCTGGGCGGAGAGCACCACGGCCACCAGCAGCTGGAAGGAGGTGGCGTATTCGAGCTCGCTTTTCGGTTCCGGGTTCGCCGCCGCAAGACGGGCGAAGAACTCGCGAACCTTCTTCGGACTCATGCCGGAAGCGAAGCCGGCGGCGGCTGATCGTGCAGGCGATGTTCGCGCAGGCGCTGGTTGGCGCGCGCCTCGAGCCAGTTGCGCCCGGCGATCAGCAAGCCGAGGACGAAGAAGGCACCGGGCGGTAGCATGGCGATCAGGAAGCCCGGATAGCTCTCCGGCAGCACCTGGATGCCCGACAGGGTCGGGAAAATCATCTCGATGCCTGAAAACAGCGTGCCCTGGCCGACCAGTTCGCGCACCGCACCGAGCAGCCCGATCACCCAGACGAAGCCGACGCCCATCATCAGTCCGTCGAGCGTCGAAGCGCGCAGGCCGTTCTTGGCGGCGAAGGCTTCGACGCGGGCCAGCACGATGCAGTTGGTGACGATCAGCGGAATGAAAATGCCCAGCACCAGATACAGGTCGTGCAGGAAGGCGTTGAAGGCCAGGTCGACTACGGTGACCAGCGCCGCGATGATCAGGACGAATACCGGAATGCGGATCTCGTAGGGGATCAGGGCGCGCAGCGCCGAGATCGCGAAGTTGGACAGCATCATGACCAGGATGGTGGCCAGCCCAAGGCTCACCGCATTGACCAGGCTGGTACTCACGGCCAGCAGCGGACACAGGCCCAGCAACTGGGCCAGGATGCTGTTCTGCTTCCACAGGCCGTTCCAGGCGATGTCCTTGTAGATGCTCATTTGACTCTCCTCCCCCCTGCCCCCTCCACACGGGAGGGGGTGACATTGGTTCGCCGCTGCGCGGCTCCGGGTTGTGGCTGGCGCCCCTTCGGGCGGCCGTGCGGGGCGCTCATGGCTTGCTCTCCTCGTATCGTCCGTTGGCCGGCAGGGCGAACAGCGTGTCGCGGCGCTCCAGCGTCCAGGCCAGGGCGCGGCCGCTGGCGTTGGTTACGGCGCGGGCGGAAATGGTCGCGCCGCTCATCTGGTCGAAGCGGCCGCCGTCCTTCTTCACCCGCCATTGTTCGCGCGGCACCGTATCGAAGCCGAGATTGCTGAACTGGGTGATCCACGGTCGCGCCTTGTTGCGATCCTTCTTCGGGTTGATGTAGTCGCCCAGGCCCGGCGTTTCCTTGTGGGTCGTCACGCGCACGGCGATCAGCCTGCCGTCGACGCCGACGGCGACGATCAGCCCGATGCGACCGGAATAGCCGTCGGGCGCAGCGGCTTCCAGCACCAGCGCCACCGGAGCGCCATCCTTGCGGGCGCGCCAGAGCCTGGTTTCGTCATCGAGGCCAAGGGCTTTTTGTGCGGGGAGGGTGATCGCGTCGGCCATCAGGTCGTTGTCATAGCTGGCCGGCGGCAGCACTTCGCCGATCAGTCGCAGTTTTTCCGCCAGCGTGCTGGCGGCAACCAGCGGCGCGGTGGCCTTGTAGGTGCCGGCCATCAGCGCGGTAAACACCAGGGTGAAGGCGAGCATGATGGCGGCCGTGCGCACCGAGATGCGAAATGCCCCGGAGGCTCTTGGGGCGACTTCGATGGGCTCGCTCATCGCGGCTCCCCCTCCTTCCGCTTGTGGCCGAACACCGGCGGCTGGGTGTACATGTCGATCAGCGGTGCGGCGATGTTCATCAGCAGCACGGCGAAGGCGATGCCGTCCGGATAGGCGCCGAAGCTGCGGATGATCCAGGTCAGCAGCGCGACGCCGGCGGCGAAGATCAGCTTGCCCTTCGGCGTGGTGGCGCCCGAGACCGGATCGGTGACGATGAAGAAGGCGCCCAGCATCGCGCCGCCGGTGAGCAGATGAAACAGCGGCGGGGCGAACTGCGTCGCGTCGATCAGGGTGAACAGGCCGGCGACGGCGAACAGGGTGGCGAGAAACGCCACCGGCATGTGCCAGGTGATGATGCGCTGCTGGATCAGCCACAGGCCGCCGGCCAGATAGCCCACTGCGACCCACTCCCAGCCCTTGCCGCCGATGTTGCCGAAGGTGGCATGGCTGCCCAGCAGGCCGGCGATCGCCGCGCGCTGTTCCGGGTCGCGCAGTACCGTGCGCAGCGCATCGAGCGGTGTCGCCATGGTGATGGCGTCGAGCTGGCGCGGGCCGAATATCGCATTCAGCTGCGCCGCGAAGTCAGCCGCGCCGACCGCCGGCCACTGCGACATGAGCTGCGGGTAGGCGACGATCATCAGGGCAAACGCCACCATCGCCGGATTGAAGGGGTTCTGCCCCAGTCCGCCGTAGAGGTGCTTGGCGACGATGATCGCGAGCAGCGTGCCGAGCATCGTCAGCCACCAGGGGGCGATCGAAGGAAAGGTCAGGGCGATCAGCCAGGCGGTAACCAGTGCCGAGCCATCGGTGAGGAACTGCCGCATTGGCTTTCCGCGCAAGGCAAGCATGGCGGCCTCGGCCGCCAGCGCGGTCACCGAAGTGAGCGCTATCTGCACCAGGATCGCGGCACCAAAGAACCAGACGTAGGCGGCGATGCCGGGCAACAGCGCGCACAGCACCCGCAGCATGACGGACTGCACGCTGGCGGGCTTGAGCGAGTAGGGCGAGTTATTCACTGGGGGTCTTCATTCCGTCTAGTCGTCCTGCCGCAGGTGAGGCTTGGCCATTTCGCGTATCTCGGCGCGGCGTCCTTCGATGGCAGCGACCTCGGCTTGTTGTTCCGGGGTCAGGTCGCTGACGTTCTCGGGGTGCACCTGCTCCTTCTGCGCCCGCGCCCGCTCCAGGGCGGCGGCGATGAGCGCCTTCTTGGCATCCTCTTCCGGTGTCGCCGCCGGCTTTGCCGCTTCGGCCAGTGCTGCTGCAGCCTTTTGCCGTCCGGCCTCGGTCTTGGCGGCGAGCTTGGCCGCCTTTTCTTCTTTCTCGCGCTCTTCACGGGCCAGGCGCAGTTCGTAGCGCTCGCGCGCGATGTCGGCGGCGGCCTTCTCCTTTTCCCGTGCCCAGATCTCACCTTTGGCGAAGCGGAAATAATCCACCAGCGGTATGCGCGACGGACAGACGTAGGAACAGCAGCCGCACTCGATACAATCGAACAGCGAGTAATCCTGCGCCTTGCCGAAAATCCTGGCGCGGCTGAACCAGTACAGCTCGAAGGGCTGCAGTTCGGCCGGGCACACCTTGGCGCATTCGCCGCAGCGGATGCAGGGCATCTCCGGCGGCGGCGGCGGAAACAGGGTCGGCGAGCCGGCCAGGATGCAGTTGGTGCCCTTGATCACCGGGGTATCGAGGCTCAGCAGGGCGACGCCCATCATCGGCCCGCCCATCAGATAGCGGTCGGTGTCGGCACGCGGCGCAGCCAGCGGCAGCAGTTCGCGGATCGGCGTGCCGATCAGGACTTCGAAGTTGCCGGGATGCGTCATGTTGCCGGAGAGCGTGAGCACGCGCGAGACCAGTGGCTCGCCGTGCGCGACGGCGCGGTAGATGGCGTGGGCCGAGCCGACGTTGAAGCACTGGACACCGAAGTGGGTGCCGAGCTTGCCATAGGGAATCTCGATGCCGGTGAGGACGCGGATCAGCTGCTTCTCGCCGCCGGCAGGATAGCGGGTGGGGACGGCAACGACCTCGATATCCGCTTCGCCGAGGCGCTGCACCGCGGCGCGCATCGATTCGATCGCCTGCGGCTTGTTGTCTTCGATGCCTACCAGTATGCGTCGCGCGCCGGCGATGTGGCGCATGATCGACGCGCCGGCAAGAATTCCGTCCGCACGTTCGCGCATCAGGCGGTCGTCGCAGGTGATCCAGGGTTCGCATTCGGCGCCGTTGAGGATCAGCGTCTCGATCCCCTTTTCGCCGGGACCGAGCTTGACGTGGCTGGGAAAGCCCGCGCCGCCGAGGCCGACCACGCCGCAGTCGCGCAGGTAAGTCCGAGTTTCCTGCGCTGGGACAGAGCGGTAGTCGAAGGGCTGCCGCTCGATCCAGCGGTCTTGTCCGTCCGGATCGAGGATGACGCTGGGAGCAGGCAGTCCCGAGGGATGAGGTACCGGTTGCGGCGCAATGGCTCGCACCGTGCCGGAAGTCGGCGCGTGGACGGCGGTGCACAGCGGGCCCTCGGCGGCGGCGATCATTTCGCCCTTGAGCACGGTTTGTCCGGGCTGCACCAGGCAGCGCGCCATGGCACGGGCGCTTTGGCGCAGCGGAATGATCAGGTGCGAAGGCAGCGGCGCGACGCGGATTGGTGCGGCGGCCGATTCATCCTTGTGGGAGGCGGGCTTGACCCCTCCCTTGAACTTGAACAGTCTGGCGATCATGCGGCCTGGTGCAGCTTGATCACGGGATATTTCCACTTCCATGTATCAACTGTTTCCTGAATTGCTTCCATGCGGATGCAATCGACCGGACAGGGTGCGATGCATAGTTCGCATCCTGTGCACTGGGCGGCGACCACGGTATGCATTTGTTTTGCTGCACCGACGATGGCATCCACGGGGCAAGCCTGAATGCACAGCGTGCAGCCGATGCAGGCCTGCTCGTCGATGATGGCGACGGATTTCGGTTTCTCGATGCCGTGTTCGGCGGAAAGCGGCTTGAACTCGCGGCCCAGCAGATCGGCGAGCTTGTGGATGCCTTCCTCGCCCCCCGGAGGACATTGATTGATCTCCGCCTCGCCCTTGGCGATGGCCGTGGCATAGGGTTTGCAACCCGGAAAGCCGCACTGGCCGCACTGCGTTTGCGGCAGGATGGCATCGATCTTCTCGACCAGCGGATCGCCTTCGACGCGAAAGCGCACCGCGGCGTAGCCGAGCGCGGTACCCAGCAGCACGGCGCCCAGCGCCATGACCAGCAGCGCTTCGATCATGGTGCTTCCGCCGGACCGCCCCAAGGAAGCGCGCGCCCCCCGGTGGGGGGCAGCGAGCCGATTCTGCGAGCGTTGCCTGCCCGCGAAGCGGAAGCCCAGGTACGCAAGGCGATGGGGGCCATTATTTGTATTTGTCCAGGCCGGCGAAGCCCATGAAGGCCAGGCTCATCAGGCCTGCGGTGATCATGGCGATGGCGGTACCGCGGAAATGCACTGGAACGTCGGCCGCCTCAAGGCGCTCGCGAATGCCGGCGAACAGGATCAGCGCCAGCGTGAAACCGACGGCGCTGCCGAAGCCGAACAGCAGCGATTCGAGGAAGTTGTGGCGCAGGCTGACGTTGAGCAGCGGGATGCCGAGCACCGCACAGTTGGTCGTGATCAGAGGCAGATAGATGCCCAGTACCTGATGCAGCAGGGGGCTGGTCTTCTGGATCACCAGTTCCGTGAGCTGCACGATGGCGGCAATCGTCACGATGAAAGACAGCGTGCGCAGATACTCCAGATGATTAGGTATCAGCAGCCAGCGATCGATGACGAAGCTGGCGCCGCAGGCCATGGTCAGAACGAAGGTCGTGGCAGCCCCCATGCCGAGCGCAGTTTCCAGCTTCTTGGATACGCCCATGAACGGACACAAGCCGAGAATGCGCACGAAGACGACGTTGTTTACGAGGACGGCGCCGAGAACGATGAAGAGATAACTGGTCATGATGCGCAGCGCGCCGCGCGTAGTCCGCAACAATTGGTGGAGATCAAATTATCTCGCTTTTAATGGTATTTGCGCAAGGAGGATGTCAATTTTACTGCCGTGTCGCGTTGCCGGTGGCTTCAATGCACTCGGCGACGAGTTGCGGGCCCCGATATATCAGTCCGCTATAGAGTTGCACCAGGGCGGCGCCGGCGTCCAGTTTGGCCCGCGCGCGAACGCCGCTGGTGATGCCGCCGGCGGCGATGATCGGCAATTCCCCGGCCAAAGCCTGTGCCAGATCGCGAATCACAGTCGTGGACTTGTCGAACAGCGGACTGCCGGACAGGCCACCCGCTTCGGCGGCGAGCGGTGACGATTCGACGCCTTCGCGGCCAAGTGTGGTGTTGGTGGCGATGACGGCGTCGATCCGGTGGCGCTTGAGCGCGTCGGCAATGTTGGTGATCTGGCCCGAGTCGAGATCCGGTGCAATCTTGAGCGCCAGCGGAACATACCTGCCGTGCCGATCGGCCAGCACCGTTTGCCGGGATTTGAGCGCACGCAGCAGGGCGTCCAGCTCCGATGCTCCCTGCAACTGGCGCAGGTTCTTGGTATTGGGCGAAGAAATATTGACGGTGATGTAGCTTGCCAGCGGAAAGGCCTTGTCGAGGCAGATCAGGTAGTCGTCTACGGCCTTCTCTATAGGTGTGTCGAAGTTCTTGCCGATGTTGATGCCAAGAATGCCGCGGTAAGCGACATGCGCCAATCGCTCGCGCAGCGCGTCGATACCGTCATTGTTGAAACCCATGCGGTTGATGATGGCCTGGTGTTCCGGCAGCCGGAACAGGCGCGGCTTCGGGTTGCCGGGTTGGGGGCGCGGCGTGACCGTGCCCACTTCCAGGAAGCCGAAGCCGAGGCGCGCGAGTCCATCAATGGCCGTCCCGTTCTTGTCGAGGCCTGCCGCCAGACCGACACGGTTGGGAAAACGCAGGCCCATGATGTCGACCGCGTTGGCGCCCGCCGTGGCGGCCTGCCCGAAACGCAGAGCGCCGCTGATGGCGAGCAGGCCGAGCGTCAATTCATGTGCGCGCTCGGGGTCGAGCGTGAAGAGCAAGGGTCGAATCAGGGCATATGGAATCATGGCAGAGGATTCTACGATGCGGGCTCTGCGAAGAATTTCCTCAACATCGGAAAGAAAAAAACGCGAAGGGGTTTACACATTGAAAATGGCCCCCTATAATTGCCCCTCTCTGCTGCATGCGGAGCCGCTGAAGGAAGTGAGTTGGAGGCGGAGTTCTTTAAAAACCAAACAACCGATAGGTGTAGGTGCTTGCTGTGCTGGAGGTGGTGGTGGGTAGTCATTCCGAGATCGAAGGGATGGCTGCTGGTCCGGGTTGAAAGACTGGGGCTGAGTTCGGAGGGTGATCTGAAAGGATTGCGTGACGGATCTGCTGCTGCTGGATGCTAAGAGTATTGAAGCAAGTGCTTACACGACGTAACAGTAAGGTTAAATGCAAATTTAGCCTCTGAGATTCGTTTGAGCGAGTAGTAAAAACAGACAGATTGAACTGAAGAGT
>JAUYSD010000077.1 GCA_030696505.1 Sulfuritalea sp. | reverse complement strand
CACCGAGCGCCCCGCCAACCGCCTGCAGGCGCTGGTGACCGGCATGGAACTGCCGATCCGGCGTCCCACCTTCTGTCCCGGCTGCGGCCACCGCTCGGTTTTCTACGCGCTGCGCCGCGCCTTCCCCGAAGCGATTTTTCCTGGCGACATCGGCTGCTACACGCTGGGCCTCAACCAGGGTTCGGTGGACACCGTGCACGACATGGGCGCCTCGATCTCGATGGCCTCGGGCTTCTACCACGCCCATGCGCAGGACGGCAAGACGCCGCCGATCTTCGCCACCATCGGCGACGGCACCTTCTTCCATTCGGGCGCCGCCGGCCTCGAAAGCGCGGTGTATAACGGCGCCCGCTTCGTCCTGCTGGTGCTCGACAACGGCACCACCGGCATGACCGGCATGCAGCCGACGCCGGAGTTCGGCATAACCGCCGACGGCCATGCCGGCGGCATCGTTAACCTGGAAACCCTGATCCGCGGCTGCGGCATCGGCTACCTGGAGCATGCCGATCCGACCGACCTGGCCAGCTTCCAGCGCGTGCTGCTGGATGCCCTCGACCACAGCCGCGCCGCCGACGGCGGCATCGCCGTGGTGCTGGCCCGCTATGCCTGCGTCACGCAGATGAAGGGCCTCGGTCCGAACCAGGTCCCGCTGCCGGTCGAAGTGCATCACGCCGCGCACCCGCTGAACAGCGCGACGGCCGGCCTGCCGCGCCACCAGGACCGCCTCTCGCCCTGCGCCGAGGCCTGCCCGGCCGGCAACGACATCGAGCGCCTGATGAGCCTCGCCGCCGCCGAGTACTGGCCGGAAGCGGCGCGCCTGCTCTACGCCGAGCATCCCTTCCCCTCCACGCTCGGCCGCGTCTGCCCGCATCCCTGCGAAACCGGCTGCAATCGCGGCGCCCATGACGGCGCGCTGACCATCAACGCGATCGAGCGCATCGTCGGCGATCGCGGCCATTCCGCCGCCGCCTTCGTCAAGCGCGGCCCTGCCAGCGGCAAGAGCGTCGCGGTGGTCGGCAGCGGCCCCTCCGGACTGACGGCGGCCTACCATCTGGCGCAGCGCGGCCATGCGGTCGAGATCATCGAAGCCCGGTCCGAGATCGGCGGCATGCTGCGCTGGGCCATCACCGAATACCGGCTGCCGAGTGCAGTGCTCGCGCGCGAACTCGAAGTCTTCGCCGCGCTCGGCGTCAAGCTGCGCACCGGTGTGCGGCTGGGCCAGGACCTGGCCTGGTCTGCGCTCGACCGCTTCGATGCGGTCTACCTCGCCACCGGCGCCTGGCGGCAGCGGCGCCTGAACATTCCCGGCGAGGACCTGCCCGACGTCCTCAGCGGACTGGACTATCTCGGCCTGGCGCGCGACGGCGACGCGCCCGTGCTGGGCCAACGCGTGGCAATAGTTGGCGGTGGCAACACGGCGATCGACGCCGCCCGCACCGCGCGGCGCAAGGGCGCGACAACGGTGGACGTGTATTACGACGTGCTGCTGGCGATCCCCGAGGAAGTCGCCGCGGCACGCGCCGAAGGCATCGCCTTGCATCATACCGTGGTGCCGACCGGCTTCGAGGCTGGGCACAACGGCGGCATCAAGTTGCTGCTGCGCGACCTGGCCGCGCCGGTGACGCCAGGCCCGCAGGCCGGTGCCATAGTCCACACCGCGACCGCCAGAGCCGACAGCGTGCTGGTCTGCATCGGCGGCGACGCCGATCTCTCCTACCTGGCCGCGACGGAATCGGGCGACGAATTGAGCAGCGAATTGTGCAAGAACGGCCGCCTTGCCGTCGATGCCTGGGGCCGCACCGGCCAGCCGCGCGTCTTCGCCGGCGGCGACGCCTCCAGCACCGGCGCCGGCACCGTGAGCGGCGCGATCAACGCCGGCAAGCGCGCCGCGCTGGCGATCGACGCCTACCTCGACGGCAAGCCGCTCGCCACCGCGCAGCAACTCGGCAGCGGCCCCGGCATCGCGGCCGCCGCGGCATCGCCGCGCGCCGGACAAAATCCCTGCGCGCCGGGGCCGCAGGAAATCCGGCTGCAGTATTTCCGCAAGACGCCGCGCGCCGAAGTGCGCCACCGCGCTGCCGATGATTCGGTGTGGAACTTCGACGAGGTGAATCTCGGCCTCGGCTCGGCCGAAGCCGCCGCCGAAGCGCGCGAGCGCTGCTTCCACTGCGGCGTATGCACGCATTGCGACATCTGCGTCAACGTCTGCCCGAGCGCGGCCATCAGCGAGGTCGACGGCGCCTATCGCATCGACGCCACCAAATGCACCGGCTGCCGCATCTGCGCCGCCGAATGTCCGCGCAGCGCGATCGCCATGCCGCCGACCGGCGTCTGCGTCGCCTGCGGCTACTGCACCACGATGTTCGAATGCCCGTCGCTGAAAAAGGGCACGGACGGCACGGTCGACATCGACCGCCGCACCTGCATCGATTGCGGCATGTGCATCCAGGTCTGCGCCCAAGGCGCGATCCGGCCCCGACAAATCCAGCCAGAGGAGGCATGCGCATGAAATGCCAGACCGTGATCGCCGGCATCGGCGGACAGGGCGTGCTGTTTGCCGCCAAGGTGCTCACCGAAACCGCCCGCCGCAGAAAGCTGCAAGTGCTCGGCTCGCAGACCTTCGGCATGGCCCAGCGCGGCGGGTCGGTGATGACCCATCTCAAGATCGGCCCCTTCGAAAGCCCGCTGGTCTGCGAAGGCGATGCCGACCTGCTGCTGGCGCTGGACAGCGTCGAGGCGCACCGCACCCTGCCCTACCTCCATGCCCGGCGCGACGGCCGTGCCGCGCTGTGCGTGGTCAATGCGCCGCACGCGCAAGGCTTCCTCGACCCGCGCCTGGCCGGGCTGGTCGCCGAAATGGGCATCGTCGTGCACGCCTGCAATGCCGATGCCGTTGCGCTGGAACTCAAGCAGCCGCTGGTGGCCAACCTGGTCCTGCTCGGCTACGGCGCGAGCCGGCCGGATTTTCCGTTCAGCTACGAGGAACTGCGGGAGTCCACGGCGGCCTTGAGCGGCGCCGCCCATCGCGCCACGAACCTGGAAGCGCTGGAGCGCGGGCGCGCGCTGTGAAGTCGGTGTCGCCATGACACTTGGCGGTTCCTCGTTGCTTCGGGCTGTCCGATCAATACTGGTTTGACCTGCAATCGCTGTATGACTTGCAGGTGGCGAAAGAGCAGTTGCAGGAAACGCTTGACTCCATCGAACCGCTGGCTGCTTGAATCCGGCGTCTATTTCCGGCACCTTGCGCATCAAATTGGCGGCAACGCAGCGACTGTAGCCATTCGACTCAGCGACACCACGGGCAAGTCCCGGCCAACTTCTGCCATTGAGGTCATCGATAATCACCTGAACCGAACGGCCGGTTACTCATCACATTGCTGACGTACAACGTCAGAGACTATCGGCCAGCAGTTCGGACAAACCCGCCGTTCATGGCTAGCTGAGAAACAGTCAGCCTTGCAGCGAATTGGGTCACTGAGGGAACGATTCAGGCGCTCGTCTGCACGACCAGAGTCAGAATCAGTCGGACACTTCAGGGGGTAGAATGTGATTTAGATGGCAAGCAAGTTCCAGAGGGCTTTCGTCGTAATCAGGTGTGCCTTTCTCGAAAGATGGTGGATATGGAAGCTCCTGAGCCCAATTGTTCATGGTCTCCTCGCATCAAGAGTCTAACGGGTCGATTCACATCCTATGGGCCCCTGGCTGACCGCGCCATCACCGGCGTCATGTCGAAGTTCTTCGCTGCGGTCGTTTTCGTGTGCGGCGCGGCAGCCGCGCTCGCACAACCAGTGAGCTTCATCGTCCCCTTTGCCCCTGGCGGTGGAGGGGACTCGATCGCGCGCATTCTCGGCCAGAAGATGAGCGAGTCGCTCGGCAACCCGGTGATCATCGAAAATCATCCAGGGGCCGGAGGAGTAGTCGGGCTTGAAACGATGGTGCGGGCCGCCGACGCCAACCTCACTCTGGGGTTGCTGAGCACCGGCGCTTTGCTCGCAGCGCTCGAGTATCGCCCGGCTTTGCTGGAGGGCCTGCAGCTGGTGAGTCCGTTGGGAATTGCCGGAATGGTCATTGTTTCCAGCAAGGACGCGACAATCGCCGACTTGCTTGAGCGCATCAGGCGAGGGCAGAAAGCGTTTTTTGGTGCAGGCGAACCCGGCTCGGTTTCGCACCTGTGTTTCGACCAGTTGCTGAAAGGGGCGGGACGCAAAGCTACCACCGACCTCATACCGTTCAAAGGCAATGCGCCACTGCTGGTGGCCGTGATGTCCGGGTATATCGATGCGGCGTGCGTGGATATCGCTTCGGCGATTCCTCACATCAAGGCGGGAAAACTTCGCGCCCTGGCGCTTACGCTACCTCATCCGGATGAGCAGCTTCCTGGGGTGCCGACACTCGAAAGCGTGGGCGTGACTGGCGTCCTCGCCGGAGGGTGGTACGCCATGATTGCCCCAAAAAGGATGAGTCCGACTGCCTTGCACGGCATGGTGGCCAGCCTGAAAAAGGCATTCTCCGATCCACAGGTCCAGGCCCGATTGCGCAACGTCCTGACCGATCCCATTGCCGCGGACGAGGTCGGTCCCGGGATCGCAGACCAGTTCATGCAAAGGCAGATCGCGCAGCTTCGGCCTTACGCGGCTCTGCTTGCCAGAGAGAATACGGTCAGTCCGGGCGCGAGTTCGCCGGTGGCGGGCGTTGCTCCCAGCCCAAGGCTTGCCGACCCCGGAGCCAAACAACTGCGCGAGCCGGCCAAGCCTGGTGCTTCCGTCGCTACCGTTGCCCCCCAGCCGGCCAGGGACGGCAGCGCGCGCTCCGCAGCGGACATCGCGGCGGCGAGGACCTGCGATCGACAATGCGCACTCCTGGTGGCGGAAACCAAATGCAAACACATCAGGGACGCCAGGGAAAACCTCTCGTGCCTTATGCAGAATGGCACGGGAAGAGACGATTCGCCGGAAATCTGCGCCCAGGCCAAAGCCCTTACCGGCTGCGTGACGAAAAAGGAAAAGGAAAATGCGCGCCCTTCCGTTGCATCGCGCTCCGGTGGGAGGTACGACAGCGTGTGCGAGCGGAACTTGAAGAAAATCGACTATGCCATGCAGGACAGCAGGCTCGTCATGGCCGCGGCAACCTACGATCTGTTCATGAAGGATATCCATTGGTATACGGCGAAGATCTTTGAGCCCTGCACGGGCAGCAATGCCGACGCAGCAGGGCAGTACAAGGATGCGATGGAAAGCTACAACAAGGTCAGCCAATACTGCGCCCGGCCACACGCGAGTTACGAATGCACACGGTGGGGGCCATCGGGTGGCGTCAGCGACAACGGCGGCAACCCCTTCAACAACCCGGCGTGGTACGCAAAATGGAAGTCCGAAGTGGACCAGGCGCTGTCCAATCCGGAATATTCCGCAGAATTGGGTTCGATCAAGGGATCAGGTGCAGGGACTGGCGTCGATGCAGCGTGCGCTGCCGGTCTGAAGAAAATCAAAAGCCAGTATGCAGCGGCAAAGCACCACATTCCGGCGAAATCCGTTGTGGTGCTGTCGGAAGCCAATATGTGGATGGCAGCCAGGTCCATCGAGACGATCGAGTCGCAGTGTCCTCAGTCGGAAAAGTACAAGGCGGAAGCCGGTCGCCTTCGATCGCAGTACCGGGATATCAAGCGGGCATGCGATGCCAGTGCCTCGGCGGGTGCCTGTATCGCACGCCTGCCGGGCAAGGAGCCGGCTCCGGTGCCGCCAGGCAACTCACTTCCGCCATTGCGCAAGGAGTCACTGAAGGAGGATTGCAGCGGCGCCAACTGGCTGCAGTGCAGGCGCAAGGAATGCAAGGAGCGTCAAGGCACTTTCAGTACCGACAAGAAAGGTTGCGCCTGGTGTATCGCAGACGCAGGTAACTGGACGAGATGCCCCGCAGGAAGTGGCGGAGTCAGTTCGGGCCAGTGAAGCTTAAGCATACGATCAAATGGGCAGTATCTTTTAGCGTGAATCGGGCATTGGCGAATGAACGGTGCCGATACTCCATGAATGTCTTTTAGGGTCGAGGTTGAGACCGTCAGTCAAGATTCTCGACAGGCGGCTCGAAAATATTAAGCTGACATAACGCTTACCGACGTCATCGGTCGCTTCTGGGCACCGTGCCGCCGAACTGCTTCAGTGGCAGTCGGGCCGCAATCAGTCCAGAGCACGCATTCGCAGTTTGATGTCGAGTGTCTCTTGATTGGCGTGCAAGTGAGGCAGACCGACTTCCCCGACCAATACCCAAGCTCCCGGCCGCCCAAGATGATGTATTCATCGCACCTCGATTTCCTTAGCGCTGTGCCGAGTTCGCGTCGAAGATCACGGCCTCCTGGCCGACCTCCATCTCGCCGTACTTGAGATTTCCGTCGCGCTCGTAGACGTGCAGGACGGCGCCGGTGACGGTTTGTTGGGTATCGACAAGCCGGAAGCCGCACGGGATCGTGCCTGCGCCGAACAGGCGCTTGCCGGTGCCGAGTACTACGGGAAACTGCCAGAGGCGCAGCGTATCGACGAGATCATGCTTGAGCAGGGTCTGCAGAAGCTGGCCGCTGCCGTGGACCTGGATCTCGCCGCCGTCCTGGACCTTGAGCTTCGCCACCTCCTCGGCAAGATCGCCCTTGAGCAGGATGGAGTTGCTCCAGGCGAGCGTATCGAGCGTCCGCGAGGCGACGAACTTGGGCCGGGTATTGAGCGCCGTGGCAATCTCGTCGGCCGGGTCGGTGGAATTGGGCCAGGAGCCGGCGAAGATTTCATAAGTCTTGCGGCCGAGAAGGAAGGCGTCGGCGCGCAGGGTCCACTCGGTCATGATCGCGCCGAATTTTTCGTCGAAATAGGGGACCAGCCAGCCGCCGTGCCGAAAGCCGCCGTCCCGGTCTTCATCGGGACCGCCGGGTGCCTGCATGACGCCGTCCAAAGTCAGGAATGTGCCTGCGACCAGTTTTCTCATGCTCATCGTCTCCTTTCCTTCGATCCCCTGCTCGGGACGAGGCGAAACCTCACGCCCTCCCACCACCGGGGGTCCGGGTGGCATATCCGCTGGCGACAAGCTATCGGCCGGGGCTTGTCTGCGCGAGCTTGCAGCCTTCCGGAAAGTTGGCGCTGGCGCGACGGCGTTTCGAGTTCCGCAGGCCAATTTCAAGTCGACCTGTCCGGTTTTACTTATGTTCCCGACCGCTATATGGCGGCAGGCCGGCGTCGCCGGCACCGTAAGTCGTTGCCGCGAACTCGATGAGACAAAATCCATGACCGAAGGGGTCGGAGAAAGTGATGCATTTCGAACCCCGCCATGCGACGCATTCACTCTCCGGGGTGGCGCCGGCGTCTGTCGCCCGTTTGGCGGCTTCGGCGACGTCGTCGACAACGAAATCCATATGCACCGGCGTCCAGTGCCTGGAGTAATCGCGCGTGAACGAGAGCGTGCTCACGGGGCGTGAGCCGCCGGGGTGCTGCAGGAGATAGATGACGGACGACGCGCCGGTGAGTTCCGCAACATCGTCTTCGATGATGCGATTCAGCTTCAGGCCGAGAGCGGCACAGTAGAAATCTATCGCCAGCGCGAGATCGGGAACGTCGATATTGACTATTACTCTCATGGCTGTGCCACCTGTCCTCAACCATTCCCTCCGCAGGCGGGCGATCGCAACCGCCATGCGGTGACGAACACCCACAAAGTGAGCACGCCCGAGGCCAGGCGCTCGTAAAGGCCGGTGTGGACATGCGTCGCTTCGCTCGCCGACATCAGCACCAGAAAGCCCAGCCCGGCGCAGCCGGTTGCCAACGAGTAGGCGCCGAGCGGGCGCAGTCGCTTTATGCGACGGAAAAGAAGTGCGCCGAGCAACGCGGCGGCGGTGATCGCAAGGAAGGCGATCGTCGCCGACAGGCTGTGCAGGCGCTGGCTGAGCACTTCGGGCGCGGCACAGCCCGGCTCGCAGGGATAGACGCCGGCGCCGATGCGGCCGATGCCGTTCGCCGCGATCAGCACGGCGACCAGCAGCGTCAGCCGGGGACGCTCGGCAAGCCTGGCCACCGTGGCGTGAAACGCCGCCGCGTAGCCGACGTGCATGAGCCCGGTGGCGACGAAGCCGCCATAGCGCATGAAGGTCTCGGTGGTGCTGCCGCGCTCACCGAGTTCGCTTATGTACTGGCCGACATGGTCAAAGCCGGGCCGCAGTTCGCCGCCGATGACAATGACCGCCAGCCAAAGCATGGGCGCGACCAGACCGCAGAGGAGTCCGACACGGATCATTTGTGGTGGCTCGCCATCGATTCGCGCCCCGAAGTGTCAAGAGATCGATTGAAGGCAATTCTGCCACCGCTGTTCGATGGCAGCCATTCCGGTCGAAGCAACGGGCCGGCGGCCGCTCTGGCGCCTGCTGGCGCCGCGTCTTACCCGTCGGCACGCAGATCGACGGTGCCCGCGGCGGAGCCCTGGCTGAGATTCAGTTTCAGGATGGTCGAGACCTCGTTTCCTTGGCGGTCGCGCGCCTGGACCTGAATCTCGAAATTTCTCCGGACGCCGGCGGGGGGCGTGGCCGAAATAGTGCCGGTTTGCGGATCGAAACTGATCCAGTTCGGCAAGGGCTGTCCATTGGTCTGCCGAGCGGAAAGACTCACGACTGCATTCGGGTTGGTGTGCGTAAACGTGTCATCCGGCAGCATGAAGCTCTGCCCGCTCGAGACAGTTCCGACGACCTCCTGGCGCGCCGTAAGGACAGACCGCCCGCTGCTGTCGGCCGACGGCACGCGAACCGGATAGGCGCCCGACGAGTTCTGGGTGTAGTCCGCCGTGATGGAGTCGGCGGCGACGGACCCGGGCGGGACCACGGCAATGCTGATCGCAGGGAGCGGCGATGCACTACTTGTGGCCGCAGTCGGCGCGGCGATGCTGACGCGTCCACAGACTTCGCTGCCAAGGCTGACGGCGGCGCAGAGGTCTTTGCGGACCTGCTCCTCGAATTGATTGGTCTTCGTCACCACTGTTTCGACGGCAACGGAGGGCGTCGACACCGACACTTCGACGACCGGAGCGGGCGCCGGCGGTGGTGCCGCGGCGGTAATGTCCGCCATGACGACCTTGTCGGCGAGGCTGTAGTTCGCGGCAAGCCCGCCGTTGGTCCCGTTGCCGAGCGTGTAGTTCACTGTCACGTTCTTGCCGGCGCCGATCACGGCCGTGTTGAAGTTGGCGGTGTTGACCGCCCTGGTGACTGTCTCGATGCCGACGAAGCCGCTGAGCACGCCGGGATCGGTCACGGTCGCGGTGGTCGCGCCGTCGAATGCCTTGTTGGCGACCACCGGATCGGTGATCGCCAGCGCCAGCTGGGTGATGCTGGCGCCGTTGATGTCCGCCGCCGGCGTCAAAAGATAGTTGCCCGCCTGGGCGCCGCCGAGCCCCAGGGCGCCGAAAGTGATCTTGGTCGCGACCCCGGCGTCCTTGAAATCGAAGGTGCCGTTGCCGGTGATGCTCACGGTGTCGCCCGTGTAGGGCTTGCCGTCCGCGGTGTTGCCGGCGCCGACGGCCTCGGCCGCGAACAGCGCGGCGCCGGCCGCTGTGGTGTTGCCGTCATAGACCTTGGTGTTCGCGACGCCGGCCGTATTCGCTGTCAGCGCCTTGGGCGTGATCGTCAGCGTCCCGTCCACGCCGGTGACGCTGAGGAAGCCGTGTTGGTCGGTGTTGCTGGCGAGCGTGATGCCGCTCACCGGGATCGTGTACGCGCCCGCATTGATGCCCGCAGCCCAGGTGCCGCCGGTAAAGTCCGCGGCGCCGGCGGTCTTGCCGCCGGCCGGGGTGGAGAAGCTCGCTGCGTGTGCGCCGCCGAAAACGGCGCCGTCATAGATCTTCGTCTGCGCCGTGGGCATGACGAAGAGCGGCGGCAGCATGCCGCGCAGCAGCGGATAGCTGTTGTTCTCCCGAATCACCCAGGTGTCGGTGAAATCCCAGTTGGTGAAGTTTGCCTGCAC
The DNA here is from genome assembly GCA_030696505.1 of Sulfuritalea sp. Lineage (GTDB taxonomy): Bacteria > Pseudomonadota > Gammaproteobacteria > Burkholderiales > Rhodocyclaceae > Sulfuritalea. The sequence continues at coordinate 9,747 of JAUYSD010000077.1, read as the reverse complement.
CTTCATGTCTGCGGTGGCGAGGCCCGTGGACGCAACGGCGCCAGCGGCACTCGCTCCCTGACCGGAAGTTGTGGTGTCCCAGAACGTATCGGTGAGGAGCGGGACCGCAGGTTCAAAAAGAAAGCCGACCATACCTCCAGCGTTGTTCGTTCCGGTCACCGCGCCCGTCGAATAGCTGGTGGAGATGGCGCCCATCGTGAAACCGACCAGGCCGCCGACGTCGCTCGTGCCGGTGACGGCTCCGGTCGCGTAGGAGTTGGTGATGGGCGACTGGCTGGAACCCGCCAGCCCGCCGATGCCGCCCTGGGTAAAGTTCATCACGCCGCCGGCGCCCTGGTCGCCGCTGGTCGCCGTGACCGTGGCGCTGCTGTAGCTGCCGGAAATATTACCGTCGTTGCGCCCGACCAGGCCGCCGATGCTGCCGACCTGATCCTCATTGAATGCGCCTGTCACGTCGCTACCGGTGACCGTGCCGGTGGAGTAGGAATTGCGAATCACGCCGCCATTGATGCCCGCCAGGCCGCCGACGTTGATCGATCCCGCGACGTTCACGTTGGTCACGCCGACGTTGCGTATTTCGCCATCGCTCCTGCCGAACAGGCCGATGCCGCTGACGGCGTTGTCGGTGTTCGCGCGCGTCAGGCCGTCCACGGTGTGGCCGAGGCCGTCGAAGGTGCCCGTGAAGGCAGCCCCGTTGTCCCCGATCGGCACCCAGGGGTTGGTGGTTGCGGTGACGTTCGCGCCGAGCACATAGTTGCCCGCCAGGTCGCCCGTGGCGATACCGGCCAGCGCCGCGTTGTCGCGGATGATCGTGTAGTTGATGGCCGCGTCGGTCTCCCGCTGGGTCTGGAAGGTGGAGCCCGCGGCGAGGTTGATCGGTGCGCGCACGAAATAGTCGCCGCCGCCGTTGGCCGTATCGTAGTTGAGCAGCAGCGTGCCAGTACCGTTGACGTTGATTTCCGAGTTGACGTTGATGTGGCGGTGCGCCTTCATCGTCAGCGTCCTGGCCGAGGCCCAGGTCACGCTGGCGTTGACGAAAATGTCGCCGTTGGCGCCGGCGGTGCCGAAGAAATCCGTCGCGGTGTTGACGCCGGTACCGGTCTGGATGGTGACGTCGTTGCTGGCCAGCGCCGTCCCGAGCGCGGCGCCGGTGATGTCGCCGCCGGCGAGCGCGATGGTGAAGTCCTCCGGATCGAGCAGCCACAGGCCACTGCGCCCGCGCGGCGCACCCGCGTCGATGCGCGCGCTGTCGGCAATCGATATCTTGCTGCCGCTGGTCTCGATGAAGCCGCCGTCGCCGCTTTCGCTGCCGCCGCGCGCAGTGATGCTGCCGGAGACGATGGTGCGGCTGGCCGGGTTGGCGAGATCGGCGAGAAGGATCGCGCTGCCGCCCGAAGCGTTTGCCGCGCCGTCGGCCGCGATGCTGCCGCTGTGATCGACCGTGCTGCTCGCCAGCAGGCGGATGGTGCCGCCCTCGGTGGAGATGCCGTTTGCTTCGATGGCACCGCTGTTGACCACGCGACCGAGCAGCGTATGCGCCGATTGTGCGGAGAGGATTACCGTGCCTTGCTCGGCGCGGACGAGATGCCGGTTTTCGACCAGCGTGTCGAGGCTGGCCTGGTCCACCTGCACGTCGACCAGGCGCTGACCGCTGATGCCGAGCGTGACCGCATCGCCCGCGGCGAGCGCCACGGTGCCCATGCGCGCGGCGATGATGCCTTCGTTCCGGACTTCGGGCGCGAGCAGGGCCACGTACTGGCCGTTCAGCTCGCCCTGGTTGACGACCGACCCGACGGCGCCGTCACGGCTGAAGCGGTAATTGCGATCGAGGAAGTCCGCGTCGCGGATGGCCAGCGTGGAGGCCACCAGACCGCCGACGTCGACGCGCGCGCCCGGCCCGAACAGCACACCGCTCGGGTTGACCAGGAACACCTGGCCGTTTGCGGTGAGCTGGCCGTAGATCGCCGACGGGTCGGTGCCGAGCACACGATTGAGCGCCACCGAACTCGCCCCCGGCTGGATGAAATTCACCGACGCGCTGGCGCCGATGTTGAAGGTCTGCCAGTTGAGGATGGCCTGGTCGGTCGCCTGACGGATCGTCATGGCCGCGCCGGCCTGCTGGATGCTGGCCTGTCCGGCGACGACCTGGCCGCCCGTGGGCAATGCCGTGGCGGCCGGCGGCGCAGCGAGCGCAAATTGGGCGGCGAACGCCGTTGCCAGGGCCGCCACCATGCGGCGGCGGGCGATGGTCGGGAAGCAGCGATTCACCAAAGGGCGCGCAGCGGGAAGGCGCGTGAAGGGATTGGTCCGATCCATGGGAGCGTCCTCCAGAGACAGGTTCAAAACTGCAGGTTGATGCTGATCCAGCCGCGGCTGCCGTTGCTGCCGCCATCGACGTTGCGGTCATTGGCGTCACGTCCGGGATTGCTGCCCAAGGGACGGGCGATGACGAAAGAGGCCACCCCCTGGGTGGCGAAGCGCCAGTCCAGGCCGATGCCGGCGCCGGAAAGCTGGTAGCGGTTCGGCAATCTCGGATTGGCGGCGTTCCAGTTCGCCCAGAGGTTCTTGTTCAGCGTCACGCCGCCGGCATCCACGAAGAAACTGGCGGCCAGTTCTTCGCTCGCGCGCCAGCCGAGGGCAAGCGAGAGCAACCAGCCTTCGTCGGCGGCCGCTTCGCCTACCGGATAGGCGCGCACGGCGAAGGGCCCGCCGAGCACGAAGCGCTCGGTCGAGTCGAGGTTCTTGCTCGCGCTTTGCCCACGCAGCGCGGCGCTGAGGTTCCAGTCGCCGCCCAGCGCCTGCAGGCGCCGCAAGCCGTAGTTGAACTTGCTGTAACTGCCCTCGACCTGTCGTGTCGCGAGATCCGCCGCGAGCGCGGCGGCATTGCGCTGCTCGGTCTTGCCCGCGCTGACACTGGCCTCGTACTGAGTCAAGCCGCCGCCGAATGCCCCATCGTTGGCAAACCCGGAAAGTCCGATGCCTGCCACGCGCACGCGCCGGTTGCTGGTCTCGCCTGCGACGGTCAGGTCGCGCAGTCGCTTCGCATCGAGGGATACGCTCAGCGCCAAGCTGTGTTCGGCCTGGCGGAACAGCGGATAGGCGGCGCTCAGGCCCGCTGTATGCGCCGTACCGTTGGCCTGCAGCGCCTTGAACTCGGCTTGCACGAGATCGTAGTCCAGCGCCGAGGCGTTGACGCCGAGCCTCAACCCCGAATTCCCGGCGGCAAGGCTGTAGTCGAGGCGGCCGAAGGTCGTGCCGCGCGAGGCGTTGAGCAGCACGGATGCTGCGTCGAAGAGGCCGGTCGGATTGGCGAGGCTCAAGTATCCACTCAGTTGCTGCGTACCGCTGGCCTTCGCGCCGCGGTTGTCGGCGCCCAGCGCAATGTTCACCAGCGGCTTGTCGTCCGCGCTCACCACCACGTCCACCGTGCGCTCGGCGCTGCCGGGCGCGATAGTGGAGCGCGCCATGACGCCCGGCTGATCGTTGAGGATGTTGAGCGCTTCTTCCAGGTCCGCGATGTTCATCGCCTCGCCCGCGCCAAGACGCCGCTCGACGAAGCCCTGCACGCGCGCCGCGTCCACGCGCGCGCCGTCCTTGCGGTCGATGCGCAGCGAGCCGCGCCGGCCCTCGATGACGTTGATGATGACGATGCCGTCCTTGATCTCCTGCGGCGGCAGGATCACGCGCGCGAGGTAGCCCTTGCGGGCATAGTAGCCGACGAGCGTCGGCGCGACGCGCTGCAACTGGGCGAGCGTGAGTTCCTGGCCGACGAAATCCTTGAGCTGTTCGGCCAGTTCGGCATCCGGGATCAGCGACGCACCGACGATGCGGAAGCTCTTGACGACGACCTTCGGACCGCCGTCGACCGGCGCGGGCGCGACTGCCGGCGCGGCGGGCGCCGGCTTGGGCGCGACTACTGGCGGAGGTTTGGGCTGGTCGCGCAGCAGGCCGCCCGCATCAGGTGCTTGCTGGGCCCGGAGCACACCGCAGGAAAGCGCGAGCAGTGCTCCGACCAGCGCAAACGCCAGAGCCCGAGCGGGCAATCGCGAAGGACCTGCGAAATTCCTGAGTGTCGCCATAATCCCCTCCCCCCCGCATCTTATGGTTTCAAGCCTGAACTGTTTAACTCTAATGTATCACATGGCGCGCAATGCATGTTTGGCGTGGGCCAAAGGCAATTGCATGAAGCAACGCTTCGCAGCAACGCATCGGCGGCGACGCCGACGGGCGGCATGCCGCATAATTCCGCATGTCTTCTCCATCTCTCCGCCGAACCTTGATCTCGTCGCCGCTTTGGGCCAGCGCCTTCCGGCCCTTCTATTTTCTCGGTGCGCTGTACGCGCCGCTGCTGGTCGCCGCCTGGCTGGGCGCCCTGCTCGGACTCTGGGGCCTGCCCGGCGAGGTGCCGCTCAAGCTGCAGCATGGCCATGAGTTCATTTTCGGTTTCGCCGCGGCGATCATCACCGGCATCGTGCTCACCGCACTGCCGAGCTGGGCCGGCACCGAGGAAATCCGCGGCGGCCGGCTGGCGCTGCTGGTCGCCCTGTGGCTGGCCGGGCGCATCGCGTTCTGGGCCGCACCCTGGCTGCCGACGCAGCTGCCGGCGCTGATCGACTGCCTGCTGTTCCCCGTGGTCTTCCTGATGCTCGCGCCGCAGTTGCTCGGCGCGCGGAACCGCCTCTACCTGCTGCTGCTGCCCATCCTCGCCGCGCTGTTCGCCGCCAATCTGCTCTATTACCGTGGCATCGCGAGCGCGAATCTTGCGCAGGCCTTGCTGGCACTGCGCCTTGCCATCCACGCCATCATCGTGCTCTACGTGCTGAAGGGCGGCGTGCTGGCGCCGATATTCACCGGCAACGCGCTGCGCGAAAAGGGCCGCGGCGGACAGGTGCCGTTCGACATGAAGCTGGAAACGGCCTGCCTGGTTGCGGTGCTGCTGCTCGCCGGCTGCGATGTCGGCGCCGCGCCGCGCGCCTGGACCGGTGCCAGCGCGCTGGCCTGCGCGCTGCTGCTGGGCTGGCGCACGGCGCGCTGGCAGGGCTGGCGCGTGGCCGACGTGCCGCTGCTGCTGGTGATGCACCTGGGCTTCGCCTGGCTGGTCATCGCCTTCGCCCTCAAGGCCGCCGCCGACCTGACCGGCATCGTGGCTGAAGCGGCCTGGCTGCATGCCTTCACGGTCGGCAGCCTGGGACTGATGATGCTGGGCCTGATGACCCGCGTCAGCCTGCGCCACACCGGCCGCCCGCTGGTGGTGCCGCGCGCCATGCTGGTGGCCTATGCGCTGATGTTCGGCGCCGCCCTGCTGCGTCTGGCGGCTGGCGTGCATGGCCTGGGCAACGCCGTGATCGGCGCCTCGGCGCTACTCTGGGCGGCGTCCTTCGTGTTGTATCTGGCCTGCTTCGGCGCGGCACTGGTGGCGCCCAGCCTGCCGCGTGCAGCACCGGACCCCTGACGGCGGCGGCGCGGGCTTCCTCGCCGTGCTGCCAGCGCCAACTCTTGACTACTCCGCCATCGCCGCATCCAGGGCCGGCAGCCAGACAGTGAATCCGAGCCGCGCCGTTTGCTCGCGCAGGGCTTGCAGAGCCTTTGCCAACTCGGTGCCGGTTTCGCCGCGCCCATGGCGCGCCAGCAGGCGGCCGCGGGCGATGGCGAGCTCGCTCCAGGGTATCGGCTCCGCCGCGGTATAGCGCTCCAGCGCGGCGCAGTAGCGCTCGGCGGCGGCGAAGTCGCGCGACTCCAGGCTGGCGTCGATCGCGCAGGCGTGGAAGTCGAAATGGTTGTGGCTGATGCCGCCCTGCGCCAGCAAAGCCTCGCCCTCGGCCAGCGCCTGCTGCCGCTCTGCGCTGGCGGTGGTGATCTGCGCCAGAACGCCGAGCGCGGTCGGTCCGATGAAACCCATGGCCGTGGTGCGGCAGTAGGCCAGCGCATCGCGTGCCAGCGCCTGCGCGTGCTCACGGCGACCGGCACGCAGTTCGAGCAGAGCGCGGAACACCAGGTTTTGCGCCTCGAAGCGTGCCGCGCCGAGCGCCCGCACCAGCGGCAGCGCACGGTCCAGATGCTCGTGTGCCGGGGCCAGTTGGCCCATCAGCCAACCCTGGGTGTAGGCAATGGTTTGCCGGGCGGCGGCTTCGGTGCGCTGTGCCGATACCTGTTTGGCCATGGCCACGGCGTCCTCCCCGGCGGCCAGCGCCTCGTCGAAGCGGCCCAGGTAATGCAGGGTCCAGCCCAGCATGTGCTTGTTGGCGACTTCGATGCGACCCAGGCCGTTGTCCTGCGCCAGTTGCACGCAGACGCGAAAGCGTTCCTGCGCGGTGCGCATGCGTCCGCTCACGTAGCTGGCGTCGCCCAGGCCCGACAGCGCATTGGCCTCGGCTTCGACCGAGCCGGCGGCACGCGCATGCGCCAGCGCGGCCTCGTGCTCACGCAGGCAGTCGGCCGAGCGCCCGAGGACGAAATAGAAGCCGCCGCGCAGATGGTGCAGGCGCGCCAGGTCGAGCTCCGACCCCGCGTCGCGCGCCAGCGGCTCGGCTTCGGCCAGCGCCGCCAGCGCGGCATCCGCCCGGTCGAGGATGCGCATCGCCGCCGCCTGCAGGATCAGGGTCGCTGCGCGCTCGGCGGGCGTGGCGGCATGGTCGCGTGTCTCGCTCGCTGCGGCGATCGCCTCCTGGGCGCGACCGCCGTCGAGCAGCATGCGGGCGCGCATGAGGCCCAGGGCATGGCGTTCGCCGGGCTCGCGCGCCAGGGCCAGGCCGCGCTCGGCCAGCGCCACGGCGCGCTCGTAGCGGTAGCGCAGCGCCTCGGCACTGCTCGCGGCCAGATAGGCGCCGGCGGCGCGGGCGTCGCCGGCCAGTTCGTAATGCTCGGCACAGAGGCCCGGGTCGCGCGCAGCGAACCACTGTGCGGCACGCGCATGCAGTTCGCGGCGCCGCGACTTCAGCAACGATTCGTAGGCGCCGTCGCGGATCAGGGCGTGGCTGAACTGCCAGTCGGCGCCTGCCGGGCGCAGCAACTGGCGCACGACGAGCTCGCCGCAATCGCAGGATTCGTCTGCCACCAGGTAACGCAGAGCCTCCAGCGTAAAGCGCTGGCCGAGTACCGCGGCAGCCTGGAACATCTGCCGCACGGCGGCCGGCAACTGATCCATGCGTGCCAGCACCAGCGCCTGGATCGAGCCCGGCAGGACTGCCCGGGTCGAACCGCCGGCATTCAGCAGTAGTTGTTCGAGGAACAGCGGATTGCCTTCGGCGCGCTCGACGATTTCACGCAGCGCCCCGGCATCGAGGCCGGCAAAACGGGATGCCAGCTCGACCGCGCTGTCGGCGGCGAGCGGTGCCAGGTCGAACGAGGTGACACGCCCGGCGACGCGCCCCTCTTGCGCCATCTCGCGCAATCCGGTGCGCGTCGGGTCGCCATCGATGCGCGTCGTCAGCACCAGCAGCAGCGGCCCATCCGTCGTGACGTGAGCCAGCGCCACAATCCGCTCCAGTGTCGCGGCATCGGCCCAATGCACGTCTTCGATCAGCAGCAGCAGCGGCCGGCGGTGCGCCGCGGCGCGCACCAGGCCGCCAATCGCGGCGCGGGCGCCCTGTTCGCGCACGGCGCCGGTCAGCGCCGCATCGAGTGCACGCAGCTCCGGCCGCGGCGAAATGTCGAGCAGGTCGCAGAGGAACAGTTCCTGCTCGCGTTCGACCCATCCGGCAGCGAGGGCCTCGTCCAGCGCCCTGCGGCTGTCGCCCGCGTCGGCATCGGCCGCGATGCCGAGCAGGCTGCGCGTCAGATTGCGCATGACGTCGGCGCCACGGCCGACGCTGAAATCGAGCACCGCCGCGACATGGCAGGACAGCCCGTGGCGCTGCGCGAGTTCGCCGAACTCTGCAACCAGGCGCGTCTTGCCGATTCCCGGATCGCCGCGTACCACCGCCACGCCACCTTGCGCTTGCCCGCCGCAGGCCGCGACCAGCGCCGTGAAGCGCTGCAGTTCCGCATCGCGGCCGACCATGGGCGGGCGTGCCACGGGGTCCGCGGTCAGCTCGCCGACGATCCGGTAAGGCGTGATCGCATGCTCCTTGCCCTTGACCTCGATAGGCTTACCGACCGCCACGGAAAACTGCGTGCGGACTTCGCGCCAAGTATCGGGACCGATCACGATCTCGTCGGCGGCAGCCAGCCCGAGCAGGCGTGCGCCGGTGTTCACCGTGTCGCCGGTCAGGGCGAAATGCCCGTCGCGCGAATCGCTGCGCCGCGCCACGATCAGCCCGCTGTTGATGCCGCTGTGCATGGTCAACTCATGCCCGACCCGGTGCTCGACTTCCTTGGCGATGACGCGCACCGCGGCATGCAGTTCGCGCGCCGCGCGCACCGCCCGTCCCGGATCGTCGCGCCGCGCCACCGGTATGCCGAACAGGGCGACCACCTCGTCGCCGATGAACTGGTTGATGACCCCGCCATGGCTGCCGACGATGCGGGTCGCAGCGTCCTTGATGCGGCCCATGATGAGTTCGACCTCCTCGGGATCGAGCCGCTCGTTGAGTGCGGTATAGCCCGACAGGTCGGAAAACACGATGCTGGCATGACGCCGCTGGCCGTCTTCGGGCACGAGCCCTGCGTTCCGCGTACCGCAGTGCGGACAGAAGTTCGCGTCGACGGGCAATGTGAGGCCGCAGTTGGAGCACGTCATACGAACAAGTATGCGCGCGGTGTCGGGGCTCCGTAAAGCGGCCGGCGCTTCGCCACAGGTCCAGGCACAAATTTGCTACATTCCACTCCATGAGCATCAACATCGCACACTTGCTGGGGCGCGCCGCGCGCCTCCATCCGCAGCGCCCGGCGCTGGCCCGCGGCGCGCGCCTGCTGGCGAACTACGCCGAACTCGGCGCACGCGTTGCCTGCCTCGCCGGCGGCCTGACGGCGCGCCTGCAGCCCAACGACCGGGTCGCGCTGGTGATGAAGAACTGCCCGGCTTACCTCGAACTGATGTTCGCCTGCTGGCATGCCGGACTGGTGGTGGTGCCGATCAACGCCAAGCTGCACCCGAAGGAGCTCGAATTCATCCTCGCCGACAGCGGGGCGCGGCTGTGCTTCGCCAGCGGCGACTTGTACCCGGCACTCGAGCCACTGGTGGGCGGTGCACTGGAAGCAGTGATCGACGCCGACGGTCCCGGCTACGCCGGGCTCTGTGCGGCGGCGACTATCCCCATCGCGCCACGCGGCGCCGGCGATGCCGCCTGGCTGTTCTATACCAGCGGCACCACCGGCCGGCCCAAGGGCGTGACCCTGACCATGCGCAACCTGATGGCGGCGCTGCTCAACTATTTTTCCGACGTCGATGGCATCGCACCCGGCGACGCCATCATCCACGCCGCGCCGATGTCGCACGGCTCGGGCTTCTACATGCTGCCGCACGTCGCCCACGGCGGGCTCAACGTGGTGCCCGACTCGGGCGGCTTCGATCCGGCCGAAATCTACGAACTGCTGCAGGTGCATCGCGGCGTGACGATGTTCGCCGCGCCGACCATGGTCAAGCGCCTGGTCGACTTTCCGGCCGAGCTTGACGCGTCTGGGCTGAAAACCATCATCTATGGCGGGGGGCCGATGTACGTCGCCGACTGCGAGGCCGCGCTAGCGCGCTTCGGCAACAAGCTGGTGCAGATCTACGGCCAGGGCGAATCGCCGATGACCATCAGCTGCCTCGACCGGCCGCAGCACGCCGACACCGCGCATCCGCGCTGGGAGCAGCGCCTGGCCTCG
>JAUYSD010000019.1 GCA_030696505.1 Sulfuritalea sp. | reverse complement strand
CCGACAGATGGCCGTCGAGCAGGCAGCGCAGCAGGTAGCCGCCGACCAGGAAACAGAACATCAGGCCGGCCGCGTCGTCATGCTGACGGAATTGTCGCCAGCCGCCGCGCATGGCGAGTCCCGCGCTCAGCAGCAGCAGGGCGAGGCCGGGCAGGCCGGCCGCCAGCGCGAAATCCAGCCAGCCGCTGTGGCTGCTGACCATGCCCTTGAATCCGTATTTCGCCTCGACCGCGCGGCCGAAACCGTCGCGGCCGTAGCCGAGGCCAAGCGGCTGTTCGACTATCGCCTGCACCGCCTGGTGTGCCCAGGCGGCGCGCAGGTAGGCCGAATCGTCGATGTCAGCGCCGGAAGCCGGCGTGGGCCGCAAGGCCTGGTCGCCGCTCAGCCAGTACATGCTCGGCGAATTCCAGCCAGCATCAAGGGATTCCTTCAATCCGCTCCAGCGCTTGTCGAGCGCCAGGGAGGTGCCGCCCAGCATGGCCACGAAGACCAGCAACAGGACGAAGCGCGACCGGTGCCGCGCCATCCAGAGCGCCGCCAGCGACAGCAGAAGGGCACTGACGAGGGTACCGTTGCGGACCCGCAGCACGACGTCGGCGAGCAGCACCAGGCCCAGCCCGACCCATGCCGCCCGGGCTGCAAAAAATCCGTCGCCGCCGCTATGGGCCGCCATTCTTTCGCCGAGCAGCAAGGCCATCAGAAACCCGGCAAGCGTGCTGTGATAGTCGCGTTCGCCGAAGGGCACGATGCCCTTCGATCCGTCTGCCACGGCGCCGGTGGTAAGCAGCAACCAGAGTTGCCAGCCGAACATCCAGAACATGTGTGCCAGCAGTGCCGCGACGACGGCGCGGATGGCCAGCCGAGCTTTCACGCGTGCCGCGGCATAGGCCGCCAGGGCTGCGGTCAGCAGCGGCAGGATCCAGTCGCCGCGCAGGTTGTCCAGCGCAAGAGTTGGCGCTGGCGCCACGGCGATCGAATGCAGGGCCAGCCAGGCCGTGGTCGCCACCAGCGTCCATGCCGCCGGTTGCAGCGCTGGCCGTCGCAGCGAACGGCGCGCGCTCCGCAGCGTGGCCAGCACTGCCAGCAGGCCGATCAGCAACAGCAGGTTGCGCAGGGCGATGGTATGCGGAATGGGAAAGACGAAAACCACGGCGGCCAGCCAGGCCTGCCAGAACCAGGTCATCGCGGCGCTTGGCATCATCTGCCGATCCCGCCCAGCCAGGCGCGCAGCCAGTGCCGCGCGATGCGGCGGCGTTGCGGCAGGTTTTGCGCATGGCGCCACAGCAGCCGCAGGAAGCCTTCGCGGCGCAGGCCTTGCAGGGTGGCGGCCGCGGCGGCGCGGTCGGGCATTTTGGGCAGCTTGTGGAACACCGACAGCGCACCGTCGACCAGGTGGTCGGCCAGCAGCCGGCGCAGTTCGGCATCGTCGTCAAGCTGGGCGCACATCGCCGCCAGTGCCTGGGCGTTGACCACGCTGCTGTCCACGATGGCCTGCAGGCGGCGCTGACCCTGCTCGGGCGTGAAGCGTCGCAGCGGAATCCGGTAGTGCACGGCGACGTGCCCGGTATAGCGCACGCGCTTTGCCGCCAGCAGCGCACGGGTGGTCCAGATCACGTCCTCATGGATCAGGCGCGGCACGAAACGGTACTGATGGGCCTCGATGAACTCGCGACGATAGACGTGCATCCAGACCATGTGCAGCAGGCGCCCCGCACGGAAGCGCCGGCGCAGCCACTCGCGACCGGCAATGACGTCGGTGGCGGGCACGTCGGCGTAGATCGCGTAGTCGGCCTGGCGGCCTTCGAAATGGTAATTGGCATTCAACAGCACCATGTCGAGGTTTCCGTCCTCGGCCAGGCGCAGCGCCTCGGCGTAGGCGTCGGGCGCGACGAAATCGTCGGAGTCGACGAAGGCCAGGTACTTGCCGCGCGCGGCGTCGAGTCCGGTGTTGCGCGCCGCCGAGAGGCCGCCGTTTTCCTGGCGGATCACGCGCATCTGTGGCAGGCGTGGCGCGAATTTGGCGAGTATGCGCGGGCAGTCGTCGGTCGAGCCGTCGTCGACGACGATGATCTCGTCGGCCGGCGGGTTCAGCGCGGCAAGGCTTTCCAGGCAGCGCGGCAGGTAGGGCGCGACGTTGTACACGGGCATGACGATGGAGAGCAGCGGCGCGCTCATTGCAGTCGCCCCCGCTTGCCGTCGTGCCAAGCGAGCAGAGCCTGGTGCAGGGTCGCCGCGCGCCGGGCATAGGTGTGCTGCGCCATGACGTGGGCGTGGCAGCGTTCGGCCAGATCGCGCGCGGCGGCGAAGTTCGCCAGCCGGAATTCGATCTGCGCCACGCAATCGTCGAGTCCATCGAACTCGGCCCAGTTCGCGCCGGGCGTGAAGTCGTCGCGGGCGTGGCTGCGCCGGTCGCAGAGCAGGAAACCGCCGGCTGCGGGAATGCCGTAGCAGCGCTCGGGCAGGCCCGAGGCCACGGGCGCACCGAAATCGCAGGAGGCGCCGAAGTTGAGGTTGATGCGGCTGGTCTGGATCAGCGCCACCTGTTCCTCGACGCCCCAGCCGGCCGCTTCGCGAAACAGGAAATGGATGCCGCGCGCCGTCAGTCGTTCGCCGAGTGCCGCGAAGAATTCCTGGCGCGGCTGCATTTCCTTGTAACGCTGACCGTCCATGGCACCGAAGAAGCTGACGTCGTGCTCATAGCGGCTCG
>JAUYSD010000379.1 GCA_030696505.1 Sulfuritalea sp. | reverse complement strand
TCACCCCCTGCCTTGGGGCGAAGGCAGGGTTTCGCGGAGCACTGCTCCGCGCTGCCGCAGCCGGCCGGCTATGCAGAGCCGGCCGTGGGATCGGGGCTGGGGGGAGGGTTGTCCAATGAGCGCGCAGCGCATCGCGCTCGTGTGCATGACGCCCGAGCCCGACACCAACGAACTGGGGCACCTCGACCTGCCGAGCTACGGCATACGCCGCATCCTCGCCGCGGTGGTGTCGGACCCGGAGCTCGCCGCCGCCAAGGTGGCGCTGATCGATCACAGGCGCGCGGACGTGGATGCCTACGTCGAAGCGCTGGCCGGATTCGAGCCGGACCTGATCGGCTTCTCGATCTACGTCTGGTCCACCCCCTGCCTGGTCGAGGTGGCGCGGCGCATCCGGCAGAGGTTGCCGAAAGCCCTGATTGTTTTTGGCGGCCCTTCGGCGCGCACGCCATTGTTCGACCTGCCGCCTTATGCCAACGCGCAGGCCTATCTGGATGCTGTCGTCAGCACGGAGGGCGAGGCGGTGTTCCGCGAGATTGCGCGCCTGCCGGAACTTACGCGCGCAGGATTGCGCTCCGTGCCGGGCCTGCATCTGCCGGCCTCCGGGATGTGGCTGCAGACCGGGCACCGCGCGCCCACCGCCGATCTCGACGCGATCGCCTCGCCATTCCAGCTCGGCCTGATGCCGGCCGGCTCGGTGGCGTATCTGGAAACCTACCGTGGTTGCCCGCTCTCCTGCCGGTTCTGCGAATGGGGCGCGAGCGAATCCTCGAAGGCCGTGTTCTCCACCGATTACATCGTTCGCGAGCTGGAGGCGTTCGCGCGCCGGGGGGCGCCGTCGGTGTTCCTGCTCGATGCAGGCCTCAACCTCAACGCGAAGGGCTTTCGCAACCTGCTCGCCGCAGAGTCGCGCGTGGGCTTCCTCAAGTCGTCGCTCTTCTGGGCCGAAATCTACCCGACGCATGTCCAGGAGGAGCACCTGCAATTCCTCTCGCAGGTGGGCACGTCCTACCTCGGCGTGGGGCTGCAGTCGCTCGACCCCGCCGTGCTCAAATTGCACGACCGGCCGTTCGACCGGGGTCGTTTCGAGAAGGCCATGGGCCAGCTCACTGCGGTCACCACGGCGGAGATCCAGATCATCTTCGGGCTGCCCGGAGACACGCCGGAGGGCTTCCGGCGCACGCTCGCCTACGCGCGCAGCTTCCCGGTGGCGGTGCGGGCCTATCACTGCCTGGTCCTGCCCGACGCGCTGATGTCGCGCGGGCGGCCGGGCTGGGACATGCGTTACCACTCGGTGAACTTGGCCATGATCTCGTGCCTGGGGTGGAGCGAGGAGGACATCCTGTCGATGCGCGCCGAACTCGACCTGGAGACGGCGTCCTGCGGCGGAAAATCAGGCAAGTACTGGTGGTCGTTCCCGCGCAGGCCCTGAAGCCGGGTTTTCCCGCAAAGTCCGGGCCGCGCCGGTCCGGGCGCCGGGTGGCGCTGCTCGCGCGCTATCCCGAGCGCGACCGGGCCATGCCGATCTTCATCTCCAACCATGGCATGCGGATGGTCGAGGCATCACTGCGATGCGCGGGGATCGACGGGCTGGAGTTGCGGACCTGGGATCTCGAGCAGGCCAGCGTCGCGGAACTCGCGCAGGAAATCATCGATTTCGATCCCGACGTGGTCGGCTTTTCGACCTATATCTGGTCGTTCCCGTTCTTCGTCGAAGTCGCCCGGCTGGTCAAGGAGGACGATCCGGGCCGGCTCATCGTGTTCGGGGGCCCCTCGGCCCGGCCCAGCATGCTGAACCAGGCGCCGTTCCGCGCGGCGCGTGGCTGGGTGGACGCGCTCGTGATCAACGACGGGGAATTGACTTTTTCCGCGATTGTCGCGAGCGGTGATCGCAGCCCGCAGGCGCTGGCGCAGGTACAGGGCCTGGCGCTGCCCGCCGCCGCGGGATGGATGGAAACGCCCGCACGCCCGGCGGTGGACCTCAACGCGATGCCCTCGCCCTACGAGATGGACCTGGTGACGCATGGCGGGCTCGCCGTGCTGCAGACCTACCGCGGCTGCCCGTTCACCTGCTCGTTCTGCGAATGGGGCACGCTCGAGTCGCCACGGCGCGTGCGCGGCGTGGAAGAGTTGTGCCGGGAGTTCGACGGCATGGCGCGCCAGCCCGTGGACGGAGCGATCCTGGTCGACGCGGGGCTGAACCTCAACCCGCATTCGTTCCGCAACCTGCGCGAGGCGACGCAGCGGCACGGGTTCTTCGAAAACCGCAACCTGATCTGCGAGGTCTATCCGGCCAAGGTGAAGAAGGAGCACATCGATTTCCTCGGCTCGATCGGGCAGGCGCTGGTCGGAATCGGCCTGCAGTCGTTCGACAACGAGGTGCTGGCGCACGTGGAGAGGTCGTACGACGAGGCGCGGTTCGAGCAGACCATGTACGAACTGAAATCGGTTGCTGCCGTGGCGGTCGAAATCATCCTCGGATTGCCCGGCGATTCGCCGGAGAATTTTCGCCGCAGTTTCGAACGCGCGCGCAGCCTGCCCTGCGCGTTGCGCGTCTACCATTGCGTGGTGCTGCCTTCGGCGCTGATGGTGAGGGCGCCGGAAAGCGACGCCATGGACTACGACCCGGTCACGCTGAAGATGCGCTCCTGTCTGGGATGGACGCAGCGGCAGTTGCAGGCGGAATGCGACTTCGTCACGCGCTGCGCCGAGCGCGACGGGGGGCGCAGCGGGCAGTTCTTCTGGATATTTCCGCCACCGGGTGGCAGCTATTGATCACCGTCAATGTAGCGGCGCCGAAATCGGCCCGGGCCGGTTGGCCGACGCGGAAGGCAGGCATGGGGAGGCGACGCCTGGTCTGCAGGAGGGGAGTCAAGCTCATGCCGGGTTGCAGGGATGCCACCCATGGCTTGCCCGGGACCCAGGATC
Source organism: Sulfuritalea sp. (assembly GCA_030696505.1). Taxonomy (GTDB): domain Bacteria; phylum Pseudomonadota; class Gammaproteobacteria; order Burkholderiales; family Rhodocyclaceae; genus Sulfuritalea. The sequence goes on along the minus strand of JAUYSD010000379.1, from coordinate 4,049 downwards.
GCGATTTGAGCCTGTCCGGGACAAGAATCGCCACGAGCGAGGTGGCGGGCAAGGAAGGTCCGGCCCGTGGCATCGTGAGGATCTGAGGTTGACGGTGCGAAGCCGCCGCCGGTCGCCTGAGGCAGCCGGAGTCGGACGTTTTCTTTGCGACTAGAATCGCCAGACCTTCTGATTTCCCGACATCGCCATGGCCCGCATCAAGCTCCAGTTTCCCGACGACCAGTTCTGCTATTCGACCGATCTCACGGTCCGCATCACCGACATCAACGGCGCCAACCACCTCGGCAACGATTCGATGATCTCGATGATCTCCGAGGCGCGGGCGCGCTTCCTGTTCGACTTCGGCGTCGAGGAAACCACCGACGACCAGATCATCGTCACCGATCTGGCCACGACCTACCTGGCCGAGGCCTATACGCGCGACGAGCTGCGCTTCGAGGTCGGCGTGATGGACTTCAACAAGTATGGCGGCGACATCATTTTCCGCGTCACGCGGCCGGCCGACGCGACGCTGATCGCCATGGCCAAGTCGGGCTTCGTCTTCTTCGACTACCGGGCGAAGAAAGTGGTGCCGATGCCCGAGTTCTTCGCCGCCAAGTTTCCGCGGGTCAATCGGTTCTAGGCGTCCCGCCCGGCGATGCTGGAAAACATGGACTCGCAGACACTCGATCACTTGCGCTCCTGGATCGGCCGCCGGGAACAGGTCGACGACCTGATCACGCCATCCAGAGTGGCCGCGCTGGCGGCGACCCTGGACCGCAATGATCCGGCGCCGATGCCCGGCGATCCGCTGCCGCCGCCCTGGCATTGGACGCTGTGCGTGCCTGCCGCGCGCCAGTCGGCGCTCGGCGCCGACGGCCATCCGGCGCGCGGCGGCTTCCTGCCGCCGGTGCCGCTGCCGCGCCGCATGTGGGCCGGCGGCCGCTTGACCTTTCCGCAGCCGCTGCGTGTCGGCGAGGCCGTGCAGCGCCGCTCGCAGGTGATCTCGGTCGAGCGCAAGAGTGGGCGCTCCGGCGATCTGGTCTTCGTCCTGGTGCGCCATGAGTTCCACGGTGCGCAAGGCCTGGCGATCACCGAAGAGCACGACATCGTCTATCGCGACCTGCCGACCGCCGTGTCGTCATCGCCAACTCTTGTGGCGGCGCCCGACGACGGCGTCTGGCAGCGCCAGATCGTGCCCGACGACGTGCTGCTGTTCCGCTATTCGGCGCTGACCTTCAACGGCCATCGCATCCACTACGACCGCCGCTATGTGACCGAGGTCGAGGGCTATCCCGGCCTCGTCGTGCATGGCCCGCTGATCGCCACGCTGCTGCTCGATCTGCTGCGGCGGAATCTGCCAGGCGCGGATATCGCGGCGTTCGAGTTCAAGGCCCACAAGCCGCTGTTCGACATCGCGCCGTTTTCCGTCCATGGCCAGCCCGAGGCCGACGGCAAGACCGTCAGGCTCTGGGCGCGCGACGCCGAGGGCTGGCTGGCGATGAGCGCCAGCGCCAGGCTGGCCTGAATCCCGTCGTTATCAGGCGCGGTCGCCTGCCGCGACAGCGTCCTGGTCGGCGAGCGTGACGCGGACCACGCTTTCATAGTCGAAGCTGAGCGCCATCCAGCGCCGCGCCGGCAGCCCCTGGGCGTGACCGACGATGACTTTCATCACGCCCGCATGGGTCACCAGCACGGCGCTTTCCAGACCCTGCCGGCGGGCGTCGTCGAGGAAGCCATGCACCCGTCGCTGCAGTTCGCCGACCGATTCGCCCTGCGGCGGCGCATAGCCGAGCGGATCGGCGGCCCAGCCGTCCAGCGCCGCGCGCTGTATCCGCTCCCAGGGGCGCATTTCCCAGGCGCCGAAGTGCATTTCCTGCAGCCGCGCATCGCTCTGCGGGGCCGGATGCAGGGCCTGCGCCAGTTGCGCGCAGCGCTGCAGCGGGCTGGTAAAGACAGGCAACAGCGGCGGCAGTTGCATGGCGATGCGCGCCGCGGCGGCGGCCACGTCCGCCGCCAGCGCCAGGTCGGTGCGGCCGTAACAAATGCCGGCGGCGACCTGCGGCGCGGGGTGGCGGATCAGGTAAAGCTGCACAGCAGTCCCAGGTAGAAGGCCACTTCGCTCGCCTGCTGCGCGGCGCCGAGGCAGTCGCCGGTATAGCCGCCGATGCGGCGCACGAAGTAGCGCGCGGCGAGCAGCGTGCACAGGATCACCGCCGCCAGCGCCGCCAGCACCTCGGCCAGGGGCAGCAGCAGGCAGGGCGCGAGGCCGCACAGCGTCGCCAGCGCCAGCTCATGCGGCGCCATGCGCTGCGCCAGCGGCTTGGACTTCGAGCTGTCGTCGTCGCGCACGTAGTCGAGGAAAAATATCAGCACGGTCGAGGCCAGGCGCGACACCGCATGACCGGCGACCAGCGCGAGGGCGAGGAAGGGCGGGCCGAGGCCGGCGTCGAGCTCGGCCAGCGCGCTCCACTTGGTGAGCAGGATCAGGCCGACGCCGAGCGCCGCGTAGCTGCCGATGCGCGAGTCTTTCATGATCGTCAGCACCTGCGCCTTGTCCCAGCCGCCGCCGAAGCCGTCGCAGGAATCGGCGAAGCCATCCTCGTGGAAGGCGCCGGTGGCCAGTATCGTCGCCGCCATGCCGAGCAGCACCGCGACGCCGATCGGCAGCGCCAGCGCCACGAGTTCCGTGACGCCGGCGCCGATGCTGCCGACCAGGATGCCGATCAGCGGGAAGTAGCGCGCCGCATGGTTGAGCTGGTCTTGCCCGTGACCGACCCAGGCCGGCACCGGCAGGCGCGTGAAAAAGCGCAGCGCGGCGAAGAAGTATTCCAGCTCGCGCTTCATCAGGCTTTTTCGCTGACTCCGGCCGACTCGAAACTCGCCATTTCGTTCATGAAGGCGCAGGCGGCGTTGAGCAGCGGCAGTGCCAGCGCCGCGCCGGTGCCTTCGCCCAGGCGCAGGCCGAGGTCGAGCAGCGGCTGGCCCTGGAGCCAGTCGAGCTGGCGGCGGTGGCCGGCCTCGTTGGAGCAGTGCGCGAACACACAGTAGTCGAGCACTGCAGGCGATACCTGCTGCGCTACCAACAGCGCGCTGGTGACGATGAAGCCGTCGATCAGCAGCGTCATGCGCGCTTCCGCCGCGGCCAGCATCGCGCCGGCCAGCATCGCGATCTCGAAGCCACCGAAGCGAGCGAGAATGCGAAGCGCATCCTGAGCCGTTTCGGCTTTGCCCAACTGTGCGCTCCCCCTCCCGGCCTCCCCCTCCGCGAGGGGGAGGTGACCGATCAGTGGCCGTTCCGGCCAGATGGCTAGCGCCTGCGCCAGCAGCGCGCGCTTGCGCTCCAGGCCGGCGTCGTCGAGCCCGGTGCCGCGGCCGACGCAGTCGGCCAGCGGCAGGCCGGTGATGCAGTGGGTCAGCAGCGAGGCGGCGGCGGTATTGCCGATGCCCATTTCGCCGAAGCCCAGCACGTTGCAGCCGGCGGCGGCGAATTCGCTCACCAGGCGCGCACCGTTGTGCATCGCCGCGACGCATTCGGCTTCGCTCATGGCCGCGCCTTCGAGGTAATTCGCCGTGCCGCCAGCGCCAACTTTCGCATCGACCAGGCCGTCGCGCGGGCCGAAGTCATGCGCCACGCCGGCATCGGCCACTACCAGCGTCATCCCGGCCTGGCGCGCCAGGACATTGATCGCGGCACCGCCGGCGAGGAAGTTCTCCACCATCTGCCATGTGACTTCCTGCGGAAAGGCCGAGACGCCGGCCTTCGCCGCGCCGTGGTCGCCGGCGCAGACCAGCACATAGGGGTTGACCAGTCGCGGCGTCAGGCTCTGCTGGATCAGGCCGAGCTGCAGGGCCAGGCTTTCGAGGCGGCCGAGCGCGCCCTGGGGCTTTGTCTTCTGGTCGATCTTGTGCTGCAAATCGGCGCTCAGGGCGCGATCCAGCGGGGCGATGTCGAAGCGCGGAAACGTACGGGGAACTGCGGCGGTGGAATGCATCCGATTCATCCTTTCAAGCGCAACGGGGCCTTGCTTCGCGCGTCCAAACGCGAAACAAAGCCCGCGCCACGGGCT
>JAUYSD010000298.1 GCA_030696505.1 Sulfuritalea sp. | reverse complement strand
CGGCGGTGCTGGCGATATTGATCACACGCCCCCAATGCGCAGCCAGCATGTCGCCGATTGCGGCCTGGGTGCAATGGAACACGCCGTGCAGATTGACCGCCAGCATGCGCTCGAAGAGTACGGCATCGGTCTTCAGAAACGGCGCGCTGTCGGCCTGTCCGGCGTTGTTCACCAGGATATCGATCGGGCCGAAGCCGGCGCGCGCCTGCGTCAATCCATGGCCCACGGATTCACGATCCGCGACATCCATGACCACTGCCCGGCAGCGCCCGGAATCCGAGTGCAGCCGCGCCGCAATATCCAGCGTGCCGCGGTCGCGGCCGCACACGGTGACGCGATGGCCCGCCGCGATCAACGCGGCGGCGACCGCGGCACCGATGCCGCGCCCGCCGCCGGTCACCAGGGCATGTCGCCCGGTTGAATTCTCGACAGGCGTCACGCCACCAGCGCGAGCTGGGCCGCGCGCTCCAGATTGCGTTCGAGTTGGACCTTGCCGCCCTGGTACTGCTTCGGCCAGGCAATGTCCTTGACGCCCTGTTCGGCGGCGGCATGCAGGGTCCACGTCGGATCGGCCAGATGCGGCCGCGCCAGGGCACAGAGATCGGCACGGCCGGCGGCGATGATGGTATTGACGTGATCGGCTTCGAAGATGTTGCCGACGGCGATTGTCGGCATCTGCAACTCGTTGCGGATCTGGTCGGAAAACGGCACCTGGAACATGCGGCCGTAGACCGGCGCCTCGTCCTTGCTGACCTGGCCCGACGAGACGTGGATGATGTCGGCGCCCGCCTCCTTGAACAGGCTGGCGACCGCGACCGAGTCGTCCGGGGTGGTGCCGCCGGCCACCCAGTCGTGGGCCGAGATGCGCACCGACATCGGTTTCTCGGCCGGCCAGACCTCGCGCATGGCGCGGAACACTTCCAGCGGATAGCGGCAGCGGTTCTCCAGGCTGCCGCCGTACTCGTCCGATCGCTGGTTGGTCAGCGGCGAAATGAAGGAGGACATCAGGTAGCCGTGGGCAGCGTGGAATTCGACCATGTCAAAGTTGGCGCTGACGGCACGGCGCGTGGCGGCGACGAACTCGGTCTTGATGCGGTTCATGTCGGCGCGGTCCATTGCCCGCGGCGTCTGCGAAACGCCGGGCAGGTAAGGCAGCGGCGACGGCGCCAGCAGCGGCCAGTTGCCGGATTGCAGCGGCTGGTCGATGGCGTCCCAGGCCAGACGCGTGGAACCCTTGCGCCCGGCGTGGCCGATCTGCAGCGAAACCTTGGTCTCGCCGTTGGCGTGGATGAAGTCGACGATGCGCTGCCAGGCACCGGCCTGCGCATCGTTCCAGATACCGGTGCAGCCCGGCGTGATCCGCGCATCGGCGGCAACGCAGGTCATTTCGGTCACCAGCAGCGCCGCGCCGCCCATGCCGCGGCTGCCGTAATGGACCAGATGGAAGTCGGTCGGCATGCCGTCCTCGGCGGAATACATGCACATCGGCGAAACCACGACGCGATTGCCCAGGGTCAGGCCGCGCAGGCTGAAGGGCGTGAACATCGGCGGCACGGGTGCCGCCCCCGGAGAGATCGGCAGGCCGCAGCGGGCGGCAAACCAGCGGTCGAAATCGTCGGTGTAGGCCGAATCGCGCAACTTCTGGTTGGCGTGGCCGACGCGCTGGCTGCCGGTGAGCACGGCGAAGGCGAACTGTTCCGGCTCCATGCCGACATAGCGGTCGACCTCCTCGAACCAGGTCATGCGGTTGCGCGCCGCGCTCTGCAGCTTGAGCGCCTCGATTTCGCGCTCCGCCTGGTAGCGCGCGAGGCGCGTCGGCACGTCGCCCTCGGTGCTGCTCAGCACCTTGACCAGGGCTCGCGCGTCCTCCATCGCCAGCTTGGTGCCCGAGCCGATGGTGAAATGCGCCGTGTGCGCCGCATCGCCGAGCAGCACGATGTTGTCCTTGAACCAGCGCTCGCAGAGCACGCGGTTGAACTTGAGCCAGACCGCCGAACCGCGCAGATGGCGCGCGTTGGAAATCAGGCGCGCACCTTTGAGCATGTCGGCGAACAACTCCTCGCAGAAGGCGATCGACTGGTCGGGGTCCATCCGGTCAATGCCGGCCTTGAGCCAGGTTTCTTCCGGCGTCTCGACGATGAAGGTGGCCCATTCCTCGTTGAATTGGTAGGCGTGCAGGTTGAACCAGCCCCACTGCGTCTCCTTGAAGGCGAAGGTGAAGGCGTCGAGCTTGATCTTGGTGCCGAGCCAGATGAAACGGTTCTTGCGTACGTCGATGCGCGGGTTGAAGTGACTGGCGTATTTGGCGCGCGTGGTCGAATTGACGCCGTCCGCGCCGATTACCAGGTCGTATTCCCGCGAGTAGTCGTCCGGGTCCCGGAACTCGGTCTCGAACTTGAGCTTGACGCCGAGTTCGCGCGCACGGGCCTGGAAGATCTGCAGCAGCTTGAGGCGCCCGATGCCGCAAAAACCATGGCCGCCGGACACCATGCGCCGACCCTTGAAGAACACGTCGACGTCGTCCCAGTGGTGGAAGTTGCGCTCGATTTCCGCAACCACCTGGGGATCGTCCTGACGAAAGCCGTCCATGGTCTTGTCGGAAAACACGATGCCCCAGCCGAAGGTGCTATCCGCTTGATTGCGTTCGATAACGGTAATATCGCTGGCCGGATTGGCCTGTTTCATCAGGATCGAGAAATACAATCCGGCGGGGCCTCCGCCGAGACAAACGATGCGCATTCCAATCTCCTTCTGCAGTGACATTACATACGGTTGCGATATTTTATATCTAAACTATTTTTCAGGTCAAGCCCGGAGCGAATCCTAGTCCCAAACCTGCCCGGACCGCGGCGCCGGCGCCGCCCCGGTCGGGGACATATTTTGATCGAATACAATAGCGCCTCCGCGTTGGCCGCGATGCCCACACATTCCCTGAACTGCCATGAAAACCCTCTTCATTACCGGCGGCGCCGGCTTTATCGGCTCGGCCCTGATACGCCTGCTGATCGCCGGGAGCGACTGGCGCATCGTCAATATCGACAAGCTGACCTATGCCGGCAACCTCGAATCCCTGGCCGGCCTCGCCGATCCCGCGCGTCACGTGTTCAGCCGTACCGACATCTGCGACCGCGCCGCGCTGGACACGCTGTTCATCGACCATCAGCCGGCCGGCGTGATCCACCTGGCCGCCGAATCGCATGTCGACCGCTCGATCCACGGCCCCGGCGTCTTTATTGACACCAACATCGGCGGCACCTCCACCCTGCTCGAAGCCGCGCGCGCCTGGTGGTCGACACTCGATCCCGAAGGCAAGGCCGGTTTCCGCTTCCACCACGTCTCGACCGACG
>JAUYSD010000289.1 GCA_030696505.1 Sulfuritalea sp. | reverse complement strand
AGGCCATCGCGTCCATCGGCCGGGCGATGAAATAGCCCTGCGCCGTGTCGCAGCCGACGAGCTTCAGGCCATCCCAGTCTCGCTGCGTCTCCACGCCTTCCGCCACGCTCTTGACCTGCAGCTTGTGCGCCATGTCGATGCTCGACTCCACCACGATGCGCAAATCCTTGTTGTCGGCGAAGTCCTTGACGAAGGACTGGTCGATTTTCAGCTCGCTGAATGCAATGCGCGTCAACTGCTGCATGTTGGAAGAGCCCGTGCCGTAATCGTCGATAGACAGCGCGAAACCGTTCATGCACAGACGCGCCAGGTTTTCCAGCGCCGGCGCGACATTGGTCATGGCGGCGGACTCGGTGATCTCCAGCACGATGAATTTGGGGTCAACGCCGGGTTTGCGTACTGCCCGGGTGATCTTGTCCGCCAATGAGGTGTCGTCCAAGGAAACCAGCGATAGATTGACCGACATGGTAAAGAAGTTGCCTTTGTCGTGGAACACGCGCAACGCCGCGGCGGATTTTTCGAGCATGCGAAACGTCAGGTCGTCGATGTTTCCAGTCCGTTCCAGCGCGGGAATGAATGCGTGGGGGCCGATCACGCCATGATCCGGATGTATCCAGCGTGCCAGCGCCTCCGCCCCCGTCAGCCGCCCGGTTTTCATGTCCACCTTAGGCTGGAAGAAGGGCTCGAATTGATCGGCGCATATCCCCTCCAGTATCTCGTCCAGCGCGAAGCTCTTCGCCGGGGCTTGCGGCGTTTTTCTGGCCGATGGGCGGTACTTAAGCAGGCGTTCCCTGAGGCTTTCCAGCAGCACGGGTTTCTCGATCGCGCCCAACAGCTGGATGCCGTATAACTGGGTCATGCGGCCGACCGACGCAAGCAGCTTGCTGTCCAGTGCGCTGATAAGCATGACGGCAATGTTCTGACCGCCGCCTCCCAGATGGCGAAGGAACTCCATGCCGTCCATTTCGGGCATGTTCAGGTCGCAAAGCACCACGTCGATCGTTTCCGCATCCGGCCCGCGGACGATGTCGAGCGCCTGCCTGCCGTTGCTCGCGCTGAGGACCGCAGCAACGCCCAGCGCGCCCAGCATGCCGACCAGTACGTCGCGCTGGAAGTCGTCATCCTCCAGGATCATCACTTTCAGATCGGAGAAACTCATCATTGGCCTCCTGGCTTGCTTGCGGCCGCGAGGTAGGTCGCCAGGTCGTCGAGCGCCGCATCCAGCGCCGCCTTGGCGGACCTTGCCGTGGCCATGTCGTCATTTCGTGCCGCCTGTTCGATCGCTTCGCAGCTTGCCGCCAGGGGTTTTGCGCCCACCATCCGGCTGGATCCCTTCATGCGATGCGCCGTGCTCTCCAGATTGGCCCGGTCACCCTGCGCGAGCGTCGCCGACAGCTTCACATGGTCGGCACGCATATGCGACAGGAAATCCTGTAGCACCTGGGGATGTGCGGTGCTGTCGGCAACGACTCTGTTCAGCACCGCATAATCGATGGATTCGCCGGCCTGCGGCGGTGAAGCGGCGGGCAGTTCTTGGTCGGCTTCGGTAATGGACAGCCATTTGGCCAACACCGTCTTCAACTGAGTCAGGTTGGCCGGCTTGACCAGCAGGTCGTTCATGCCGGCCGCTTCGCAGCGCCCCGCTTCCTCGGCCAGCGCATTCGCCGTCCACGCAACGATGGGTGTGCGCGGACGCGACTCCTCGGCTTCGATCCGGCGCACTTGCCGGGAGAGTTCGTAACCGTCAATTTCCGGCATGTGGCAATCGGTGATGACCAGCGCAAAGCGTCCCTCCCGCCACATCGACAGGGCGACCTGGCCGTTCGCCGCGGTTTCGGCACGCAGCCCGAGCAGCCTGATTTGCCGCGCCAGCAGGTCGCGATTGATCGGATGGTCGTCCACCGCCAGCACCAGCGGCGCTTCGCTGCCGCCGACGACCAGGGGTTTGATCTCGCGCGGCTTCACTTCCGGGTGCGCGCCTGCCACTGCCTCGCCCGGCGCACCGGATATCGGCAGGATCAGCGTGATACTGAATACGGAGCCTTGTCCCGGTTCGCTTTGCAAGTCGATCTGCCCGTCCATCAATTCCGTCAGGCGGCGACAGATTGCCAGGCCCAGGCCGGTGCCGCCATACATACGGGCGGTGTCGGCGCTTTCCTGCCGGTAACGTTGAAACAGGCTTTCCTGGACATCCGCGGCGATGCCCATTCCCGTGTCCTTGACGGAGAAGCGTATGCGATCGCCGCTGTCGAGGTGGCCCAGCAATTCCGCGCGCAGTTCTATCTCGCCCTGCTGCGTGAACTTGATCGCGTTGCTGACGAAATTGTTCAGCACCTGCGACAGTCGCAGGGGATCGACGATATAGGCCGGAGTAAGCCGCGCATCGACGTGCTGCCAAAGCATCAGGGACTTTGCGCTGGCGACGCGCGAATAAGTGTTGACCACATCCTGCAGCAAGTATGGGATCGAGGTGGAGCGGGGCGAGATTTCGAGCTTGCCTTCTTCGATCTTCGACCAATCGAGGATGTCGCTGACGATGCGCAACAGTCCTCGGCCGGAATCCCAGGCGGCGTCCAGCGTTTGGTGCTGTTCCCGGTCGAGTTGCGTCAGGGAGAGCAGTTCCAGCATGCCGAGCATGCCGGTAAGTGGCGTGCGGATCTCGTGGCTCATGGTCGCGAGGAAGGAGGACTTGGCCTGGTTTGCCCGCTCGGCATCGGTGCGCGCCTTCGTTAGCTCGTCGATCTGGCGGTTGCGGTCGCGGAGATCATGCAACGTGCCGATGAAAAGTTTCTCCCCATTGGAAGAGAACTCGCTGATCGAGAGTTCCAGTGGGACGAGATTCCCGTTCTTGTGTTGCCCCATCACTTCGCGCGATGAGCCGATGATGTGCGCGTTTCCGGTTTGCAGGTAGCGCTTTATGTAGCCATCGTGCTCGCTCCGCTGCGGTTCCGGCATCAGCACGGATACATTGCGCCCAATCAACTCCCCGGCGGAATAGCCGAGCACGCGCTCGAGGGCCGGGTTGCTGTTACGGACCAGGCCTTGAGCGTTAATCGCCACGATCGGATCGTGAAGATTGTTCAAATAGGCTCTTTCCCTGGCACTGGCAGTTGCGAGCTGCACGTAGAGCTTGCCGTTTTCCAGTAGCAGCGCGATCAGCACGAAGCTCGCGGCCATCAGGCCATAGGCGCGTCCCATATACCAGCCAACGTCGTAACGACCGTGGTTTAGCACTGCGGCCAGCGCGACGTCGAGTATCCAGATGAACATGATGACCATCAGCCACATGTCGAGCAGCGAATGCGGCTTGCGCCACCAGAGCGACGCCAATGCGGCGAGGCTGATTGCCCAGACGGCCAGCGCGACGAATATTTTCGTGCTGACATCCAGATCGCCGGTCATGATTTGCGGAAGCAGCCAGGCGCCGCTCGTGGCGAGCAGCATGAATGCTGAGGCAAGTGCCGACGCGACGATCACCGCGATCCCCATCGCCCACGCCAACGGAATGCGTCGCTCGGCCGGCGTCACCCCATTGCCTTTCAGGACCACATAGGCGATGACGAACAGCGGGAAGGATCCGTGCCAGAAGAAATACAACCAGGCAGTGGTTTGCGGTCCCGAGTTCAGCAGGCCGGATGGTGCAAACAATCCAGGAAAACTCAATGCATGGAAGATGGCCATCGCGGCATTGAAAAGATAGCCGCAGGCAATGACGAACAGTCCGCGCGAGCGCTGGATGTCGTACTGTCCCAACAGGAGGATGAACGTAATGACGTCCCCGATGATTATCGCGGACTGATAAATGGGAAGGAAAGCCGGAATCGGCGTGAGCGGCACCTGGGCAAACGGCGCGGTGCCAAGAAAGGCCAGCATCGATCCCAGCACGATGGCGGATGCCAGACGCTTTTCGTGCCGGCTGGGCTGCACAGTCGATATGAGCGGCGAAGTCTCCTGCTTCAGCGCCTCGATAGGTTGCTCGACAGTGGCTTCGATTACCGCCATATCATCATCCCCCTCTGGTTACGGGAACAACGGGTCGCGCGCCATAATCTCAGAGACATGGGGTCACCTTAAATGTCTATGATGAGGCAATACTATAGAACTGTCTATTGAGCGAAAGATATACATGATGAGGGCTGGCCAAAAGCACTCCGTGTATAAGTAGCGGAGACGCTGGAATCAAAGCCGTTGCCAGGGAGGGTCACCGATGGTGCGACTTATTGCTTTGCAATGAAACATTGGACCAGCATGCGGGTCTGATGCATGGGCGAGTGCAGGCGTCGATTCCCAATTGCTAGGTGACTGCTTCGCATAGCGAGTACGCGTTACCCGGAGAAACTGATACTCGACTTGCTGATTCGATCAATGTCGCTTAGCGGCAGGTGTATCGAAAGCTGCCAGCGGCATCGCCGTTCGAATCCTCGGTCATCGTTCCCGGAAATATCGCCGCGTCGGACTCTGTCTGCCGGGGATTCCGCTTCGCGGGCCGGCAAGCGCCAACTCTTGTGCGCCGCTCAAGGCGCGACCGGGACGATGTTGATCTGCCGGCCCTTCTTCAATTTGCCGATGACGTGCATTTCGCATTTCTTGCAGTCGAAGCGCAGGGTGAGCTTTTCCTTGCCATTGACCAGGGTCATCGGGTCGGGGCGGATGCCCTTCACTTGCTTGGGGCAGAGGTTGTAGCTGTAGCGCAGGCAGTGGCGCGTGATCATCAGCGAGACCTCGCCCTTTTCGCTGTTGGTCTCGTAGGCGTCGGCGATCAGCGTCACGCCGTGCTTTGCATAGAAGCTGCGCGCCGCGCTGTTGAGCACGTTGCCCAGGTAGGAGAGTTCGTTTTCCGGATAGGCGACCGGCGGCTCGACCGGCGCGCGGCGCGGCAGGCGCCGGCAGGCGGTGGCGCGCGCGGCTTCGAGTGCGGCGATGGCCTCGCGGCGCAGGCCGTTCACGGCAGACGCCGGGAGGAACCAGGGCTGGGAGAGGTCGAGCGAAATCTCCGTCGCTTCAAAGATCGTGTTGCCCAGCTTGCCGAGGTTCTCGCGCAGACCGGCATCGGCGCGCTCGGCGTTCTTCGCAAGCTCATGGGCGTGGGGCAGGGCGGCGCTCGCCGCGATGCCGTCCTCGTCGGTCAGCGCCAGGGCGAAGCCGTCGGGCGTCTCGCCCAACTGCAGGTGCAGGCCGATGCGCCGTTCGGCGGATTTCTTTTCCAGCGCGCGCTCGAATTCCTGGTCGCGGTTGCGGTAGAGCGCGGTGCCGACGGCCAGATCGTCCGGCATCTGCATGGGAAACAGACGCATGCCATCGACGCGGTTGATGCGCAGGCCAACCAGCTCGCGGTGGGCATCAAAATAGCTGAGGCCGTCGCCGTTGTGTAGCGCCGTGCCGGACGCCACCTCGAACCAGTCCGGCCCGATGCGGCTGACTTCGCCGATTGCCTCGCCGGAAAACTTCGGCGTATCGAAGGCACCGATGTCGGGCTGGCGCTCGTTGACGAAGTAATCCGTGGCGCCGCGGTTGAAGGTCTTTTCCGGGCGCGGCGTGAAGGTGTAGCTGCAGCGCCCGGACGAGGCGCGCCGGTATTGCGGCGAATCTTCGAGAAAGGCGTCGAGCAGCCTGCGGTAGTGCGCCGTGATGTTCTTGACGTAGGAGAGGTCCTTGAGCCGCCCCTCGATCTTGAAGGAGCGGATACCGGCTTCGATCAAGGCCGCGAGGTTGGCGCTCTGGTCGTTGTCCTTCATCGACAAGAGGTGCTTGTCGTGGGCGACGATGCGGCCGGCCTCGTCTGCCAGCGTATAGGGCAGGCGGCAGGCCTGCGAGCATTCGCCGCGATTGGCGCTGCGCCCGGTGTGGGCGTGGCTGATGTAGCACTGGCCGCTGTAGGCCACGCACAGCGCGCCATGAACGAACAACTCGAGCGTCGCCGGCGCATTTCTTCCCTCTCCCACAGGGAGCGGGATCGCGGGAGAGGGAGGGGCGACTTCCAGGCCTTCGGCAATCCTGGCGATTTCCT
>JAUYSD010000284.1 GCA_030696505.1 Sulfuritalea sp. | reverse complement strand
CTGGAAATACGGCTCCGCAAGTTTGAAAAGCGGCACCACCGCAGCGCCAAGGTAGCCGATTTTCAGAATCGAAGCGGTGCGAAAGCCAGTGAGTATTTCCCAGCTAGCCCGTTCGCGGATGGCGTTGCACACGCTATTAGGCGTTAATTGCTACGCGGTTTCTTAGGCCGCCGCGCGACCCTGATCTGCGCAACGCCTTGATCTGTAGCCACTCGAAGCTGATTCACAAGCTTTCGCAGTTCCTTTTGGTTAAGGGTGAGGCCAATACGTTCCCCATATTGCACAACCATGTTACGAAGCAACGCCTTGAACTCATCTGTTGGGCGAAACCTGATATCACCGTGCTGAGACTTATCCCCTGCCACCGGCCCCAACGACCCACTTTTCCATTGGTTTGCTTGGTCAATCAACTCCGGATTGACCCTTTCACGAACTGATTGGACCAATCTGCCCATATCCAAATTTGCATTCTTACTGGGCTGACGGTTCCTCATCATAATGATAGCCGCTAGCTTCTCGTCAAAGTTGTGTTGTTGTTTGATCGCTTCGATAGTCATAAATCGCCCTCCCCTTTACACCACGGGTGAATATTTATCCCTGTTTTCATGTTACCACTTTATGACGGTTTGGGGCTTAGTGAACGCGCTGCTATTGCCCGGGGCTTTAATTTAGGCTCTATTCGCATTACTCAGTAGTCGCCAAATATGGCGACAAGAATTGGGCGGAAACCCGCATGAAACCACGATCCACTGTCGACCAATCAAGTGACTCCTGAGTAAGTAGTGACAGGCTCGCGCCCTGAGCCTCGGCGTTGCCAAACTGGTCGCATCGATGAGGTGGTCAGGAGGGCGAAATGAGGCGACGGGAGTTGAAGAAGTTGAAGGCGATGGTGGCGAAGCTCACCTTCGCGCAGCGCCGGGAGCTGATGGATGAGCTGGGAACCGATGCTGAGGCAGCGGCATCGATGGGCATCATTGAGGCCCAGGGAAAGGTGGTCGGCTGCCCGCATTGTGGCAACAGGCACATGGTCAGAACGGTAGCGCCAGCGGAATGCGGGGCCATCGCTTCACGGCGGTACCCAAGACTATTCAGGCGCTGCCCCTTGCGGGGATTGCTGAGGCCGATGAGACGTTCTTCCTGCATTCTCGCAAGGGGCAGCGTGGCCTGGACCGAAAGCCACGCTGGCGCGGCGGTCGAGCCCGCCAAGCGGGGCTGTCCAAGGAACAAGGCGGTACTGGTCGCTCGGGATCACTCGGGCGCTACGGCCAACATCATTCTGGCTGCCGACGGTAAGGCGGATCTGGTGCCGCGCTCAAGCCCTTGCTGCCCTCGGACACGATCCTTTGCACCGACGGCAGTAGTGTCCTGGCCACCGCCGTCAAAGAGATCGGCGTGACCCATCGTCCGGTGAATGTTTCGGCCGGTCGGCGCGTCATTGCCGGCGTCTATCACATCCAGAACGTCAATGCCTTCAACAGTCGGCTCAAGAACTGGATTCGCCGCTTCCAAGGTGTTGCGACCAAGTACCTCGATTCCTACCTCGGGTGGTTCCGCACCCTCGACCGGTCTACCTCTACCGGCTTGCAACCTGCTTCATTGCTGGCGTTGGCCCTTACCAGGCGCCCCGTCCCTAACAAATGTGAACAGAATGTAACCGTTGCAGCCGCATACCCCAATTCTTCTTCCCAATCCCTCCACCTCGCCAACTGATGAAAAGCGCGTCTCCACTGCGATCTCCCGCCAGATATCGTCGCGTGTCGCGCAAGTAGGTAAGCAGAACCCCGGCAACCTCGCCCGCAAAAGGTCTCGTAGCCCTCGACATGGATGCCAATGCAGTAGCATCACCTACAGACAGGCTCAACAACTTTCTGGCTGTCCACCCCGTAATTCGCATCAGGCGAACAATCGCCCGGTCCCTCTGCAGGATCAGCCGCATCGGACTGCGCGGCCGCAGCCCACGAATTTCGTCATCGAGCCTTTCGATTGCGCACTGAAATTCGGCATCAGTCATGGGCGCCGGCCTTCTCTTCGCGTAGTTCCTGGCCGCGCGCGCGTGACGACTCCCCACCAGTCGCCCCACCGCAGCAGTGGATATGACTCTGCCTGCCTTGGCCAAATGACCTGACGCCTGCCGCGCCTCCTCCGAAGTGGGTATCGCGAATCCCGCCCCAAGAGTCAAACGAATTTCCGACTCAAACCAGAATGGCAAAGTCTCGCCGTTGAGAATTCTCGATTGCGACAATCCGGAGTTATTGGCAGCACGCACAAACCGGGCTGGCCACGCCTCAAGCAACCACAACGCCGCCACCAACAGTTCGTGCCTGACGCTAACGGAACGCTGCTCAAAGCGCTCGCGCTTCAGCTGGCAGCAGCCCAAGGCACGCCACCCTGTTTCCTGCTCAATGAAATCCAGCAATCGACGCCCGCGAGTCGAAGACAGAAACATCACCAGGTGATGCAGGCCGTCGAAGTACAAATGTCCATACGGCATGGTCGCATCGCCTTGGAACCACCACCCGATGTCGTGGAAGGCAATGAGCGAGCGCAAGGTAACAATCGACAAGCCGTCCGGCGCTGAAGGGCTATACGCCGGCGCCCGGCAAAGATCGAAACCGCACTGCCAGCAGAGGGTGCGGCTCGTCAGCTTGTAGTCTTTTCGGCGCCCCAGATCATTCCGAAAATAGATCACCGGAGCCTGGCAGGCCGGGCATCGATCATGAAGCAGGCAATTGTGCTGATCGCAGATCGTCACAAACGCCAAGCGCCATTTGCGTCGGAAATAGGGCACCGGATCCGCAAACAGGCATAGCGGGCAAAACTGAACACCAAATCTGCGGCGCTTTCGGTGATAGATGCCCAGCGGCAATATCCACTTTGTATTGCCGAACGGGTTATGGTGCTCGAATAGCGTACCTTCGTAGGCCGACAACATCCCGTCTCGCAGTTCCGCAACACACGATCCAGTCTGTTCACTCAAAGTTTCCAACAGCACGTCGCTCGCCGACCGATCGATGTCCCTGTTCCACAACGTCGCCTCGCGTCCAAACGCCAAAGTCGTGAAGGTCTGCAGCTTGATCCGGTTAGCGTGGGCGGTGCGCATAATCCAGAAGCTCAATAGTTCGTCGTCGAGCCGATGTGGATGTATAGGCCAGAGGTCGCCCGACAGACCCGGCGGCCCGTCAAATGGGGACGCGCTGACTTTTCCGCTTAGATGGTGAGATGTATCCGCATGCATCGATGACTTTCTTGTTGATACTCCCGATGTTATTGCGCATCGCATATTCGGCCGCAGCGGCGAGCAGCATCTTGAGTTCCCCGATCGTTCCGCCTGACCGCGCGTGGAGCAGCGTGGATAGCATTTCCCCGGCTAGTCCGGACGGATGCTCCAGCGGCAGCAGCTTCTCGAACGAAGCCAGAAGCTTGCAATAGTCATCGCCATATTCCCAAATCGGGAGGAAGGCCGGAAGGAAGCGGTTCTCCACCGCCGGCACCGTGCGGATCACCCGCATCATTTCCTCCGTGCCGGCCGTGACAATTGATATCTGCAGCTCGCCGCCAAGATAACGTAGCGCATTGAGGAACGTCTTCTGACTACCGACGCTACCGGATTCCGTGTAGTTGGTCTCGTCGATAATCAAAAGCTTTAGAGCGACTTCCCGCAGTACGTCGATGACCAGCGGTATTTTTTCCCGGGCCGACGCGCTCGGCTTGAACTTCTGGCAAAGCTTCGACAAGACCGCGTCGTAGAGGCGGGCCTCGTCTGGTACCCCCGGGCACTGCAGATAGAGCGCCGGCACCAGGATCGCGCCACCATCGGGATTGTCGCTCGCCTTGTGCAGAGACATGAAATGCCGCAACAGCCGCGTCTTGCCGTTGTTCGTCCGTGCCGAGATCGCTAGGTTCGGCATGCGCTCGCATTTCGGATGGCGGAGCAGATCCTCGAGCTGCCTGAGGACCTGGGTTCCGTGCGGATACGGAATCCAGCTGTCCTTCTTGATGTACGCCACCCGCTCGTCGATAGGGCGCTCCAGCATCGCCCGCGTCTTAGGGGAAAGATGATCGTTCATGTCAGTCGGGCTCCACGATGCCGTCAAAAGCCTCGACCAGTACTTCAACCTTCTCCGCCGGCGGCGTACCGCTCTGGTCCGCCGGATCGACGTTGGCCAGCGGTGCGCCAGCGGCGGGTTGCGTCGACTGGGATCCGACCTTGACCGGCATGGCCGGCTGATGATTGCGCTTCTCCCGCTTCCGTCGAGCCTTCTTGGTCAGATGTTCCGCCTCTTCCTCGATCTCCCGCATCTCGAGGATCGACTCGAAAAGCAAATCCTCGTTCACGTTGGCGTAGCCCTTCTCCTTTAGTCGGTCCTCGGCGGCCTTGATCTCCCAATAGCTCACCGGTGGACGTGAACGGTCCCGATAGGGGATCGCGATGTACTCTCCGGTGTCTGGATCAAGGAAGTGAATCTCTTGCATGTTCCGCGGAACATACCGCACGATGAATTTGCGCGGCTTGGTCGGTTCCTTCGGATCTTTCGAGCGGATCCAGTGGCGTAGAGCATCGTCGTAGTAATAGACGTGGTTGAGAAGGATGCCGTAGTCCTGAACGGTCCGTTCGTCGTAAGGCATGAAATCGAGCATGAAGCGTTGCGGATCGCGGATGGGGTCTGGCAAGCCGATGCCCATGTGCCCGTTCGTTCCGAGAATGCCTGCCTTGTAACGCGCCAGCGGCGTGTCTTTGATACCCCAGTGGAAGCGGTTGGGGTAATACTTTGCGATGTAGATCGTGAACCAACGCTCCAACTCGGCCCGCGTCATGATGGCCCGGCCGGACGAGTCGTACTTGAGTTTCTGCTGCGTGTTGGAGAACGTCGTTCCCTTAAGTCGCTGGGTGCGCTTCATAAACGTACGGAAGCCACGCTCAACGTGGCCCCCATAACGCGGCCTGCCCTTGGGGCGATGCTCAACGGTAATGTTGTGCTCACCGCAGGCCCGTCCGACTACGGTGCCGCGGAATTCCTTAGCGTTGTCGCAATGCAGCTTGCGGAACTTGCCCCAGCATGGCCAGTCGGCGGTAACCTTCATTTCATGGAGCCAGTCGTCTTTGGGCAGGATCGCATGGGCAATGGCCAAGCCTGAGGTAAAAGCGCTCGGATTCTCCAGGTAAATGGCAAAGCCGAGAATCATCCGGCTGAAGACGTCGATTACGATCGTCAGGTACGGACGATTGATCGGCTGTCGGTCCTCTTCGTCCACCACGATCACATCCATTGGCGTGTGATCTATC
>JAUYSD010000275.1 GCA_030696505.1 Sulfuritalea sp. | reverse complement strand
GCGGTGGGCGATGATGAGCATGGTGACCTTGCCGCGCAGGTGTACTACCGCTTGCTGGACCTCTTTCTCGGATACGGTGTCAAGGCTGCTGGTTGCCTCGTCCAATACCAGGAGCTGAGGATTCTGGTAGAAGGCGCGGGCGATCGCAAGGCGCTGGCGTTGCCCACCGGACATGCGAATGCCCCGATCGCCAACCGGCGTATTCATGCCCTGCGGCAGGGTATCGACAAATTCGGCCAGGTTGGCCAGTTCAAGGGACTGGCGGACTCTAGCCTCGTCGATTTCCTTGCGCGGAATTCCTAGGGCAACGTTGGCCTTCAGCGTGTCGTCGGCGATGTAGGGAAACTGGGGGACATAGCCAATCTGGTCTTGCCAGGTCTTCATGTCGAGACCATACAGGCTCGCGCCGTCGAGTCTGATATCCCCTGCTGAAGCCTTGTACAGGCCGATGATCATATCCACCAGCGTGCTTTTCCCGGCACCGGACATTCCGACGAAACCGTAGGAGCGCCCACGCCGAATCTCAAGCGAAACTCCCCTAACTGCAGCTTGCTCCTTTCCCGGGTAGGTAAAGGCTACACTGTCCAAGGCGAGATTTGTCCAACTTTGAGGGGCGGCAGGCGCATTCGGCTGCTGAGCTTCCATATTCAGCTTGGCGAGTTCGCGCTCCATGCGAATGACCTCGTCCACCCATGGCAGCATGTTCCACATGCTCGAAAACAGACCAAAGAAACGGTTGGCCGCTGGCACCACACGGGATGTGACCAGAACGATCAGCGCCATCTGTCCTGCAATGGCACCGTGGGAGAGGCCGCGCGCCCACAATGCGGCGCCCAGGGCGAGCAGGGCAAGTTGCCCAAGCAGCATCAGCGTCGAGCCGGGAATGACCTGCCATGTACCGAGTGACGCCGAAGCCCGGCTGGCGTAACGGAAAGCATTGCTGAACTCGTGCGCGAATTGCTCCTCCTGACATGCCAGTTTGATGTCCTTGACACCGGCCAATGCGTTGTTGGCCACAACGACGAGCCGGTCGGTGGCCTGTTTGGACGCGCTGGAAGCTCCTCTGATACGTGGCTGGACCATTCGTGTCAGCAGGAAGCCGATGGCCGCAACGACTACCAGGCTGAGGAGGCCGGCGCCCGGAGCCACGACCAGCACCAGGGCAAGAGGCACGACCATGCTGACCAGATGCTGGGCCATGGTGATGAGACGCTGGACGAAGTCACGGCCCCAGCGAGTGATGTCGCTGTGGAAAAAGCGTACCAGTGCAGCACTATTTTGTGTCAGGTACCAGACGTAGGGGGCACGCATGGCCGACAGCATGATGTCGTGCGCGAGGCGAGTCTGAATGGCCGCGCCGAATCGGTTGTTGGCCCATAACATTGCAAGGCTGAGGCCGGTGGACAGGGTCAGGAGAAAAGCGGCGGTCGCAGCCATGCCGATGACGAACTGGCCGGTAGTCAGGTCCGGAAGAAAGTTGCGCAGCCAATTCAGGACCTCATAGCGCTCTACCAGGTTCGGTTCGACGATGATCGTGATTACCGGCATGACGGAGGCCAGGGCCAATGCATCGATCAAGCCGGTAAAGGCCAGCCCGGCGACGAGCAGCACGACCTGGCGGTGTTCGCGCTGGTCCAGCAACCGGAACGCAGATCGCGTCAGGGCAACGAGTTCGACGCGGGAGGTAGTTTGGGCTAAAGATGTCACAGATCAGGGTAATGGTAGTTGTGGGAAGGGCAGGGTTGTTCGCAAAACGAATATGCGGCACCGTTGTTCACGGAAATCCCTTTCCGATAACAACGTAAGCTTGATCCTGGCCGTATTCGAGGGAGTCCGTCGCAGCAAAATCAATATCG
The DNA here is from genome assembly GCA_030696505.1 of Sulfuritalea sp. GTDB lineage: Bacteria > Pseudomonadota > Gammaproteobacteria > Burkholderiales > Rhodocyclaceae > Sulfuritalea. Next base: position 4,494 of record JAUYSD010000275.1, on the reverse strand, counting down.
GTTTCCTTCGGCAACGCCACATGTTCTTGTTCGCTATGACTCCAACCGTGAAACGTCCAGCTTCCTGGTGTCGTTTCGGTCCAATAGCGCGGATTCCTGTGCTGGTCGAGCATGAACTGAAGTCCGCGGGGAGTGACCCCAAGCCATTTGCAAAACAGATCGAGGTAATGAAGCGGCGCCTGTTCATGCTGCCGAACAAGTGCCAGCCCCTGTTCTCGCGTGAGGCGGCCGTGCCTGATCTCACGACAGGCATGGTCGGTCACCTTCGAGTAGCCATGCTTGTACAGCTTGATCAGGTCGTGCAAATCCATGTAGTTGAAGCAGTCGACGAAATCGTAACTATCGAAGGTTCGACCGAAGCGCGTCGATCGATAGCCATATTCGCGAACCATCTGCTCATGCTGCGCTTTCGGATCCCAGCGCACGTAGTTGCCGAGGTAGATGCCGGTGACACCGATCTCGTTCAGGTCGCGATCGTCGGGATAGCGGTACTGCCAGATGTCTTCCTCGGTAAGCGTGTCGAAGTTCGACAACACGTCGTCCGCTTCGAAACCCATCAGGTCGTGGTCCTTGCGATAACGTCGGGTCATTTGCACTTCGTGCTCGTGGGAGAACATCCCCACCTGCTCCAATCCTTGATGGGCGCCCCAGATGATCAGCGGCACCTTGTAACGCACCGCTGTCTGCACCGGGAACACCGTCTGTCCGGCCAGGCAATGCCAGTAGATGCTGCCGAAACGCCGGAGCGTGGCGCGTGTGATCTTTTTGACTGACACCGGGTTGACGTTCTGCACCAGAATGTCGCAATTAAATCGTATGCGCAGGTTTGCCAGGTTGCGGATACCCAGCGGCGTGTTGAAGTACTTGTTGTAAGTGACCAGAAGCGGGTTCAGTCCCAGGCGGTTCTTGACGAGGTGCACGATGTAATGGGAGTCGTTGGCCGCCGTCACCGGCACGATGCAGTCGTAGTTGCCGGCGTTGTGGCTGCGATAGGGCGCGACCAAGGACTCCAGCTTGTGCCAGCGCTCCCGCCAGTCGAGGCGGTCTTTCTCCTCGTGGATGCGGCAACCCGAGCAGATGCCTTCTTCATCCAGCGTGAGGCCGAGCGGATGATTTGTGGTGTAGAGGCAGCGCCGGCAGGCTTTGAGTTCGGACATGTCGGTCAGGCGCTTCAATTTGCCGCCGCATAGGATGCGGGCCGCAACGGCAGATCGGTCAGCTGGCATTTCAGGGTTTGTACCGCATGCTCGGTGTAGCTCAGGAAATTGCCCACAGCCACGGCGGCGATCCGGGGCATGCCCAACAGTTGCCGAAGCTGGGCCGGGTCGCTCAGCCCGCCGAAGACTATCAGCGGTACGCCATCGAGCGGGAAGCGGCGAACAAGCTCCATGTCGAACGCCTGCGGATGCCCTTCGTGGCGCCAATCGATCAGCATGGCTTCGGAGACGACACCTTCGGCGAGCAAGGACAATGAGGCCTTGTCGAGCGGCGTTGCGGTCCGGCGCCGATAATCGAACCATTCCAGTCGGCCGTCGTCGCAACACAGTGGCACTGTCGCAACCAGTGCCTGCGCGCCCAGATGCGCTGACATTTCGCGCACGCACTGCGGCGCGTCGTGTAGCGTCGCATCGATGCAGATGCGTTCTGCGCCGGCCTGGATCACCGCCACTGCTTCGTCAGCGGTTTTGATGCCGCCGCCATAAGTGAGCGGCGTCGACAGTCCCAGTCCGCCCAGCCGTCGTACCAGCGCGAGGTCCGGACCGAGCTTGTTACTGCTGCGATCGATGCACAGTACGAGTATCTCGTCTGCCCCCCAGCGGTCGAGGTTTTCCGCAAGGCACTCCGGCCGTCCTAGCGGAAGATGGCGGCGATAACCGAACGACTGGACTGCCCGGCCGTCCTTGACCGTGATGACGCCGATCAGCCGCTTCTTAAGCATTGCATAATCCTTCGATTACCTGCCGCAGCAGCTGGCGGCCGGCCGCCTGGCTCTTTTCCGGATGAAACTGCAGGCCGATCACATTCCCGCGCCGGATCACCACGGGGAAGCTTCTGCCCTGCTGAGAGCGGCAGACCTGGAACTCCTTCGGGCCACTGTAAGTGTAGGAATGGTTGAAATAGAAGGATTGTCCGTCACTCGGTTGAAACAGCGGATCCGGCCTGACCTGTTCGATCGTGTTCCAGCCGATATGCCAGCGCGGCTCGATGAGCGGCACGACCTCACCGGGGATCAGCCCGAGGCCGGCTGTCAGGTCATTCTCGTGCGAAACGTCGGCGAGCAGTTGCATGCCCAGGCAGATGCCCAGTATCGGCCGTTTCCGGCGGGCCTGCTCCTGCAGGTAGCCGGACAAGCCGCGCGCATTCAGTGCGGCCATGGCCGGCGGAAAGGCGCCGACGCCGGGCAGCAGAAGCAGATTCGCCGCATCGAGCACAGCCGACTCGTCGCTTATCCGGCAGCGGTAGCCGAGCGTGTGCAGCGTGCGCCACACCGATGCATGGTTGCCGACGCCGTAGTCGACGATGCCGATGGTGATCCGGCTCACAGGCCGATCCCCACCCGGAATCGCGGACGAATGGCGCCATCCGTGCCGATGTCGAACAGATCGCGGTTCACCGAGGCGTGCAGCTTTTCCCAAAAGGCCGCCACGGAAATACCGATGTAATCGCAGAAACCCGCGATGTAATCGTCGCTGCAGCATCCGTCGAAGCGTTCCACGATGGCGATGCCTTCCTCGCGCGACATGCGTTCGAGGCGGATTTCCTCGTTGACGTAATCCGTGGCCCGGCCGAAACCGAACTTGAAGTACTTGATCATCTGGTTCAGCGTGACCCAGTCCTCGTCGAGCGAGGTCACGCCGTGCAGGTCGCCGGTCTTGTCCGCCGTGTCTTTCCGGATATCGAGGCCATTGCTGCAGGAATAGGCGGCGTTGTTGAGCAGCGACCAGTCGCCCAGAAACCATCCGAGATAGACGATCTGAAGTCCTGCCGCCTCGAAAACATCCGGATCCGGATAGCGGTAGGGTAGCAGGTCCTTGGGTTCAAGACTGGCGTTGAGCATCCAGTCCATGCCGCCGCCCGACAGGGTATTCATGAAGCGCAGGTTGTTGCCGTCGTAGCCGGTGCGGCCCAAGGTCTTCATGTCGCCCAGTTGCAGGCCGGGATTTTCGCCCCACAGGATCAACGGGATCTTGTAGCGAATGGCCAGCTGCGGAACCGAACTGAACAGCGCGAGTTCGGTGGATCGTGCCCAGTTGGTGAAACGCAGGAAGGATTCGCGCATGAGCCGGCGCCAGGTTCCCGGCGCCGGCGCCGAGATGACGACATCGAAACCCAGCTCGATCAGATTCGAAATGTTATCGACGCCGCGCTGTGTCACCTGCTCTGGCGGGTAGGTCAGGCAGGCGAGCAGCGGACGCAGGCGGAGCTTGTCGCGCACCCACAGGGCCTGGCGCATGCTGTCCTTGCCTCCGCTGACGCCGACGATGCAATCGAAATGCTGCCCGGGTCGGCGAGGATACTGCTGCAATACGTCCTGGAGGATTTCGTAGCGTTCCTGCCAGTCGACATGCTGCAGTTCCTGGAAATAGCTGCAGGCGGGACAAATTCCCGCCTCGTCGAACACGGCGTTCGGTCGGGTGTCCGGCTGCAGGCAGCGCGTGCAGTACTTCATGCCGGTCGCGCGAGGAGGTCGCGCAAGTGCAGCAGGTCTTGCTGTGGCAGGCGGCAGTGCGGTGCCCAGGGCGGCAGCACGGAGACGGCGATGCGCCCGGCCTGCAGCGCGATCACCAGCGCGAAGGTCTCGCAACCGACGATCCAGTCGGCCCACGCGATCTGTTCGGCCAGTGCCCCGCTGGCGTTGATGGACAGGTCGAGCGTCGGGTAGCGCAGCGGCCAGTCGTCGTATTTCCCGGGTGGATCGGAAGGGTGTGGTCGCAGGCGGATCTTCACGTGCTCATCGATGCCGAGGGATGGCAGGCTTTCCAGAAAAAAGGCCAGCGCCTGGAATTCCCCAGGTTCGCCGCTGCGCCCCCAGTCCTGCCGTACAGGCTCCAGCACGTAAAGGATGTTCTGCGGATCGCGGCGCGCCGGAGTCGGGTGATAGGCAGCCACTTCGCGCGCAAGTCTTTCCAGGTAAAGGTTGGGCAGCCGTCGCACGGGCAGGGCTGGAAAGCAGCGGCGTGCTTCTGCCTCCGCATCCGTGTCGGCAACCCAAAGTTCATCCGGTAGTACCAATTCGCCACCGCGTACGAAACGTTCCCGGTAATTTGTCCAGTGATCCAGCACAGCGATATTGCGAATCCCTTTTGTCAGAGCCAACTTGCGCGCCTCGTGTTCGAGGTCGCTGGCCCAGCCGGTGCCGCTGAGCAGCGAGGCGGCATCGTTCAAGGTCTCTTCGATAGGCAAGTTCCGTGTTCCCGGAAGGGCATTTTCCCACAGAATGCACGCCGGTCCGCCCATGCAGGTCCGCAACTGCCCGGGGTAGCCCGTTAGCCA
>JAUYSD010000269.1 GCA_030696505.1 Sulfuritalea sp. | reverse complement strand
ATAAAGCAGAAGTACGGCAACCGGATTTCCTGGGCCGACCTGATCATTCTGGCTGGCAACGTGGCGCTCGAATCGATGGGCTTCAAGACCTTCGGCTTCGCCGGCGGGCGCGATGACATTTGGGAACCCGAAGAGGACGTCTACTGGGGCGGCGAAGCCGAGTGGCTGGGCGACAAGCGCTACAGTGGCGAGCGCGAACTGGAGAACCCGCTGGCCGCCGTGCAGATGGGCCTGATCTACGTGAACCCGGAAGGCCCCAACGGCCAGCCGGATGCACTCGCCTCCGGCCGCGACATCCGCGAAACCTTCCGCCGCATGGCGATGGACGACGAGGAGACCGTGGCGCTGGTCGCCGGCGGCCACACCTTCGGCAAATGCCACGGCGCGGGCGATCCCAAGCTGGTCGGTCCCGAGCCCGAAGCCGCGCCGCTCGAACAGATGGGCCTGGGCTGGAAGAATACCTTGGGCTCCGGCTGCGGCGGCGACACCACCAGCAGCGGCATCGAAGGCGCCTGGACGCCGAATCCCACGCAATGGGACAACGGTTATTTCGACATGCTGTTCGGCTACGACTGGAATCTGGTCAAGAGCCCGTCGGGCGCCTGGCAGTGGGTGCCGGCGAACGTGGCCGACAAGGACCTCGCGCCGGCCGCGCACGACCCGGCGCAGAAGGTCACCACCATCATGACCACGGCCGACCTAGCACTGCGCATGGACCCGATCTACGGGCCGATATCGCGCCGTTTCCACACCGACCCACAAGCCTTCGCCGACGCTTTCGCCCGCGCCTGGTTCAAGCTCACCCACCGCGACCTGGGGCCGCGCTCGCGCTACCTCGGCCCCGAAGTGCCGGCCGAAGTACTGGTCTGGCAGGACCCAGTGCCTGCGGCCGACCACCCGCTGATCGACGCCAGGGACATCGCCAATCTGAAGGCGAAGATCCTCGCCACTGGCCTGTCGGTCGCGGAACTGGTGGCGACCGCCTGGGCTTCCGCCGCCACCTTCCGCGGCTCGGACAAGCGCGGCGGCGCCAACGGCGCGCGGATTCGCCTGGCACCGCAGAAGGACTGGGAAGCCAACCAGCCTGCGCAGCTTGCCAAGGTGCTCGCGGCGCTCGAAGGCGTGCAGAAATCCTTCGGCAAGAAGGTATCGCTCGCCGACCTGATCGTGCTGGGCGGCTGCGCCGCGGTCGAGCAGGCCGCCAAGGCCGCTGGACACGCGATCGAGGTGCCCTTCACGCCGGGCCGTACCGATGCGTCGCAGGAACAGACCGAGGTCACGTCCTTCGCCGTGCTCGAACCCGTCGCCGACGGCTTCCGCAACTACCTCAAGACGACGGGCGTCCCGGCCGAGGAACGGCTGCTCGACAAGGCCCAGCTCCTGACGCTGACCGGGCCCGAGATGACGGTGTTGATCGGCGGCCTGCGCGCGCTCGGCATCAGCCAGGGCAGCCACGGCGTGTTCACCCAGCGTCCCGGCGTGCTGAGCAACGACTTCTTCGTGAACCTGCTCGACATGGGCACGGTGTGGGCACCTACCTCGGAATCCGCTGATACCTTTGAAGGCCGTGACCGCAAGACAGGCGCCCCGAAGTGGACCGCGACGCGGGTCGATCTGGTGTTAGGTTCGAACTCGCAGTTGCGGGCGCTGGCCGAGGTCTATGCGCAAGCCGATGCGAAAGAGAAATTCGTGCATGACTTCGTCTCGGCCTGGAACAAGGTGATGAACCTCGATCGCTTCGACCTCGCCTGATCCCGGCGGCGATGCGTTCGGCATTGTGCTGCCCGCGGCGCCGGCACTGTTCCTGCGCGGCATTGCGCAACGTCTCCAAGACAGCCTGCTCGGCGTCGGCCTGGCGAGCGGCTTTACGGTGGCTTACCCGGTCGGACTCGGCCTTGCCGCCGGTGCGATGATCTTCGTCGTCTCCCACGAAGTGATCCCCCAGACCCACCGCAACGGCCACCAGACGCCGGCGACGCTGGGCTTGATGCCCGGCTTCGCGCTGATGATGGTGCTCGACACGACCTTGGGATGACCTGCCGCCTGGGCGCAACGCGGGAGTTGGCGCTGGCGCTACGGCGGCCGAAAAGAGCAAGGGCGCCCCTGCAACAGGGGCGCCGTTTTGTTTCGCTGCGCCGGGATTACTTGCCGAATGGCGTCGGACGCGGCGTCTTGTCGGAGGATGGCGGCAGGATCGGCAGCGCGAAACTCGGCTGGTCGCCGGTCAGCGTCTTCAGAAAGGCGACGACCTTGCCGTTTTCATCGGCAGTGAACTTCTTGCCGAGCTGAATGCGGCCCATGACCTCGACGGCTTCGGTCAGGGTGTTGGCCGCGCCATCATGGAAGTAGGGATAGGTCATTTCCACGTTGCGCAGGGTCGGCACCTTGAAGTTGAAGCGATCGACATCCTTGCCGGTGACCGCGCTGCGGCCCTCGGCCGGGCTGTTGGCCTTGTAGGTGGCGACCACGCCCATCTTCTGGAACGAAGCACCGCCGACCGCCGGCCCGTTGTGGCAACCCACGCAACCGCTGTCCTTGAACAGCTTGTAGCCCGCTTTCTCGTCGCCGTTCAGCGCGTCGGCCTTGCCCAGCAGCCATTGGTCGAAACGCGAGTTCGGCGTCACCAGGGTCTTCTCGAACTCCGCGATGGCGAGCGTGACTTCCTCGATGCTGATCCTGTTTTTGCCGAAGACCTGCTTGAACTCGCGCACGTAGGCCGGGATGGATTCCAGCACGCCCAGCGCGAGCGTGTGGCTGAAGGCCATCTCGCCGGGGTTGGCGATCGGGCCGCCGGCCTGGGCCTTGAGGTCGGCGGCGCGACCGTCCCAGAACTGGGCGACGTTGAGGCTGGAATTCAGCACCGTCGGCGCATTGATCGGGCCCTGCTGCCACTTGTCGCCGATCGAGGTCGGGATGTTGTCGGTGCCGCCCATCGACAGGTTGTGGCAGGAGTTGCAGGAAATGAAGCCGGACTTCGACAGGCGCGGATCGAAGAAGAGCTTCTTGCCCAGTTCGACCATGCCCAGGTTGATCTGCGCCGGCGGCTTGACCGGCTGGATGGGTTCGTTGGACTGGGCGGCGGCAGTTGCGCCGAAGGCCAGCAGCGAGGCGACGATGATGCGTACTTTCATGGTTTGGCTCCTGATGATGATTAAAAAAACTGAAATCCATGGCCACGAAAGATATCCATACTAAAATCAGGGATGTTGATCTAACTCAATGATTTATAATTAGTTTTTTGCTATACAGCACATAGAAACGAACTATAGGTAGAGACATGAAACTTTCAACTTTGCGTTATCTGGTGGCCTTCGCCGACGAGGGTTCCTTCAGTCGCGCCGCCGAGCGCTGCCACATCAGCCAGCCGACCCTGAGCGTGGCCTTGCAGAACCTGGAGGCCGAACTCGGCGTCACCCTGATCGAGCGCGGCAAGAGCCACGTCGCGCTGACCGACATCGGCTGGCAGGTGGTGGCGCAGGTGCGCAAGACACTCGACGAGGCGCGCCGCATCGAACTCGTGGCGCAGTTGGGAAAGGACCCGCTGGCAGGCGATTTCCGCCTCGGCGTGATCCACACCATCGGCCCCTACCTGTTGCCGGAGTTGATCGCCGCGATGCGCAAGACCGCGCCGAACACCCGCTTCTACATCGAGGAAAGCATGACCGCGCTGCTCACCGACAGTCTCAAGTACGGCACGGTCGATGCGGCCATCATTGCCCTGCCCTTTGCCGTCAAGGGACTGCAGGTGCAGCCGCTGTATGACGAAGCCTTCGAGGTGATCGTGCCCAAGGGCCACCGCTGGGCCAGACGCAAGAAGGTCGCCAGCCATGAGGTGCGTGGCGAGGAGGTGCTGGTGCTGAAGGCCGGCAACTGCTTTCGCGAGCAGGTGCTCGATGCCTGCCCGGACATCAGCCACGCCGAAGGCTCGCTGCACGAAGGCCATTCGATCGAGACCGTGCGCTGCATGGTGGCCTCGGGCTACGGCGTTTCCGTGCTGCCGGCCGGCTCGCTGCGCGGAATCTACCGGAACGGGATGGTGGTGGCGATTCCCTTTGAAGTACCGGCGCCGTCGCGGCGCGTGGCGCTGGCGTGGCGTGAGGGATTCACGCGACCGCAGGTGATCGAGGCGATCATCGCCGCCGTGAAGCTGATCGACAATCCGGCCTATCGGCCGATTTCGGCCTAGTCTGGGTCAGCCGGCCTCGAAGCCGGCGTCCTCGATCACGGCCTTGAGCTGATCGCGCGTGACTTTTGCGGCATCGAATTCGACCACCGCCTGCTTCTGTTCCAGCGAAACCTCCGCCTTCGCTACGCCGTCCTGCGCCATCAGCACGCCGGTCACGCTTTTCACGCAGCCGCCACAGGACATGCCGTCCACCTTGATTGTCGTCGTTTCCATATCGTCAGTCCTTGTTTGATTGCCACTTGCGCAAGAGCAGGGAATTGCTCACCACCGACACCGAACTCGCTGCCATCGCCGCGCCGGCGATGACCGGATTCAGCATGCCCAGCGCCGCCAGCGGTATGCCGAGCACGTTGTAGATGAAGGCGAAGAACAGATTCTGCCGGATCTTCGCCAGCGTCGCGCGTGACAGCGAAATCGCGTCGGCCACGCTGCCGAGGTCGTCGCGCATCAGCGTCACGTCCGCCGCCTGCATTGCGACGTCGGAGCCGGCCGCCATGGCGAAGCTGACGTCGGCGGCGGCCAGCGCCGGCGCGTCGTTGATGCCGTCGCCGGCCATGCCGACCAGGCGGCCGGCACCCTTGAGCTGGTTCACCGCCGCCGCCTTGTCGCCAGGCAATACCTCGGCCTTGAAGTGCTCAATGCCGGCTTCCTGTGCCACGGCGCGCGCCGTGCCGGCATTGTCGCCGGTCAGCATGACTACGTCGATGCCGAGCCGGTTCAGGCGCGCCACCGCCGCGCGCGAGGTGGCACGCAACGGATCGGCGATGCCGATGAAACCGAGCAGGACGTCGTCGGCCACCACCGCGACCACGCTGCGGCCGGCTTGCGCCAGTGCATCCGCTTCGGGCGCGGACCAGCCCTGATCCTTCATCCAGGTCACGGAGCCGAGTCGCACGCGGCGGCCATCGACCTCACCCTGCAGACCCCGGCCCGCCGTTGTCACGACGTTCTGCGGCGACGTCAGCACCAGCCCGTCGGCCTTGGCGCGCGCCACGATGGCCGTACCCAAGGGATGGGTCGAGCCCTGTTCGAGGCTCGCCGCGAGTTGCAGCAGAGCCGCCGTTGCCTGCCCGCGAAGCGGAATCCCAGGCACGCAAAGCGCGCCGGCGCCAACTTCCACGACGTCGGTCACCACCGGCCGCCCCTCGGTCAGCGTGCCGGTCTTGTCCACCACCAGCACCTTGAGCTTTTCCGCCAGTTCCAGCGCCACCGCATTGCGTATCAGCACGCCAGCTTTGGCGCCCTGGCCGGTGCCGACCATGATCGCGGTCGGCGTCGCCAGCCCAAGCGCGCAGGGACAGGCAATCACCAGCACCGCCACGGCATTCACCAGCGCCTGGGTAAAGTCCCCGGCCAGCGCCCACCAGCCGACGAAGGTCAGCAGCGCGATGACCACTACCACCGGGACGAATATCGCCGACACCTTGTCGGCCAGGCGCTGCACCGGCGCTTTCGACCCCTGTGCTTCCTCGACCAGACGGATGATGCCGGCCAGCAGCGTGTGGCTGCCGACACCGGTGGCGCGGCAGCGCAGCAAACCATCACCGTTGATCGTCGCGGCGAATACCTTGTCGCCCGCAGTCTTGGTCACCGGCAGGCTCTCGCCGGTCAGCATGGCTTCGTTGGCCGACGATGTGCCTTCGATCACCTCGCCGTCGACCGGCATCGCTTCGCCGGCGCGGACCACGAAAACGTCGCCCGGAATCAGCGTCGCCACCGCGACATCGACCAGTTGTCCGTCGCGCTCGATACGCGCCGTCTGCGGCTGCAGCTTGGCCAGCGCCTCGATCGCGGCCGAGGTCTTGGCCTTGGCGCGCGCTTCGAGAATCTTGCCCAGCAGCACCAGCGTGATGACCGTCGCCGAAGCCTCGAAATAGACGTGCTGGTGATGCAGATTCCAGACCGTGACGACCAGACTGTAGGTCCAGGCCATGGTCGTGCCCAGGGCGACCAGCACATCCATGTTGCCGGCGCCACCGCGGATCGCGTTAAAACCGCCGACGTAGAAGCGCCAGCCGATCCAGAACTGCACCGGGGTCGCCAGCAGCAGTTGCAGCCAGCGCGGCAGCACGTCGTCATGGACGCCGGAACCGAACATGAATACCATCTGCGCCACCAGCGGCAAAGTCAGCACCGCGGAAATCCAGAAGCGGCGCAGTTCCGCGTGATACACGGCAAGCTTGCGCGCCTTTTCCTCGGCCCGCGTATCGCTGTCGGAGACGGTCGCCGTGTAGCCGGTCTTGACCACCGCCGCCACCAGCCGCCCGGCATCGGCCAGGCCCGGCACATAGCGCACATGGGCTTTTTCGCTGGCGAAATTCACCGTCGCCTCGACCCCCGGCAATTTGTTGAGCTGCTTCTCGATGCGTGCGGCGCAGGCTGCGCAAGTCATGCCGCCGATGGCCAGTTCGACGGTCGCCGGCGGCACTTCGAAGCCGGTCTTGCGTATGGTCTCGACCAGCTTCGCCGCCGTGGTGTCGGCCATCGCGTAGCGCACGGTGGCCCGCTCTGTGGCGAAGTTAACCGTCGCTTCGACGCCCGGCAATTTGTTCAGCTGCTTCTCGATGCGCATGGCGCAGGCGGCGCAGGTCATGCCGGCCAACGGCAGCTCCAGCGCTTCAATTTCTTTGTCAGTGGCTGCGTTCATCGCCATCTCTCCAGTCAGGCCGCTTTGCGGCTGGAAGTTCCTTGGCAGCAAGTCTAAACTCTGTACCTTGGTACGGAGTCAAGGGGTTTCCCATGAAAATTTCAGAACAGACGTTCACGATCGGCAAACTGGCGAAAAACGCCGGGGTCGGCGTCGAGACGGTGCGCTACTACCAGCGTCGCGGACTGCTCGCCGAGCCGCCCGCCGTCTCCGGCTATCGCCGCTACGACACGCTGCACCTGGAACGCCTGAACTTCATCAAGCGCGCCCAGGGCGTCGGCTTCACGCTGGAGGAAATCGCCGAGCTGATGACGCTCAACGACACGCGCGACCACCATCTTGCCCGCAGCCTGGCCAGCGAGAAGATCCGCAGCATCGAGACCCGCATCGAGCAGTTGGCCAAAGTCGCCGACGCCCTGCGTCATCTGGTGCGGGAGTGCGAATGCGGCGGCCAGGAGATGCCCTGCCCCATCATCCGTATGGCGCTGACGCCTTGAACCAAAGCACTGTCGCCGTAGCGCCAGCGCCAACTCTTCAAACCTGACCGACCACGCCCCGCCAGAGTTTGCCGCCCAGGGTCGCCGCATTGATCAGTCCATACACGCCGAAACCCAGCACCAGCAGGCCTGATCCCAATCGCAGTGCGCGTCCCTGGATCACGCTGCGAAAGCGCGTCAGCAAGAGACCGGCAAGCATCAGATTGGGCAGGGTGCCAAGGCCGAAGGCCAGCAGCGCCGCCGCGCCGCGCACTGCGCTGCCGCTCAGCAGGGCCATCGCCAGCACGCTATAGACCAGGCCGCAGGGCAGCCAGCCCCAGAGCAGGCCGAGCGGAAACGCCTGCGCCGGACCGCGCACCGGCAGGAAGCGTTTGGTCGCCGGCTGTACCCGGCGCCACAGCCACTGCCCGGCACGTTCGGTGAAGGCCAGCGCACCCGTGATGCCGGTCAGATACAGGCCGAGCGCGATCATCATCAGGTTGGCGGCGATATACAGCGTCAGTTGCACCGGCAAGGCGTTGTTGAGCAGCAGACCGAGACTGCCCAGCGCACCCATCAAGGCGCCGGCAATGGCATAGCTGCTGATGCGGCCGAGGTTGTAGGCGAGGTGGATGGTCCACGCCGGACCCGCAGCGCCCGGCTTACCCGGCATTTGCAGGGTCAGTGCGGAGACTATGCCGCCGCACATGCCGGCGCAGTGCACCCCGCCCAGCAGGCCGATCAGGAATACTGCGAGAAAACCGCTGTCAGGCACTGCGCCCGATCAAATGACTTTGGAATAGCGAACGCGTTCGCGGTCGGTGCGCAGATAGCGGTCGAAAGCCATGGCGATGCCGCGCACCAGCAGGCGGCCGCGCGGCTGGACGCTGATCCACTGGTCGTCGATGGTCAGCAGGCCGCCCTTTTCCATTTCGCGCAGATCCGCCAGTTCTTCCGCGAAATACGACTTGAAGTCGATCAGGTGGGCGATTTCGATGGATTCGATCGAAAGCTCGAAGTGGCACATCAGCGCCTGGATGATGCTGCGGCGCAAGAGGTCGTCGGCGTTGAGTTCAATGCCGCGGAAGATCGGCAGCACACCCTGGTCGAGTCTGTCGTAGTACTCGTCGAGCGTGCGCACGTTCTGACAGTAGCTCGGTCCGACCTTGCCGATCGCGGACACGCCGAAGGCCATCAGATCGGCTTCGGCATGGGTCGAGTAACCCTGGAAATTGCGATGCAGCCGGCCCTGGCGCTGGGCCACGGCAAGTTCGTCGTTCGGCTTGGCGAAGTGGTCCATGCCGATGAAGACGTAGCCCGCCTCGGTCAAGCGGCGGATCGCCAGTTGCAGGATCTGCAGGCGCGCATCGGGCGACGGCAGATCGGCTTCGTTGATGCGCCGCTGTGGCTTGGCCAGGCTCGGCAGGTGCGCATAGTTGTAGATCGACAGGCGATCCGGATCGAGCTTGAGCACCTCATCCAGCGTATGGTTGAAGCTGATCACGTTCTGCTTGGGCAGGCCGTAGATCAGATCGACCGAGATTCCCTTGAAGCCGAACTCGCGCGCCGAATCGATCACCAGCTTGGTTTCTTCGAGGCTTTGCACGCGATTCACGGCGACCTGAACTTCGGGCGAAAAATCCTGGACGCCGACGCTCATGCGGTTGAAGCCAAGTTCGCCGAGCAACTTCACGGTTTCTCGATCGACCTTGCGCGGGTCGACTTCAATCGAGTATTCGCCACCGGGCAGCAGACGGAAATGCTTGCGGATGATATCCATCAGCCGGCGCATTTCGTCGTTGCTGAGGAAGGTCGGCGTACCGCCGCCGAAATGCAGTTGGACCACGTCGCGGCTGCCTTCCAGAGCAGCTTCCTGCATGGCGATTTCCTTGCCCAGGTACTTGATGTACTTGGCGGAACGCCCATGATCCTTGGTGATGATCTTGTTGCAGGCGCAGTAGTAGCAGATCGTGTTGCAGAACGGGATGTGGACGTATAATGATAAAGGTCGACCTATGCCACCCACCGTTCTCCTGCCCAGCCAGCGCACGTAATCGTCGGCGCCAAAGGCCTCGACGAATCGGTCGGCAGTCGGATACGAGGTATATCGCGGGCCATTTACGTCGAAACGCCGAATGACTTCCGGGTCAAAAATGAGTTCCTGATAATCCATTGGCTAAAATTACGAGATTGAGGCAAGGGTGGTACATCCACCGCAAGTCTATACGATGCCGCAATCACGGATAAGTTGCATTGATAAATATCAAAGGGCTACCCTTAAACCGGTAGCGCGACAAGCGTGCATGCAAACGTCAAACACAATGTAGTCCCGCTCATCACTCCAGGGCTCAAGGTCGCCTGTTCGCAGTGCAACCTGCGCGAATTGTGTCTGCCGTTCGGCCTTTCGGATGAAGACATGGCCCGCCTTGACAATCTGATCGGCGGTGGGCGCAAGTTGAAGCGTGGCCAGCACCTATACCGCGCCGGCGAAGCCTTCGAATCCATTTTTGCGGTCAAGGCCGGATTCTTCAAGACCGACGTACTGACCGAAGACGGTCGCGACCAGGTGACGGGTTTCCAGATGGCCGGCGAGATTCTCGGCATGGACGGCATCAGCACTGAAGCGCACACCTGCAATGCCGTGGCCTTGGAAGACAGCGAGGTCTGCCTGATCCCGTTCACCGAACTGGAAATGCTTTCCAGCGAAATTCATTCACTGCAGCATCACCTGCACAAGGTCATGAGCCGCGAGATCGTACGCGACCACGGCGTCATGATGCTGCTGGGAACAATGCGCGCGGAGGAACGCCTGGCGGCCTTCCTGCTGAATCTTTCGCAGCGCTTCAACGCTCGCGGCTATTCGCCGGCAGAGTTCCATTTGCGCATGACGCGTGAGGAAATCGGCTCCTATCTTGGCCTCAAGCTCGAAACCGTGAGCCGTGCCTTTTCCAGATTTCAGGACGAAGGCCTGATTTCGGTGCAACAAAAGCATATCCGGATTCTGGACATTCCCCGCCTCAAGACTCTGCTGGCGCCACCCGACGGTCGCCTCGGCTAGGCCATTGCCGCCAGAAAGCCCAGCGGCTGGCGCGTCAGCGCCACCGAGACGATCCAGCCGAAAACAGCCATCGAGGCCAGCCAGCAAATGACGCGCATCCGCCGCGTGCTCGCCTCCCGCAGCGCCAGGATGCCGAGGATGATGTAGGCGATCACGCCCAGCACCTTCGCCGTGACCCAGTCGACAACGAATGGATACTGGCCGGACATTGCCGCCAAAGTCAGCGCGGCGACCAGCAGCAGCGTGTCGTTGATATGGGGCAAGACCCTGACCCAGCGCGCTGCCAGCAGCGGCGAATCGCGAATCATCAATACGCCGCGCAAGAAAAAACCGGTCAGACTCAGGACCACGCTGATGACATGTACGTATTTGACCAGGATGTACATGATTGCTATCCCGATCTGCCGTCGGAACGCGGACGCCAGAAGGCCGGCGCATAGCGTCCGGCCCAAAGTGCGAAAGCCCCGAGCCAGAGCACCGACGACAACCACATCAGGACGTGCGCGCCGGGCAGTGCCGGCAGTTCGCTGGCGACGCGCAATGTTGCCGCGCCCTGCATGATGCAGAAGGCAGTCCACATCACCCGGTCGGCCGCCACCGGCTGGCCGGAATGTCCCAGCGTTACCCGCGATGCCATGCCAAGCAGCATCGAAGCAAAGAACCCCAGGGTCAGCGCATGCAGCGGAGCCTGTCCGAGCAGGCCGGGCATCGTGGTCCACAACAAGCTCTGCAACGCAAACAAGGCAAATGCCGGGGCCACCCAGGCAAAGGCGACATGCAGGACGGCCAGCATGCGGTTATCGATTACCGCACGGTTCCACCAAAGCCAGCTCAAGCGACCCGCGGCAAGCATCGCCGGCAGGTCGGCCAGCCAAAGCCATTGCGGTCGATCGAGCATGGCCAGTGTCCCGTGCGCCGCGCTGGCGCCCATCAGCACGCGCAGTGCCCACGCCGGGCGGTACAGAACATAAGGCCGCACCATCGCACTGGTGAAGAAAGGCAGCATGCGGTGCGCCACGGTGAGGAAAACCGGCAACAGGAACCCCCAGACAACCAGCGAAATCGCCAGGCGCGCCCAAAGGATCGCGCCACCCGCGGCAAACACCAGGAAAGCCGCCAGCCCAGCCGCGCCAAGCCAGGCGGCAAGCGCAACATAGAAAATGTGCTCGCGCTCGGTCGTCCGCAAACGTGCAATCCGCGTCAGCGTCAAGGCCACCGCGACCCAGCCGCCCAGTACCGACGCCAGCCCCACGACCAGCAATCCCGGCAGCATCAAGGCTGCCCAGACCACTAGCCATCCGCAGGCCAGCAGCAGGAAAGCCGGGACAAAATCCCGCTGCGGCAAATCGCCGCCACCCTGCCAGCGTGGTCCGGCGGTCAGGATGAAACCGAAAATGAACAGGGGAAACACGCCGCAGGCGGTCAACATCGCGTGCAGTAGATAGGCGGGAAAATGGGCCAACAAGGGCCACGCCGGCGCCGGCCAGAGTCCGGCATAATGCGCACCGACATCCAGCGACCAAAAAGCCATTACAGCCAAGGCCTGCACCGTTCCCGAGAGGAACATCACGCGGTGCGGTGCGGCGATGAATACCGACCACCGCATCACGATTGTCGACACCGGGGCGATGCGTGGTATGGTTCCATTGATAAACGACGAGTATTCCTTTGCACGAAAGCATGCACGAAACCATGCACGAAACTAAGCTCGACATCCCCCAGATACTTTCCCGCCTGCCGCTGTTCCAGGAACTTTCCCCGGAACAGATCGCCGCGCTCGAGACAGCGTGTCGCGAGCGACGACTCGCAAAGGGTGAAATGCTGTTCCAGAAAGGCGACCCGGCAAAGGGATTTTTTGTGGTCGTGTTCGGCCAGATCAAGCTGGCCTTTCCTTCGTCGCAAGGCAACGAAAAGGTGATGCAGATCGTGGGGCCGCGCCAGAGCTTTGGCGAAGCGATCATGTTCCTTAATCGGCCCTGCCCGGTATTTGCCGAGGGCCTGGTGGATAGCTTGCTGCTCCACATTGCCAGCGGTCCGGTATTCGAACTCCTGGAAAACGACCCGCTGTTCGCCCGCCGCATGCTGGCGGGACTCTCGATGCGACTGCATTCGCTGGTGCAGGACGTCGAAACCTATTCCCTGCGTTCCTCCGCGCAGCGCGTGGTCGGCTATCTGTTGCAGCAGTGTCCGCAGAGTGAATCCGGCCAGGGTTCCTTCGACATTTCGCTGCCGACCTCGAAACAGGTGATCGCTTCGCGGCTGAATCTGACGCCGGAAACTCTTTCGCGAATTTTTCACGATCTCTCAAGCAACGGTTTGATCAACGTCAGCGGCAAGCAAATCACCATCAACAACGTAAAACGACTTCGCGAATTTGATCTCTGAAGCTCCGGTAACGCCGGGCAGCTCCGATCAGATTCCAGCCCAGCCAGGCGCACGAGGCCGCGAAGGCTATGCCGGCCAGGCGGGCCAAGCCGGGTTGCCAGACCGCGGCCAGCAGCAGTAGCACTGCAAGCACATGCAGGCGCAACTGGCCGGTCATGGCCTCGGCCGGAATCATCTTCTTCATGTTGGGCACGGCGTTCATCGGGGCGCCCAGCCGCTGCAGGTGCAGCCAGTTGAGAAAGGGCGCGATCTTGTACATCATGCCGGTGATGGCGGAAACGAATACTCCGGCGAAAGCCAGCACTCCCAGCCAAACGGTGGCGCGCGGATCGTTACCGAATTCCGGGTATGACAGAAACACCGCACCGGAGACGGCGAAGGCCAGCATTGCCAGCATCGCCACACGAAAGTAGATCGAGGTCGCATCGTGGACTTTCCTGCGGCGTGTGTACTGCAGCCACAGGGTCATGCCGGCATAGACGGACAGGATGGTCAGCAGGGGTAGCGCGATCGCCAGCGTCCACCACGCTTCGTCGAGCAACAGCCGCGAGGACCAGGCGATTACCAAGAGTAGCAGGACCGGCCCAAACCAATGGGTGAACCACAGCGGATAGGGCCGCGTCAGCTGGAACATCGGCACCACATGGTAGGACACACCCGCCAGCAACATCAGCGCCCAGGCGCCGAGGCCCCACGCCAGATGCACATTGGTCAAATCGATGATCGGCAATGCGAGGCCATGCGCCAGCGCCTCCGCCAGCAGCGAACCGAGCAACACGGTAACTGCCAGCGCGCCGATCGCCATGCGCATCGACCATAAAGTCATGCCGGTTGCGGGTGTTTGCCACAGCGCCAGCGCGACCACCACAACGAAGCCCCCCAATGACAGCAGGAACAGGGGAACCGCGAAGGATAGCAACACCGGACGGCTGAACAACAATCCGGCGACCAACAGGAGCGTGGCCAACAGCAGCATCGGTTGCACGGTATTGGCGACCAGTTTCGGGCTCCAGACATTGCCGCCGACGGCCACCGGAATGAACTGGAACAGCGCCCCACACATTGCCTGGAGCATGAAGCCGACCCCGACCAGATGCGTCAACGCCAAGGCCTCCGGCGTCCACCGCGAGGCTAGGGCTGCGTCACCCGACAGCGCCAGCAGAAGCCCGGCCATCACGCCGAACCACGGCGCCGCTATGAAGAAGCGGTAGGGCACCGATATGGGAGGCGCCTGATCGAAAGAAAGGCTGGCGTGCATCCGATCAGTGGCGCTCAGCCCGGAGCTCTACGAATCCGGATCTCGCGCGTTCCGTCGGGCTGAATTTCCTCGCTCCAGGCATAGCCGCTGTTTCTCAGAATGTTGAACAGCGGATGAGGCTGGCAATACAGGAGAAGCAGCACATCGTCGCCCTCGGCGAGCTTGTCCAGAGCCTCCAAAGTGCGCTCCATCGGCTCCGGAGGCTGCAGTTCGCGGCCATCGATTACCGTAGTCATGACGCGTTCAGACGCTCCACCAGCGAAGCACCGACGTCAGACGCACCCAGGGCGTTGTCGCACATCGGATACAGGATGTTTTCTTCCTTCATGTTGTGCTGCTGCATAAGAATGAGCAGCGTCTCGGCAGCTCCGCCGAAGGCATCGCCGTCGCGGGAAGCGACGGCGTCCTGCATCTGCGCCAGAAGATCGCGCATCTGGCGATGTTCGCCGCGCATGACTTCGGTCGGGCCTGAAGTCATTCCGGTCGCTTGCTCAAAGGCGGGGAACAAAAGCTCCTCCTCGCTGGTGAAATGCGTTTCGAGCTGGTCGCGCAGAAGCGTGAAGGCCTGCTCGCCAGCCGCCCAATCGCCATTCGCGCAGGCATCCTCCGCGTCAGCAAATATCTTGTCGCAATGTTTGTGATGCTGGAAGAGCGGGTCAGTAATCGACATGGTGGCAAACTCCGAATGAACTGAGACAGATTCTGGGTGTTGCCCTAGCGTGAGACATTGACCGCAATCAAGAGCACATTCAGGATTTCAATACCCCGACAAAATTCGGGATACTCGGTCTACCAGACTCCGCATCGGAATACCTCGTGCATAGAGCCCGGTTCAAGGCTCGATTACATAGGTCCCAGGCGCGTCCGCCAGTGCCGGGAACTTCTGTGTCGCGACAGCCGGAGCCGCCACCAGGCGGCCCGACTGTGGCTTTAGCCAGGCCATCCAGTCCTCCCACCAACTGCCATGATGGCGCTCCGCCCGCTCGTACCAGTCGTCCGGCGTATCGTGCCTTTCCACCAAACCCACCCGGTAATCGCGCTTTGGCGGATTCACCACCGGATTCACGATACCGAGGATATGTCCCGAACTCGACAGCACATAGCGGCGCGAACCGGCAACGAAGTTGTTGATGCGGAAGGTCTGCCGCCATGGAGCGATGTGATCATCCTCGGCCGATACGGCATAGAGCGGCTGCGAGATCCGACCGAGATCGATGTCTTCGCCTGCCAGGTGCAGCGCATCCTTCTTGATCAACAGGTTCTCCAGATAGAAGTTGCGCAAGTACCAGCTGTGCATCGCCGCCGGCATGCGGGTCGCATCCATGTTCCAGAACAGCACATCGAAAGGCGGCGGGGTCTCGCCGAACAGGTAGCCACGCACCACGTAATGCCAGACCAGGCTGTTCGACCGCAACAGTCGAAACGCGGATGCCATTTCCTTGCCGTCGAGATAGCCCTTTTCCGCCATGGACTTTTCCAGCCACTTGATGCTGCTCTCGTCGAGAAACACCTCGATGTCGCCCGGCTTGTGATAATCCACCAGCGTGGTCAACAGCGTGGCGGTAGCCACCGGCACGTCCTGCGCTTCATAACGCGCGTTGGCCCAGGCCAACCAACTCGCCAATGCAGCACCGCCTATGCAGTAGCCGACGGCATGCACCTTGGCCGCGCCGGAAATGCCGCGCGCCGTTTCGATGATCTGCCCTATGCCGTCCAGCAGATAATCATCGAACGTCACATCGCGCATGTCCGCCGTCGGATTTTTCCAGCTGGTGATATAGACGTCGAATCCTTGGTCGACCAGGAACTTCACCATGCTCCTCCTGGGATTGAGGTCGAGAACGTAGTATTTGTTTATCCACGGCGTAACGATGACGACAGGCGTTTGGTACACCTTGTCTCTCGTCGGCGTGTAATGCAGAACCTCAAGCAGACGATTGCGGAATACGACCTTGCCAGGCGTGGTTGCCAAATCCTTGCCGACCACGAAATCCGTCGGTCGCGCCATCTGAACGTCACCAGCCTGAAAATCCGTCAGAAAATTGTTGAATCCCTTCAGCAGACTTTCGCCGCGCGTCTCCATGGCTTTTTGCATGGCCGCCGGGTTGGTGGCGAAAAAATTTGTAGGTGCCGCGGCGTTGAGCCACTTGCGCCACCAAAACGCCGCTCTGCGACGGTCGCGGCTGGACAGGCCCGGCGTGTCATAGAGCATGTCCTGCACCTGACGGGTGATCATCAGGTACCACTCCTTGACAATATCCCAGCTTGCCGAGTCGCTCCAGATCGGATCGGAGAAGCGTGTATCGTCGGGATTCGGCGATACGACGTCCTTGCTCGGCATGCCCAGTGCCCGATGCCAGGAATGCGTCTGCAGCTCCCACAATTTGCTGGCGAAGCCTGCCAACGCCTCGGACATTTCCTGTGGGTGGGACAACCACGCCAACTGTGCGTGTACCAGGGGAGTGGCGATCCCGATCGGATCGATCTTGGCCTCAACTGCCTGATTGACCGCACGCCACGCGGCCTGGGGAGTTGTGGGAGTTTTGGGCTGCTTCATCGTGCTCATGATCATTCCTTCCACTTCACACGGGGCCGCGCAATCTCCTGCAGCCGCCTTACTTGTATTCTGCCCGATGCCGGGCGCGTATAGTTCAGGTTGCTGTTGATCTTGATCAACGCTACCCTTCTTTAGTACGCTACGATGGTTAAAACACTGAGGATCACATTCCATGTTCAAGCACATACTCGTTCCATCCGACGGATCGCAGTTGTCATCCGACACAGCGACACGTGCGATAGCCTTTGCCAAGGAGACCGGGGCGAAGGTTACCTTTTTCTTCGCCAAGCCCGATTACCCGGTGGCTTTCTATGGTGAAGGTGCCCTGATCGACCCCACCACGCCGGACAAGTTCGCGGAAATGGCGGAACAGCAGGCCAAGGAGATTCTGGCCGGCCACGAGGCCGCCGCCAAAGCCGAAGGTGTTAGCTGCGCTTCGATCAGTTCCGTCAGCGACATTCCCTATGAGGCGATCATCGCCGCTGCCGAGGACGCGGGTGCCGACCTGATTTTCATGGCATCGCACGGACGACGCGGCATCAGCGGACTCCTGCTCGGCTCGGAGACGCAGAAGGTATTGACGCACTCGAAAATTCCGGTACTGGTCTATCGTTGATCGTTAGCCTGCAACGCGAAGATCATGCTGAACTCGGCTCTGGCGATCATCTGCGACGAGCACAGATCGCTGGCAGCCGTCGTGCACGGGCTGCGATACCTGATCCGCGAAATGCGCGAGCGGCAGGCGGCGCCTGACTTCAGGCTACTATGGGCGATGATTTTTTATCTTGAAGAGTTTCCCGAGAAGCTGCACCACCCCAAGGAGAATGCCTACCTGTTTGCCAGGCTGCGCGAGCGCACGCATGAGGCAGACGAGGTGATCGCGCATCTGGAACAGCAGCACTTCGATGGCGCTGGACACATTCGCGGCCTGGAACTCGCCTTGGGCCATTTCGAGGCCGGAACTCCCGACGGACTGGAGAGGTTTTCGGTAGCAGTGGAAACATTTGCCGATGAAATTATGAGGCACATGGCTGTCGAGGAAAGCACACTGATTCCCCTGGCCAAAAAACATCTCACAACGAAAGACTGGGTGGAAATCGGCGCGGCATTCAGTGAAAACGGCGACCCGCGCTTCGACGCCGACATCGATCACGAGTGTCGCGATTTGTTCTCACGCATCGTCAATCTTGCTCCGGCCCCAATAGGCGTGGGTCCGGCGAGAAAGTAAGGCTGCGCATCAAGCTACTCTGCAGCTTTTGCGGGAACCTTATCTCATGACAAGCCTTCGGTGCCGCCGTGGGCGCCAATGCCTTTGTTGACCTCCCTGGCGCTGATCTGCAAGAGACAGGTCATCATGCTGGACGCGGCACAAACTGCCCAAAAGCCGAAGAAGCCTATCGAATAAGTCGCAATTTTCGAGAACTCCACCGGATGTCCAAAGAGATATAGCTCCTGGGGGTCGACTACGGTGAAGAAAATGCCCTCGGCGATTCCGGCGACGACAAACGAGGGCCATAGCACCCATAAGATCCTCAGCATTTTGCTCTCCTTCGGTTTGGGGAAACCGCCTACTTTGCGTTACGCGCGTCCTCCTCTGCTTTCTTCTTATAAAAACCAATCATGAAGAACGCCATAACTACAACGAAGCCTATCGTAAACAGACTGAGCAAGCCAATGTCACTACCGAGCAAGAGTTTCCAGGCTTCCATAACGCTGCCTCCCTGCATTGAAAAGAATTAGTTCCGGATGTCCGCCGGCGTTGCCGCTGTCGTGGAGCTGCCGATTAGGGTTTCGCCATTGGCGGGAAGAACCATGTTCCCCATCAGTCGCCAGGTCTTGCGTTCGTCCTCAAGCAACACCAGCCAATGCCCGGCGGCCGGCAGGCGCACTTCGCCCGAATAGACCTCGCCATCACGCACCAGCACGCGCGACTGATCCAGACCGGCCCGGGTTGGATGCGAAATTGTCACGGCCAGAGTCGGTGGCAGAACAAAGTCCTTATCGCTCGCCCGGAGCCGCACCGACAAAGTATCGGCGGTGACGCGGACACCGGCGGCCAAGCCGATCTTGGCGGCCTGTTCGCTGCGCGCGATGGTCTGGTTGGCGGCAAGGCCTTTCCTGTAATAGTCATCAGTTACCAGTCCATCGTTACTCGTGACGGCAAGCCAGGCCGTGTAAATTCCTGCGACGACGACGATAAACGGCCCTGCAGCCAGGATCCATGGCCAGGGTTCGCGGTACCAGGGGCGTACGACGGCGTTATGCATGTTTTTTTCCCTCATGGTTGCAGGAAGCTGGCCTTTTCATGCACCGCCACCTTCTCGTCGGCCAGCGACTTGACGTCGAAGAAGATCTGGTTGGAGCCCTTCCTGCCGGACTCCGGCGGCACCCGTACCTGTACGGTAAGCGTTCTGGCCGCGGCGGCCGGGACTTCCACGATGCGATCACCAATCAGGTCGATACCGGCCAGCCCGGTTACGCTGATAGCATAGCGGTGCGGGGTTTCGGAAACATTGATCACGTGCAGTCGATAGATATTCTCGACCAGACCGCCCTCGACCTCGCGCGCCAACGTCGCGCGGTCGCGAATCACGTCTACACGCAGGCTCGCCTTGTTCGCGATGCCCCAGACAAAGGCCACGCAGATTGCGCCGAGAATCGCCGAATAAACCATCACCCGTGGCCGCACCACGTGACCGAGGATCTCTTTCCAGCCCCAATGCGCCTCGATCGCATGTTCAGTGGAATAGCGGATCAGGCCCTTCGGATAATCCATTTTTTCCATCACCTGATCGCAGGCATCGATGCACGCCGCACAGCCGATGCATTCGTATTGCAGACCGTCGCGAATGTCGATGCCCGTGGGACAGACCTGCACGCAGATGCCGCAATCGACGCACTCGCCCTTGGCGATCGATCGTGGATCAAGCCCTTTCCTGCGTGCACCGCGAGGCTCGCCGCGTTCGGTATCGTAGGTGATGGTCAGCGTATCGGGATCGAACATGACGCCCTGAAAGCGGGCATAGGGGCACATGTGCTTGCAGACCTGTTCGCGCAGATGGCCGGCAAACAAGTAGGTAAATGCGCCATAGAAAAACATCCAGAAGGTTTCCCATGGGCCGAGCGAGAAACTCCATACCGAGTCCCAGAGAGATTTGATCGGGGTGAAGTAGCCGACGAAGGTGAAGCCGGTCCACAATGCCAGGAGCGCCCAGGAAGCGTATTTGGCGCTGCGCAGCCACAGCTTGCGTGCGCTCATGGGTGCCGCATCGAGCTTGATTCGTGCGTTGCGCTCGCCCTCGATCTTCTGCTCGATCCAGGTGAATATTTCCGTGTACACCGTCTGCGGACAGGCGTAGCCGCACCACAGCCGTCCTCCCACCGCGGTAAACAGGAACAGCGAATAGGCTGAAATAATCAGCAGGACGGAAAGAAAAATTACATCCTGCGGCCAGAAAACCAGGCCAAAAATGTAGAACTTGCGCTCGACCAGATTGAACAATACAGCCTGCCGGCCATTCCACGGCAGCCAGCACAAGCCGTAGTACACCAACTGGGTAATCCAGACCAAAGCCCAGCGCCAGGAGGCGAAGGTTCCGCTGACCGCGCGCGGGTGTACCTTCTTGTGAACTTCGTAGAGGCTTTCCTCGACGAAGTTGGGCTTGCCGTCCGGCAACTGCTTGGTGGTGATCGAGACCATGATTATCGTATTACGATATTCTGATGAACATTAGCGAAAATTCCCCGGCGCCGATTAACTCGGCACCGGGGATTTTAGCTAAATCTACTTCTTTTCCGCTGGCATCGCTTCGGCAGGAGCGGCCGGCGCTGCAGCCGGAGCAGCACCCTTGACACCGCCACCAAGCCCATAGACATAGGCGGTCAGCAGATGCACCTTGGCATCGCCGAGAAATTCACCGAAGGAGGGCATGCGATTGGTGCGGCCCTTGGTGATCGTCTCGGTGATGGTTTCTTCGGAACTGCCGTAGAGCCAGACTTTGTCCGCCAAGTTCGGTGCCACGCCGACCATGCCCTTGCCGTCGGGGCCGTGGCAGGCAGAGCAAGCGGGAGCAAACAGCTCCTTGCCACGCTGGGCGCGAATCGAGTCGGAAGCCAACCCGGACAGCGAGCGCACATAACTGGCAAGATCCTTGATCTGGTCGGCGTTCAGGTCCGGTTTGACGCCCTTGGCCGGCATCATGGCGTCGCGCCCCTTGGTGATCGACTCCTTGATCTGCTCCGGCGTACCGCCAAACAGCCAGTCGCCATCGGCCAGATTGGGGAAGCCGCGAGCACCTTTGGCATCCGAACCGTGGCACTGCGAACAGTAGGTCAGGAACAGGCGCTGGCCCATTTCCTTTGCCTCGCTGTTGACCGCAACGGTCTGGACATCCTGACTCTGGAACTTCTTGAAGATCGGCCCGTACTGATCGTCGGCCTTCTTCATTTCTCCGTCATACTGGCCGGCGGAGGACCACTTGAACTGGCCCTGATAGTTGCCGAGACCCGGATACATCGCCAGATAAAACAGCGAGAAGACGATGGTGATGTAGAACAGCCAGCGCCACCAACTGGGCAGCGGGTTGCTGAACTCCTGCAAATCCTCGTCCCAGACGTGGCCGGTTGTCGCGCCTTCCACGTGCGTGGCGGTACTTTGCATCCAGAGGAAGACGCCACAACCGATGACGCTGACGAGCACGATGCTCACTACATAGATATTCCAGAAGCCGCTGACAAAATCACTCATGATGATTTCCTTTCCTGATCTTTCGTAACCTGCGGCTCCGACGGCACAAAGGGACTGTCATCGTCGAGCGGCAGCATCGCCGCTTCGTCATACGTCTTCTTGCGCCGATCCGAGTACGCCCACCACACGATGCCGATAAAGGCGATGAACGCCAGCACCGTGAAGAGGGACCGCAGGTCGTTGATGTCCATTTGCTTACCTTGTTTGCTTGAGCGCAGTGCCCATGCCCTGCAGGTAAGCGATCAATGCGTCGAGTTCGGTCACGCCCTCGATGGCCTTTTTCGCGCCGGCGATTTCGGCGTCGGTATAAGGGACTCCGACGGCGCGCAACGCCTTCATCTTGGCCTCGATGGCATCGTCCTTGAGCGGACGATCCAGCCAGGAATAGGCCGGCATGTTCGACTCGGGCACGACATCACGCGGGTTCAACAGATGAGTGCGATGCCATTGGTCCGAATAGCGGCCGCCGACTCGGGCCAGATCCGGGCCGGTGCGCTTGGAGCCCCACTGGAACGGATGGTCATAGACGAACTCGCCGGCCACCGAATAATGGCCATAGCGCTCGGTCTCGGCACGGAACGGACGAATCATCTGCGAGTGGCAGTTGTAGCAGCCTTCGCGAATGTAGATGTCGCGTCCCGACAGGCGCACGGGGCTGTAGGGCTTGACCAGTTCGTTGGTCGGCGTGGTGGTGGATTTCTGGAAGAACAGCGGGACGATTTCGAGCAAGCCACCCACACTGATGGTGAGAATGGTCAGGACGATCAGCAGCCCCACGTTCCGTTCGATTTTGTCATGCGTCAACATGATGTATGGCTCCTTAAACTGTGATCAGGCTTAGTGGGCTGCTGCGGGCGCGAGTACCGGCGCATTTACCGCCTTGCCACCAGCCATGGTCAGGAACATGTTGTAGGCCATGATCAACATGCCGGAGAGGAACAGCAGGCCGCCAAGCAGACGTATGGTCCAGAAGGGGTAGGTCGCCTTGACCGACTCGACGAAGGAGTAGGTCAGCGTGCCGTCCACATTCGTTGCACGCCACATCAGGCCTTGCATCACGCCGGCGATCCACATCGAGGCGATGTAGAGCACGACGCCGATGGTGGCAATCCAGAAGTGCACCTCGATCAGCTTCTTCGAGGCCATCTCGGGCTTGCCGAACAGGCGCGGCAACAGATAGTAGATCGAGCCGATGGAAATCATCGCCACCCAGCCCAGCGCACCGGAATGCACGTGACCCACGGTCCAGTCGGTGTAGTGCGACAGTGCATTGACCGTCTTGATCGACATCATCGGGCCTTCGAAGGTAGACATGCCGTAGAAGGACAGCGAAGTGATCATGAACTTGAGGATCGGATCGTCGCGCAGTTTGTGCCAGGCGCCCGACAGAGTCATGATGCCGTTGATCATGCCGCCCCAGGACGGCGCCAGCAGGATCAGCGAAAAGATCATGCCGACGCTCTGAGTCCAGTCAGGCAGGGCCGTGTAATGCAGGTGGTGAGGACCCGCCCACATGTAGGTGAAGATCAGGGCCCAGAAGTGCACCACCGACAGACGGTAGGAATACACAGGTCGCCCGGCCTGCTTCGGCACGAAGTAGTACATCATGCCGAGGAAGCCGGCGGTAAGGAAGAAGCCCACCGCGTTGTGGCCGTACCACCACTGCACCATCGCATCCTGCACCCCCGCGTAGGCGGAGTAGGACTTGAACAGCGTCACCGGAACAGCGGCGCTATTCACCAGGTGCAGCACAGCAACGGTCAGGATGAATCCGCCGAAGAACCAGTTCGCGACGTAGATGTGCGAGACCGTGCGCTTCACGATGGTGCCGAAAAACACCACGGCGTAGGACACCCAGACCAAGGTGATCAGGATGTCGATCGGCCATTCGAGTTCCGCATATTCCTTGCCGGAGGTTATGCCCAACGGCAGGGAAACGGCGGCAAGCACGATGACCAGTTGCCATCCCCAGAACGTAAATGCCGCCAACCCCGGCGCAAACAGCGGGGCATGGCTGGTTCGCTGCACCGCAAAATACGACGTGGCAAACAGCGCGCAGCCGCCAAAAGCAAAAATCACGGCATTGGTGTGCAACGGACGCAAGCGACCGTAGCTCAACCACTCGTGCACATTCAACTCCGGCCAGACCAATTGGGCCGCAATGATGACGCCGACCAGCATGCCGACGATGCCCCAGATTACGGTCATCACAGCGAACTGGCGCACGACTTTGTAGTTGTAAGTCGCTTGCGATTGCATGATGGATTCACCTCACATTAACAAAAAGAAATCAGTCACGATGCTGCATTTGATGCGGTGCAGTATCCGTATTTTTTCGGCAGATTACACGCGAAATATTAGAGTAGTTTGATACAGGTCAAAATATATCCGACTTAAACAAAAATAACAATAATATCAAGATGGTTTATAGATGTATGGGGGTACTTGACTTCGCCAAAAGGCCCGCCGCCCGCCGCGCCGCTGTGGGCACAAACCACGCGGCGCATCGACCAAGGGAAGCCGCAAAGATGGCACCCCGGCCCGGCGGACACGGCAGTCGCCTCACCAGAACTTCCAGGACCATTTCTTCTGCATCGTCTGTTCCACGTGATGCGACCAGTCGGGCGACATGCCTTTTTCGAGGAAGAAGCCGGCATAGCGGCGATCGCTACCGGCGATATGCTTGGTCAGCCAGACCTTGAGAAAATGCAGCAGTTCGAAGGTGATGGTGGCCTGCCCCGCAGCCAGCTTCTGTTGCAAAGCCACGACCTGCGCGACCAATGCTTCGTGCTCGGCCTTATGCTGCTCGAATTCCGGGTAGTGAAGAATACGCATCAGGCTTTCTTCGACAATGAAATGCACCCGTGTGTATTCGGCCAGCTGATTCAGAATCTCGCTGCACGCAGTAGATCCATGATGCGAAACCACCGCGTCGTGCAGGCGGTTCAGCAGATTGACCAGTTCCTTGTGCTGCTCGTCAATCTCCTGGATGCCGACGCTGAGATCATCCGACCATGTAAATAGGGTTTCCATGGCTAGCTCCTAATCTAAAGATATCAAGATATTGTTATCTTTTTATAGCATATCAATAGACGTCGCCCAGTTTACTGACGGGGGTCAACCTCATGGTCCAGGGAAGCGCCGAAGAAGGTGACGCAGGTCAACCTTAGTGCTTAAGGAATAGGGCCACGATCCAGGCCGGACCGCGGCGGAGCCCTATGCGGCGAGCGCCACGTGGGCCAGTGCGCCAAGCCGCTTGAGATCCTTCAGGCAAACCTGCCGACGATCGGCGGTGATGAGTCCGTCCTCCTGAAATCGACCGAGGATTCGACAGACGGTCTCCTCGGCTATGCCGAGATAATTACCGATGTCGAGGCGTGACATGCTCAGGCGGAATTCCGTGCCGGAGTAGTTGCGGCTGGCAAAGCGCCTGGAAAGGCCGACCAGATACTCGGCGAGTCGCTCTTCTGCGCTGCGTTTGCCGAGCAGCAGCATCAATTCCTCGTCGTGCCGAATCTGCCCGCTCATGATTCTCAGCATCTGGTAATGGATCGAGGGTATTTGCTGGGCGATTTCGTCCAGGCGACTTATTTCGACCTTGCACACGGATATGGTTTCGAGTGCCTTGGCCTCTGAACTGTACTGTCGCGACGCCAGCGCGCTTAGACCCAGCAGTTCGCCGGCGATATGAAAGCCGGTAATCTGCACCCGGCCGTCGTCGGTGCTGACATAGGTCTTCACCGAACCGCTGCGAATCGCGTACAGAAAATCGAATCGCTCTCCGGGCCGAAACAGCACCTGACCACGCTTATATACTTCCTTGCGCTTGACGATGCTGTCCAGCAGCGACAAGTCGGCCTGGTTGAGGCCCAAGGGCAGGCAGAGCTGATAAATTCCGCAATTGTTGCAAGTGATCGGCTCGCAAGCCGGTTGTGTAGAAGTGCAGACTGCAGAAACCTTGGGGCCGGACATGGTCACTCTCCGCCCGATGGACGGGTGCCCGCGGTCGGCGTCATCGCAAAGGCGGCGTCGGGCAACTCGGTCAGCCTGTATTTCCCGCTTTTTACGGCCGTCGCGAGCATTGCCAGCGTCTGCTGGTGCAGCAGTTCGACAATCCTGGTCTTGATCGGCTTCCATTGTTCATGCATGGGGCAGGCGGTTTCGTCGCTGCATATTTTAAGTCCGATGACGCAGTTCTCGGTCAATCCCGGGCCTTCGACCAGAGTGAGGATCTGCATCAGGTCGGTGTTTTCACAGCCGTCGCGCAAGCAGAATCCGCCCTGCCGACCACGGAAGGAATGAAGCAGGGTTCCCCGACTCAAATTCTGCATGATCTTCGCCAGATACGCCGGCGGCACATTGAGATGTTGCGCCACCGTGCGATTGAGGACGGGAACCCCAGGCGGCTGGGTCGCGATATAGATCAGCGCCTGAATGGCGTACTGGCTGGTGCGGGATAGGATCATGAGACCGAATATGCCATAAGATTAGTCTGGAATTGATCGCCCGATGCTTCCCGGCGCGGCACAAGTTTGGAGTATAGCCGCAGACTTTGCCGCCCTCGGCGGGATGGCCGAGGTAAAAAAAAGGGTGCGCAGCGCGCACCCCCAACCCCAACAGAGAGCCTTTGGGCAACAGCGCGAAGCCGTCACCATAAAACCCACGCGGAGTATGGTTACTTGTGAACACCCGCACCTTGATCTGAGTCAACGGTTTGCACTTTAGTGCTACGGCCATTAGGTTCTTCTCCGGCGTTGGCCTCGGCAGAAACCTCGCCTTGCGCAGGATCGGCCTTGTCGTCGTCCATCAGGATGCGGTAGCCGGGCCCTTCGAGATCCTCGAACTGGCCGCTCTTCAACGACCACCAGAACACCGCGGCAATCACGAAGACCAGCACCAGGGAAAGCGGAATCAGCAGATACAGGATGTCCATTCGAATCATTGCTCCCGCTGCAAACGCAAGGCATTGAGCACCACCAGCAGCGAACTGGCCGACATGCCGATGCCGGCCATCCACGGCGTCACCCAACCCGCCATGGCCAGCGGGATAGCCAGGAAATTGTAGGCGAAGGCCCACACCAGGTTTTGTTTGACGATGCGCAGGCTGCGCCGCGCCAGCGCCAGCCCGTGCGGCAGCGCCTGGAGGTCGTTGCCGAGCAGCACGATATCGGCGTTGGCCCGCGCCAAGTCGGCGCCGCCACCCATTGCAATCGACACCTGCGCCTGCGCCAGCACGGGGGCGTCATTGACGCCATCGCCGACCATGGCGACCGTCTCGCCGGCGTCCTGCAGCGCCTTGAGGGCCGCATGCTTGTCCTCCGGCGAGAGCCCGCCGCGGGCATCCGCGATGCCCAGCAAGGCCCCGATGCGCGCGGCGGCGGCCGCCGCATCGCCGCTGAAGATGGACAGCCGGATGCCCGCTGCGGAGAGTTTCGTCACCATGGCGGACGCCTCGGGGCGCAGACCGTCGCTGAGGCGGAAAAAGGCCTGCCAACCCGACGCATTGCCCAGCGCGATCACCGTGTCGCCAGCGCCAACTATGGCCTGAACGGCAACCGGCACCTCGCTGCCGTGCAAGCCGGCGACGAACTCGGGGCTTCCCAGCCGCCACGCGTCGCCCGCTATCGTGCCCTCGACCCCGGCGCCGGTGGTCGCGCGCAGTCCATCGACCTCGATGACCGCTGCCGTTCCCGTAGCTGCCGCGCCCGCCGCCAAAGCCTTCGCGATGGGATGCTCGGAGCCGCGTTCAAGCGCGGCCGCCAGCGCCAGCGCATGTCCGGCATCCCCTTGCATCGGGATCGCTTCGACCAGTGCCATGCGCCCTACGGTCAGGGTGCCGGTCTTGTCGAAAATGAAGCGATCGGCCCGCGCCAGCGCCTCGATCGCGTGGCCGCGCGTCACCAGCACACCGCGCGCCGCCAGCGCACCGGTGGCCACGGTCAGCGCCGCCGGCGTCGCCAGGGACAACGCGCAGGGGCAACTCACCACCAGCACGGCGACGAAAATCCACAAGGCGCGCGAGGCGTCGATCCACCACCAGGCCAGCGCCGTCGCCACCGCCAGCAGCAGCAGGGCGACGATGAAGCGCCCGGCGACGCGGTCAGCCATTTCCACCAGGCGCGGCTTTTCCGCCGCGGCGCGTTCCATCAGGCGCTGGATGGCCGCCACGCGCGTCGCCTCGCCGACGCGCTCGACGCGCATCACCAAGGGGCTGGCGGTATTTACGCTGCCGCCGATCAGCGCGTCACCGGCCCGCTTGGGCACCGGCAGACTCTCGCCGGTCAGCAGGGATTCATCGGCCGCGCTTTCCCCGTCGAGCACAATACCGTCTGCCGGGACCGTCTCGCCGGGCTTGATCTGCACGGTGTCGCCCACATGGAGTTCGGCCACGGCGACGCGTTCGCCCGCGATATCGGCGGTGGACAACGGCCACCCGGGCAACCGGGTGGCGAAGGCCGGAATTGCGCGGGCCAGGGTCTCGACGCTGCGCGCGGCTTTCTGTCGCGCCATCATTTCCAGATAGCGGCCGGTGAGCAGGAAGAAGACGAACATGGTGACAGAATCGAAATACACCTCGCCCGCCGCGATCAGCGTGGCCCACACGCTGGCCGCGAAGGCCGCGCCGACGCCCAGCGCCACCGGCACGTCCATGCCGACGCGGCGCAGCTTCAGATCGCGCCAGGCGCTCATGAAGAAAGGCGCGGCCGAATACAGGATCACCGGCAGCGTCAGGATCAGGCTGGCCCAGCGCATCAGTTGCTCGATATCCGGCGTCATGTCGCCGTCGGCCAGGTACACCGGCACGGCATACATCATCACCTGCATCATGCCGAAGCCGGCGACGAACAGCCGCCACAGCGCCGCCTTGCGTTCTTTCTGCGCCAATTCCTCGGCGCGCCCGATGTCGTAGGGATGGGCGCGGTAACCGATCGCGGCAACGGCTTCGAGGATGGCCGATAGCTTGGTGACGCGTTCGTCCCAGCGCACCCGCGCCCGGCGCGTGGTGTAGTTGATGTCGACGGCGGTGACGCCGGGCTGGCGGCGCACATGCGATTCATTGAGCCAGACGCAGGCGGCGCAGGTGATGCCTTCGAGGATCAGCGCGGCTTCCTGCTCGTGTTCGCCCGCGGCGCCCTCGGCCCGGCGCACGAAGTTCTTCTGCACATCGGGATGATCGAACAGGCCGAACTCGGCCAGCACCTGCGGCAGCGCCTCGCGCGGGCTTTCCGGCATGGCATCGCGATGCCGGTAGTAGTCGGCGAGGCCGTTATCGACGATCGCCTGCGCCACCGCCTGGCAGCCGGCGCAGCACATCTCGCGCCGCTGGCCGTCGATGTCGACCGTGAAGTCGGCACCTGCCGGGATCGGCAGGCCGCAGTGGTAGCAGGATTCTGTGGCGGCCATGTTCAGGCCGGATCGGTCACG
The DNA here is from genome assembly GCA_030696505.1 of Sulfuritalea sp. Classification (GTDB taxonomy): domain Bacteria; phylum Pseudomonadota; class Gammaproteobacteria; order Burkholderiales; family Rhodocyclaceae; genus Sulfuritalea. The sequence continues at coordinate 7,053 of JAUYSD010000269.1, read as the reverse complement.
ACCCGGGTTTCCAGTTCGAATGGAACAGACCGGTGTTACTTGGGAGCCATGCGGATGGCGCCGTCGAGGCGGATCACCTCGCCGTTGAGCATCTCGTTCTCGACGATGTGGCGCACCAGCGCTGCATATTCGGCCGGCTTGCCCAGACGCGGCGGGAAGGGAACCATCTTGCCCAGGGCGTCCTGAATCTCCTGCGGCATGCCCAGCAGCATCGGGGTTTCAAAGATTCCCGGCGCGATGGTCATGACGCGGATGCCGAAGCGCGCCAGTTCGCGCGCGATGGGCAGCGTCATGCCGACCACGCCACCCTTCGATGCGGCATAGGCAGCCTGGCCAATCTGGCCGTCGTAGGCGGCGACCGACGCCGTACTGACGATCACGCCGCGTTCGCCGGCCGCATTCGGTTGGCCCTTGCTCATGGCTTCGGCGGCCAGGCGAATCATGTTGAAACTGCCGACCAGATTGACCGTCACGGTCCTGGCGAACACATCGAGCGAATGCGGGCCGTTCCGGCCCAGAACTTTCTCGGCCGGCGCGATGCCGGCGCAATTGACCAGGCCATGCAGGCCGCCGAACGCCGCCACGGCCGCCGCGACGCAGGCCTGGGCGCTCGCCTCGTCGGCGACATTGGTGGTGACGAAACGCGCATTGCCGCCCAATTCGGCAGCCAGGGCATTGCCGGCAGCTTCGTTCAGATCGGCCAGCACCACCTTGGCGCCGGCTTCCACCAGCATCCGCCCGGTACCGGCACCGAGGCCCGAGGCCCCGCCGGTGATGATGAATACACTGTCCCTGATCTGCATGAGCGCCCCTTATCCGTCTGGATACCGTACCCGGCAACCCTGCCGGGGACATAAAGAAACAAGGCCTGCCGACCGAAATGGAGGCAGGCCCTGAAATTTGGTGCTGTTGGCCGGAATCGAACTGGCGACCTACTGATTACGAATCAGTTGCTCTACCAACTGAGCTACAACAGCGTCCTGAGAGGCCGCGAATTATACCCGTTGGCCGCGGCGCATGGCAACGCGCTTGCGCCCGCTGCACGGAGATTGCCTTGCGCCATTTTGCGCACTTGCTAGACTGCCCGGATGATCAAGTCGATATCCCTCCCACGACGCGACGACGCGGGCTTTACCTTGATCGAGCTGGTCACGGTGATGCTCATCATCGGCATCATGGCCTTCGTGGTGCTGCCGCGTTTCGACCTGCTGCGGGGCTATGACGAGATCGGCTATCGCGACAAGGTGAAATCGACGCTCGAATACGCCAGAAAGTCGGCGGTCGCGCAACGCCGAAACGTGCGCGTGACCCTCGCCGTAAACAACCTGACGCTGACCATAGACAACGACATTCCCGAGGGCGCAGGCGCCGGCGGCTTCCCGCGCAACCTGGCACTGCCCGCTGCCGACGGCGCCTGCGGCGGTGCGACGAATCAGGTCTGCGCGCCCGCCAACGTCACGCTTGTTGGCAACGCCGTGCTGAGCTTCACTCCGCTCGGCGCGCCGTCGGCCGCGGGGCTCTACACCGTGACCGGCGACTCGCCCTATACCAGCACGGTCGAAGCGGAGACCGGCTATGTGCATTAGCCGCCGCCAGCGCGGCCTGACGCTGATCGAGCTAATCGTCTTCGTCGTCATCGTCAGCGTGGCGCTGGTCGGCGTCATGACCGTGCTCAATGTCACCGCCCGCTCCAGCGCCGACCCGATGGTCAGGAAGCAGGCGCTGGCGATCGCCGAAGCGGTGCTGGAAGAAGTGATGCTGCAGCCCTTCACCTGGTGCGACCCGGACGACGCCAATGCCGCGACGGCGACGAATTACGCCGGCTGCAGCGTGGCGACTGCCGCGCAGAACACCGTCACGGCCAAGGCCGGCGAAGTACGGGGAACCGCGAGCTCGCTGGACAACGTGTTCGACTACAACGGCGAAACGATCGGCACCAGCATTTCCGGTGGCGGCGCCACACTCTTCAACGCCAACGTCACGGTCGTCCCGGCGGACCTTAACGGTATCGCGGCGGCCGGTGAGGCGGCCCTGCTGATCAGCGTGACGGTGGTCTCGGGCAACGAAACCATCCAGTTGCAAAGCTACCGTACCCGTCATTCACCCAACGCCCTGCCATGACGCGCCGCCCCGCATCCGTTGCCGGCTTCACCCTGATCGAAGCCGTCATCGCCATCGTGATCACCGGCGTCCTGGCCGGCATGGTAGCCGTGTTCATCACCAAGCCGGTGGAAGGCTATGTCGATGCCGTGCGCCGCGCCGAACTGACCGATGCCGCAGATGTCGCGCTGCGCCGGATGATGCGCGACATCCGCCTGGCCCTGCCCAACAGCCTGCGCGTCACCAGCGCGGGTGGCGTGAATTACATCGAATTCATCATGACCAGCGTCGGCGGACGCTACCGCGACCCAGGCGACGGCTCCACCGGCGGCGACTTTCTGAGCTTCACCAGCGGCACCGATCTGAGCTTCGACGTGCTCGGCACCATGGCCGCCAACCCGGCCATCGCGGTCAACGACTACCTCGTGGTCTACAACCTCGGCCCCGGCTACGAGCCGGGCAATGCCTACCAGCGCGACGAGGCGCACTGCGACGCGACGCCGGCCAACCCCGGCTGCAACATCGCCCGGATCGGCAACATCACCGGCAACGTCATCACCCTCGACGCCAACCCCTTCGCTTTTCAAGCCCCCCCGCTCCCTTCGCCGAGCGCCCGCTTCCAGGTGGTGCCCGGCGCGGTCCGCGCGGTCAGCTTCGCCTGTCCGGCAGCGGCAGCCGGCAACTTGACGCGCCACTGGAACTACGGCTTCAATCCGGTCCAGGCCACGCCGCCTGCGGGCGGCAGTTCAGCGACGCTGGCCGGCGGCGCCAGTTGCGTGGTCGAATACACCGCCAATGCCACCGGCCGCAGCGGCCTGTTGTTCGTGCAGCTTACTTTGACCGCGGGTGGCGAGAGCGTCACACTGTTCCAGCAGATTCACGTGGATAACGCGCCATGAGATCGCACGCCGAACGCATCCACGGCTTCGCCATCGTCTCGGCCATATTCATCTTGGTCGTGCTGGCGGCGCTGGGCGCCTTCATCGTCAATATTTCCACCAACCAGCAGATCGGCTCGGCGCTCGACGTGCAGGGCGTACGCGCCTATCAGGCGGCGCGGGCGGGGCTCGAATGGGGCCTGTACCAGGTGCAGGCCACCGCGGCCTACAACTTCGGCTACACCTCGACCGACGCGAACCTGCGCGCCTGCCCGGCATCGCCGACTTCCTTCGTTCCGGGCGCGGCCACGCTGGCCGATTTCACGGTCACCGTCGACTGCGCGGCAACAGCGGACGGCAGCGGCGGTCCGACCATCTACAGCATCACCGCCACGGCCTGCAACCAGCCAATCACCGGCTGGACCGCCAATACCATCGCCTGCCCCAACACCGCCAACCCCGGCTCGCTCTACGTCGAGCGCCGCCTTTCGGTTACCTTCTGACCATGAACCCGCCGCCTATGCGCCGTGTCGCCAGCACCAACTATCCTGGTCTCGATAGGGACAGCGCCGGGGATCACAGCATGAACTCTCAGCCTTCACGATTCCGGAAAACCTGGTCTGCCCTCGCACACATCTGCGGCTCACTGATGAGCGCGATCGCCTTCGCCGCACTTGTGGCCATTGCACAGAGTCCGGCGTACGCGGCGATCACCTACTTCGCTTCGGCGTCGAATCCTGCGGACCCCGGCAATCTGGATTCGACCGCGGTGGCCGTCACCCCTCCCGGGGCGATGCTTGCCGGCGATCTTGTAATCCTGGTCGCCAACTCGCGTGAAACCGGCAATACGCTGACAATCTCCGCAGACGGCGGACAAACCTGGACCTCGCAGGCCGCCAACACCACGAATACCAGCTCAAGGATCTTCTGGGCGCGCTTTAACGGCACCTGGTCGACCGATCCCAGCGTTGCCTTTCCCGGGGCAGCTAACGCCACGACGGTGACGATGCATGTGTTCCGACCTTCCTCCACGGCGAATGGCTGGGCGTTGGACGTGGCGCAGACCAATGCCAGCTTTGCAGCGCCCGCCGCACCACGCGACGTGACCATCACCGGAATCACCACGGTCACCGACGGCGCCCTGGTCTTTGCCAGTTGGTTCAGTACCGACGACAACACATGGGCATTGCAGACTGGCGGCTGGACCAACGCAGGCGGCGCACAGTACCGCAACACCGACGGCAACGACACTTCGCAATCATCCGCCTACAGGATATTGGCCACGGCGGGAGCATCCGGCAACGTCATCAATCGACAAACGGCCAACGCCGGCGACGCCGGCAACAGTTCCATCCTTGCCTTCAAGGAAGTGCCCACGACCACCCTCGCCACCGACACCGACCCTGCGGCAGCAAGCATCGCGCCGGGAGCGGCGGCAACGGACGTCAACCTGTTCACCCTGCAGACCAACGCCGGCACGGAAGCTATTTCCTCCATCACGGTCAACTTGTCGACCAACAGCGGCATAGCCCTGCTGGCGATCACCGACAACGCCAACGCCGTGCTGGGTTCCACTGCCGCGCCACTTGCCGGATCCAACACCATAGCCGTCGCGGGCATGACGGCGACGACGACGCTGACGAGCTTCAAGGTCCGCGTCACGCCCCTGAGCCATGCCGCGATGCCCGCAGTGCCGGGCGCCGAATACGCGATCACCGCCCCTGTGACCGCCTGGGCCGGGCCCAACAACCACGCCGGCAGCGATACCAACGCGAACGCGCTGACCATCGACAATCTCTCGCCGGCGGGCGCCACCGCGGCCAGCGGCGTCACGGGCAACAGCCAGACCACGCTGAGCTGGACGACTTCCGCGGCAGGCGACTTCGTCACCACGGCGGGCTCGGTGATCTATCGCTGGACCGGCGCGTCGGCCGGCAGTGAGGTGCCGACCGAAGGCTCGACCCCGGCGTTCGGCGCCACCAACGGCACCGCCACCGTCGCCTGCGTGGTCTCGTCGGCCGCATCCACGGCATTGTCCAGAATCGACGGCCCGGGCAGCAGTTCTGGGGAGTGCACCACCGCGGCCCTGACCGCCGGCCAGGCCTATACCTACAAGGTGTTCCAGAAGGACACCCACGGCAACTACGATGCAGGCGTGGCGATGGGCACCATCACCCCCCATGGCGCGGTCAGCGCCGCCACGTCGACGGTGCTTGCCGTGCCGACCTCGGTGCCAGCCGACACCTACACCACGGCGACGATCACGGTGACCCTGAAGGACAGCGCGGGCACGCCGGTGCCGGGCAAGACCGTCACGCTCACCGCGGGCTCGGGCAGTTCGGTGATCACCACCATCAGCGGCACCACCGATGCCAGCGGCATCGCTACCTTCAGCGTCAAGAACGGCACCGCCGAAGGGCCGATCACCTACACCGCGACCGACAGCACCGATTCGATCGTCATCACCCAGACGGCGCAGGTGACCTTCACCGCGCCCTCACTGTGCTTCACCGACGATTTCAACCGCAGCACCCTGCTCGAAACCGGGAACTGGACCCGCACCAAGGGCGTCGGCACCATACTCGATGCCGAGATCGTCAGCAACCGCCTGCGCCTCACCGATGCCGCCGGCAACCGGGCCACCGCGGTGCACCTGCAGCGCCTGTTCCCCGGCGCCGGCAACAAGGTGGTGGCCGAGTTCGACTTGCTGACTTACGGCGGCACCGGCGCCGACGGCCTGGTCCTGACCCTGTCCGATTCCTCGATCGCGCCGGTGGCCGGCGCCTTCGGCGGATCGCTGGGGTACGCGCAGAAATGCCAGAACGGCGTCAACGGATGCGACAGCGACTGCACGACGCCGGGCGGCTGCCCCGGTTTCGCCGGCGGCTGGATCGGCGTCGGCCTCGACGAATACGGCAACTTTTCGAATCCCACCGAGGGTCGCATCGATGGTTTCTGTACCCCTCCTGCAACCTGCGGCCTGCCCGACTCGCTCGCCATCCGCGGCTCCGGCTCCGGCCAGAGCGGCTACAACTACCACACCCGGTCGAACGCACTGAGCCCCGGCATCGACCAGGCGGTGGCGCTGCCGGCGATCACCCACGTCGGCGCCGGCGCCCTGGCGGCGGCGGCCAGCGGCAATGTGACGCCGACCCTGCCTGGCCACCAGACCAACGACCTACTGCTGTGCGCCGCGACATCGAACGACAATACCGCCCACAGCATCGCCACCAGCGGCTGGGCCCAGGTCTATCAGTTGGCGCAGACCGGTTCCGGCAATCCGCGCTCGTCGCTGTTCTACAAGAAGGCCGCGTCTGCCGCGGAAACCAATCCGACCTTTACCCATACCGGTGGCGGCGGCATCGTCGCCGGCTGCACGGCGTTTCGCGGCGTCGATACGACGACGCCCTTCGACGTGGCCTATGCCGCCAGCCATTACGCCGACACCGTCAACAGCAGCGATGTGACCTCGGGGTCGATGACCACCGTGACTCCCGACGCGATGATGCTGTTTGCCGGCCACATCAACAATAACCGCTGCAATCTCAGCGTCTCGGTGACCGGCGGCCTGACCTGGGCGCAGTCGTTGTGCTTCGATTCAGGCCTGGGCAATGACGAAACCATCGCCATCCACTATGCGACGCAAGCCACGGCAGGGGCCATCGGGCCGATCACCTTCACCCAAGCCGGTACCGACGAAAACCGCGGTGTGCTGCTCGCGCTGCGCCCTGCACCTGCAGCGGTGGCCACCCACCGCTACCGGGTGACGGTGGATCACGGCAACGGCATCAATGCCTTCGTCACCGTGGATCGCGACCTCACCGGCACCGGCACCAGCTACACCGAGGTGATCGCAGCCTACGACGCCAAGGCGATTGCGACCCAGGCCGCCGTGCCCCCCTACTGGTTCTTTTCCTTCACCGCCTCGACCGGAGCCGCGACCAACGTCCATGAAATCGACAACCTCTCGGTGTGCACGGCGCAACCCATCGCGACGCCGGTGCTCGATCACGTGCGCATCATGCACGATGGCAGTGCCCTGACCTGCGCGCCCGAAACCGTCACCATCAAGGCC
>JAUYSD010000105.1 GCA_030696505.1 Sulfuritalea sp. | reverse complement strand
CACGCGGCCTTCGGCGCGCACCGGGCCGACGCGGTCGGTCAGGGCCCGGATGTAATTGACCTTGAGTTCGATCGTGGTGTAGCCCTGTCCGGCTTCGAGCGTGGTCTGGATCGCGCAGGCGACGCAGGAATCCAGCAGCGTCGCATGGTAGCCGCCATGCACGGAACCGATCGGGTTGTAGTGGCGATGCTGCGGAGAACCCTGGAATACCACATGACCCTTTTCTGCCTGGACCAGGTAGAAGCCCAAGGTGTCGCTGATCGGCGGCCGCGGCAGTTCGCCGGCGATCATCTTCTGGAACAGTTCCAGTCCCGACAACTCGCGCAGGTTTTCCAGGGTCAGCATGCCCTGGCCTTTCGACCGCGCCAGGACTTCGGCTTCGAGCTTCAGCCATTCCTCTCGTTTGGCGGCGCTCATCACATGGTCTCGTTGTAGAGTTCGCGGCCGATCAGCATGCGGCGGATTTCGCTGGTGCCGGCGCCGATTTCGTAGAGCTTGGCGTCGCGCCAGAGGCGGCCCGTCGGATATTCGTTGGTGTAGCCGACGCCGCCCAGGGTCTGGATCGCCTCGCCGGCCATCCAGGTGGCCTTTTCCGCCGAATACAGAATCGCGCCGGCGGCATCCTTGCGCAGCGTACGGGCGTGGTCGCCACGGTCGCAGGCCTTGCCCAGCGCATAGACGTAGGCGCGCGTGGCCTGCCAGGTCGAGTACATGTCGGCCAGCTTGCCCTGCATCAACTGGAATTCGCCGATGCTCTGGCCGAACTGCTTGCGCTCGTGGATAAAGGGCAGCACCACGTCCATGCACGCGGCCATGATGCCCAGCGGGCCACCGGAGAGCACCGCGCGTTCGTAGTCGAGACCGGACATCAGCACGCGCGTGCCGTTACCCTCGCCGCCCATGACGTTCTCCACCGGCACTTCGCAGTCGTCGAAGAACAGCGGATAGGTATTCGAGCCGCGCATGCCGAGCTTGTCGAGATGCTGGCCCTTGCTGAAGCCGGCAAAGCCCTTTTCGACGATGAAGGCGGTCATGCCCTTGGCGCCGGCATCCGGGCTGGTCTTGGCATAGACCACCAGCGTGTCGGCGTCGCCGCCGTTGGTGATCCACATCTTCGAGCCATTCAATACATAACGGTCGCCCTTGAGGTCGGCGCGCAGCTTCATCGACACCACATCGGAGCCGGCGCCCGGCTCGGACATCGCCAGCGCACCGACGTGCTCGCCCGAAATCAGCTTGGGCAGATACTTCTTGCGCTGCGCATCATTGCCGTTGCGGCGGATCTGGTTCACGCAGAGGTTGGAATGGGCGCCGTAGGAGAGGCCGACCGAGGCCGAGGCGCGCGAGATTTCCTCCATCGCCACCATGTGCGCCAGATAGCCCATGTTGGTGCCGCCGTATTCCTCGCCGGCGGTCATGCCGAGCAGGCCCATGTCGCCGAACTTCTGCCACAGGTCGGCAGGGAACTCGTTCACGCGATCGATCTCGGCGGCGCGCGGCAGGATTTCCTTCTGCGCGAATTGCCAGACGGCATCGCGCAGCATGTCGACGTCTTCGCCGAGATCGAAATTCAGTCCGAGCATTACTTGTTCTCCTTGGCATGCATGGTCATGAGGGTTTGCTGCATGGTGGCGCAGTGCGTGGCCCGTCCGTTCTTGATCGCATACACCTCGCCGCGCGTGATGACGAGGTTGCGCCCGGTCTTCAGCACCTGGCCTTCGGCGACGAGGAACTCGCCGTCGGCCGGGGCCAGCAGATTCAGCTTGAATTCCACGGTCAACACGTCGGAACCGGCCGTCATCAGGGTCAGCCCGGCGTAACCGCCGGCGCTATCGACGATGGTGCTGGTGATGCCGGCGTGGAAAAAGCCGTTTTGCTGTGTCAGGTCGTCGCGGAAGGGCAGGCGGATTTCGCAACGCCCGGGCTTCAGTTCGCCGATTTCGGCGCCGATCAGGGTCATCACCTTCTGGCGGGCAAAGCTGGCCCGCACCGTGGCATCCCAGTCCGGGTTGCGCGGCTCGAAAACATTCCTGGCTGGGCGTGCGGTGTGCGGCATTTCATCTCCTGCCTGAGGCGTGCATGGTAGTTAACGTTGACGTCAACGTCAACTACCCGGGGTGTCGGTTCGGGCGGCGGCATCGGACTTCAGCATATCGCGGCACTGGCGCTCGAAGCGGGCAATCTCCTTGAGCACGGCCTGGATGTCATCGCGCTGCTGCTCCAGCGCGGCGCGGCGCTGGGCCAGCGCGCCGAGGAAGGACAGCAGTTGGGTCGATTCGTCCTCTGCCGTGTCGTACATGTCGATCAGATCCTTGATCTCGGCCAGGCTGAGGCCCAGGCGCTTGCCGCGCAGGGCCAGCTTGAGCCGGGTCCGGTCGCGCTTGCTGTAGATGCGGTTGCCGCCTTCGCGCGCCGGAGAAACCAGGCCGTGGGATTCCCAGTAGCGGATGGCGCGGGTCGTCACGCCGAAATCGCGGGCCAGTTCGGTGATGGTTTGAGTATCGTTCATGGTCAGGGGCTCGGATGGGCACAATGCTGCAGTGCACATAAAGTCCCGAAAATTGGATAAGATGGCAGACCGCCAGTCGGCAAGTTAAGCAGATTTCCCCCATCGATGCAAAGAGACGCGACTTGAACGCTCCGATCGCCTACCCCCACGAAACCGCACCCGCCCCCGGCGTCGCGGTACCCGTCGCGCCCGGCATCGAATGGCTGTGCATGCCGCTGCCCTTCGCGTTGAACCACATCAACCTGTGGCTGCTGGCCGACGGCGATGGCTATGCCGCGGTCGATACCGGCTTCGCGCTGGACCCGGTCAAGGATGCCTGGCAGTCGGCGCTGACAGATCGGCGCCTGACGCGCTGCATCGTCACGCACTGCCATCCCGACCACCTCGGCCTCGCCGCCTGGCTGGAGCAGGAAACCGGCGCCGGGCTGTGGATCGCCCAGGGCGAGTATCTGGCGGCGCACATGATGGTCGAGCAAATCGCCGGCTACGCGATCGGTTCCATGGTCGATTTCTTCCGCAGCCACGGCCTCGACGAGGCGCGCATCGAGGCGCTGGTGGCGCGCGGCAACGGTTACAAGCGCGGCGTGCCGAAAATTCCCGCGACTTACCGGCGCCTGTTCGACGATCAGTTGCTGAAGATCGGCGATCACGAGTGGCGCACCATCGTCGGCCACGGCCACGCCCCGGAGCACATGAGCCTGTATTGCGCCGAACTCGGCGTGCTGATCTCCGGCGACATGCTCTTGCCGCGCATCTCGACCAATATTTCGGTGATGGCCAGCACCCCGCATGCCGATCCGCTCGGCCTGTTCCTCGATTCCATCGACGGTTTTCGCGCCCTGCCGGCAGACACCTTGGTGCTGCCCTCGCACGGCCGGCCGTTCCGCGGCCTGCATGCCCGCGTGGACCAGCTTCACGCCCACCACGCGGAGCGCTGTGAGGTGCTGTTGGCGGCCTGCACGGACCAGTCGCGCAGTGCCGCCGAACTGATCGCGGTGCTGTTCAACCGGGAGATCCCGGACCCGCACCAGACCATGTTTGCCATGGGCGAGGCGATTGCCCACCTGAATTATCTTGAGCACGCCGGCAAATTGAAACGAATCGAAGAGAACGGTCTTGTCCGTTACATCCGTTAACCGAAGGAGCCCCAATGTCTGCACCAGAAGCCCATCAATTGCCCGACCCCAAGGAAATCGCCAAGACCTACGCCGAAGTGGCCCAGCGTGCCTCGCACTTGATCACGGACCACATGAAGCGTCAGATGAAAAAGGGCGTTTCCGCACCTTCCGATGACCTTGGAATTGCGCAGGCCTTCATGGACATGATGGCCAAGATGCTGGCCAATCCCTATCAGTTGGCTCAGGCGCAGATGAACCTGGTGTGGGATTATTTTTCGCTGTGGCAGCATTCGACGATGCGCATGATGGGCATGCAAGGCGCACCGGTGGCGCAGCCGAAGAAGGGCGACAAGCGCTTCGCCGACGCGCAATGGGAAGAACATTTCCTGTTCGATTTCATCAAGCAGTCCTACCTGATCACGGCGCGCCATGTGCATGACAACGTCTGCTGCATCGAAGGCCTCGACGACATCTCGCAGAAGAAGGTGAATTTCTTCACCCGCCAGTTCATCGACGCGCTGGCCCCCTCGAACTTCGCCGCCACCAACCCCGAAGTACTGCGCGAAACGGTCAAGAGCCACGGCCAGAACCTGCTCAAGGGCTTCAACAACCTGCTGCGCGACATCGAGGAAGGCGACGGCCAGCTGCGCGTCAAGATGACCGATCCCTCGGCCTTCGAGATGGGCAAGAACGTCGCCTCGACGCCGGGCAAGGTGATCTTCCAGAACGAGATGATCCAGCTGATCCAGTTCAATCCGAGCACCAAGGAACAGTACAATCGGCCGCTCTTGATCATCCCGCCCTGGATCAACAAGTACTACATCCTTGACCTGCGCGAGAGCAATTCCTACATCAAGTGGGCCACCGACCAGGGCCACTCGGTATTCGTCATCTCCTGGGTCAACCCGGATGCCAAGCTGGCGAAAAAGGGCTTCGACGATTACATGACGGAAGGCGCGCTGGCTGCGATCGACGCGGTCTGCCAGCAGACCGGCGAGAAGGAAATCAACATGATCGGCTACTGCCTGGGCGGTACGCTGCTTGGCTCGACCATGGGCTACATGGCCGCCAAGAAGGACAAGCGCATCGCCTCGGCGACCTTCTTCGTCGCCCTGCTCGACTTCTCGATTCCCGGCGAACTCGGTGTCTTCATCGACGAAGGCCAGGTCGCCAGTCTGGAAAAGAAAATGGAGGAACGCGGTTACCTCGAAGGCTCGGAGATGGGCACCACCTTCAACATGCTGCGCTCCAACGACCTGATCTGGACTTTCGTGGTCAACAACTACCTGATGGGCAAGGAGCCTTTTCCCTTCGACCTGCTCTACTGGAATTCCGATTCCACACGCATGCCCTACAAGATGCACAGCTACTACCTGCGCAACATGTACCTGAACAACCTGTTGCGCGAGCCGGGCGGCATCACCCTGCTCGACACGCCGATCGATCTTTCCAAGGTCAAGATCCCGTCCTACTTCATATCCACCATCGAAGACCACATCGCGCCGTGGCGCAGCGTCTATCTCGGTTCCACCGCGCTGGGCGGCCCGGTGCGCTTCGCCCTGGGCGGCTCGGGCCACATTGCCGGCATCGTCAATCCGCCGTCGGCCAACAAGTACGGCTTCTGGACCAACGATGCCCGCCCTGAAACCCCGGACGAATGGTTCGAAGGCGCCACGCAGCACGAAGGCTCCTGGTGGACCGACTGGCAGAAATGGATCACCAAGCTGAACGACGACAAGGTGCCGGCGCGCGACCCGTCCAAGGGCAAATTCAAGCCGCTGGAAGATGCACCGGGTTCCTTCGTCAAGTTCCGCCTGGACACGCAGAAAAAGACTAAGTGATCCAGCTTCCCCCGGAACATGAAGCGGGCGTGGTGTCGCAAGACGCCGCGCCCGTTTTTTTGGGCCCCGCACCCTTGAGGGTGGTGCTCGACACCAACGTACTCGTGTCGCTCTACGTGTTCGCCGACAGCCGTTTCGCCCCGCTACGCGCAAGCAGCGACAGCGGGAAATGGCAGGCGATCACCAACGCCGCCTGCCTCGGCGAATTCCGCCGCGTGCTGGGCTATCCGCTGTTCGCGCTGACGGAACAGCAGCAGTCGGACGCGCTGGCGGCCTACGCTGCGCGTGCCATACACCACGACGGCAGTCCGCCTGCTGCGGCAGTTCAATTGCCACGCTGCAAGGATCGCGATGACCAGAAGTTCCTCGAACTGGCCCGCGACAGCGCCGCCGACTGGCTGGTAACGGCGGACAAAGCCCTGTTGCGCCTGGCGCGGCGCGAGCGGTTGCGCGACCTGTTTCGCATCCTCACGCCCGAGGCGGCACTGGCGGAAAGCGAACAGCTCCGGAGAACTTGAAGAGTTGGTGCTCGCCGGCCGGCACAGCCGAATCCCCGGCGGACAGAGTCCGACACGGCGCCGACTGCGCCGACAGGCTCCGCTCAGATGCGAATGTAGCGGTACTGGCGGGCTTCGTTCTGGACCGCCGCGACGCCCTCGGCAGTCGGGAAACGCACCATGCAGACGGTCCAGCGACGGCGATCATGGCACAGCAGTTGCGACATCGACTCGACCGGAGCAGCCTGCGCGGCGTCTGCCTTGTTGCCGGCGCGTACCTGCAGTTGTTCGGCAGGACGCTGCAGCCAGGCGACCAGTCCACGCATCAGCTTGTCCGCTTGCAGTTCCTCGCTGGCCAGCACGAGCTTGCCCTTGTCGCCCTCGGCGGACTGCAGGTCGCGGCGGTTCTCGATATTCCAAACATCACGCGGCAACTGGCCCTTCTTGCGCAACAGATCGATATGTTCGCTGAATTTTTTCACCAGGCGGGTCAGCGCCGCGGTGCGCAGTCCCTGCCGCGCACCGGCCTCGGTCGCCGCGAGCGAGCGAAGCGTGTGCTCGCAGAAGGCACCGTCCCCGTTGCCGGACCCGCCTTCCTTCTGGCGGCGCACGCCAAGCAGCGCGAACGACTCCGGTTGCTCGGCGCCGGCAAGAAAGGCCAGCGGCTGTCTGACGTCCATGCTGCGACCAATACCGTGGGAGATATCCTGCCGCGCCAAAAACAGCGCATGAACCAGTGGATGGTGCGTGTAGTGCGCGACGGAAATGTCCAGCGGACCGGAGATCGCGCCGATCTGTGCATCGAAATATTCGGCTGCGGAGTTGATCGCCGGCACCAGGCTCGATGCGTAGTCGTCGGCGCCGACGACATCGAAACCGACAGCGTCGGATATCTGCCGGATCACCGGGTGCGTCTCGGGAAGCACGCAGGTCACTGGTTGCGATTGGTGCAGCAGGTTGCTGAAGAAACCCATGTCTTCCTTCCCTGGAATGTCCCGCCCGATTTCTATCGAGATTGAGAGCTGATGTAGCGCAGCATATCTTCTTCAAAACGCGCGCGCGCGGCCGGATCGTCGATTTCGCGGCTCAAGGCCGGCACCAACTGCTCCACCGCTGTCGAGGAACGAACTGCCCGATCTACCAGGGCACTCGCGAATGGCCCGATGTCCTCGGCCAGACGCCGCTTGGCGAATCCGACAAACTCGGCATCAGCGCTTTGCAGGCGCCCGCCGGCAGCCGGCGGGGGGGCGACCGTGCGGCCGGAAAAGACCATCTGGTTCATGCCGTCCGCGGCAGCCGCTCCGCTCATCGCCTGTAGCCGGAACGGAAGATCCGACAACTTGGCGGCGTAGGCCGCGAAGTCCTGCGTCGCCACGAATCCGCCTATCGGCGGAGCCCGCCGCAATGCGCTTTGCGTCGAGCGGATTGCCGAACCGACATAACTCAGCTCGCCCGCCGATTCGGTGCGAAAGACAACACCGTAGTGGACCATGGCGCGTATCCGCAACGGCGCCGCGGCCGCTTCGAAACCCGAAACGGCAGTGACGACGCGGTTCAGGATGTCTCCCACCGCCAGTTCCGGCGCCAGGGTCAAGGTCAGATTCGGCTTGCCCGTTTCCTGCGTGACAAAACCGAGCCCGCGGGCCGCGGCAACGAAGCCTTCAAAGCTCGCAGATGCCGCCGCATCGACGATGTACGCGCCCGCAATATCGAAGGCGATGACCGTGGTCGATACAGGTGCGCTGACTTGCGAAGACACGGCGTCCCACTCCTCCTTCTCTATTTTTTGGCTTCGGCAGCCAAGGCGATTGCTGGCTGGCGCCTGCTGCTACTTTTGCAAATCAGTTTATTCTTAAAATATGACCTTGGCTATATGCAAAACGGGCCACACGCCACGCCGATACTGCCCAGCCCGGCGATTCTGGCATGGGAACAGCCATCGAGTCCAGCCGGCGGTCTGCGAAAAATACGGCAATCCCTCGTGCTATCCTTTGCCGCTAAAGAATCCAGCGGAGACCGCGCATGAAGCTGAGGGGAAAATTCAATTCGATGCTGCTTGTCGTGTTCGGACTGGCGCTGGGTGCTTCCGGCTACTTCTCGTACCAGCAGCTCAACGACAATGCCCGCGACGAAGTCCTGTCGAATGCCGGCGTACTTATGGAGACCATACTTTCGGCGCGCACCTGGGCCGTCAATGAAGTCGGCCCGAATCTGCGGGAAACCGAAGAAGACGAGGAAATGCTCATGATGGGCATCCCCGCCTATGCGGCCAACAAGGTCATGGAGGCCGTGCAGAAGCGCTACCCGGAATACGGCTACCGCGAAGTCGCACTGAACCCGACCAACGTCAAGCATCGTCCGGAGGACTGGGAAGCCCGCATCATCAACGGCTTCCGCGGCGACGCGACGAAGGAACAGGAATGGGGAGTGCGCGAAACCTCCAAGGGCCCCTATCTCTACCTCGCGCGACCGATCCAGATCAAGCAGTCCGGCTGCCTGGGCTGCCACACCACGCCGGAAAAGGCACCGCCGAAAATGGTCGCGATCTATGGCGACAACGGCTACGGCTGGAAGCTCAAGGAGATTGTCGGCGCGCAGATCGTCAGCGTTCCGCTGTCGGTGCCGATTGCCAATGCCCAACGCATGTTCACGACCTTCATGGGTACGCTCACCGGCGTTTTCGTCGCCGTCTTCATCCTCCTCAACCTGATGCTGACCGCACTGATCACCAGCCGCCTGAGCGAAATGGCGGCAATTGCCGACGAGATCAGCAAAGGCAATTTCGAGATGGGCGAATTCAACGAGAAGGGCAACGACGAAGTCGCCCAGCTCAGTTCCGCCTTCAATCGCATGCGCCGCAGCCTGGTCAAGGCCATGGAATTTTTCAACAAGCAAAGCGACTGAGGCCGGATCGATGAAACCGAGGTCTTTCCGCATGTCGCTGCGTGCCGCCGCCCTTGCGCTGGGCGCGCTGGCGACATTCGGCGCCCAGGCGCAATCCGGCGCCAACGGCCGCTTGCTGTTCAAGCAGAAGAATTGCGCCCTGTGTCATTTCTACGAAGCGCGCAGCATCGCGCCTTCGGTGAAAAACATGAAGTCCTCCTTGAAGGGCAATCCGACGCAAGCATCCGCTGCGATTTCCGCTGCCGCCGGCCATGCCGGCGAACTCAAATCGATATCCACGGACGAAATTCGGGCCATTGCGGAATGGCTGGCCGCGACCACCTACGCCGAGCAAGAGGCGGCGGCAGCCGCAAGGCCGAAACCCGGCAGTCCGGAAGCCAAGGCTCTGGCCAAGAAGGAAGCTGCGGCCAAGGCCAAGGCGGCCGCGGAAGCCAAGGCCCAGGCCAAGCAGGACGCGGCAGCCAAGGCCAAGGCAGCCGCGGAAGCCAAGGTCCAAGCCAAGAAAGACGCCGCCGCCAAGGCCAAGCAGGAAGCGGAAGCCAAGGCGCAGGCCAGACAAGACGCCGCCGCCAAGGCCAGACAGGAAGCCGAGGCCAAGGCCCTGGCCAAACGCGACGCGGAAGCCCAGGCCAGCAAGGAGGCCGCCGCCAAAAAGGAAAAGGCCGAGCTTGCCCGACGCGAAGCCGACGCCAAGGCCCGTAAGGACACCACTGCGCTGGATGCGATCAAGCGCGAAGGCGAAGAGCGCGCCAGACGCGAGGCCGAAGCACAGGCAGCGGCAAAGCGCGATGCAGATGCCCTGGCCGCAAAAAAACGCGAGGCGGACGAGCGTGCCGCCAAACAGGAATCGGAGGCGAAAACTAGGCGCGAGGCCGATGCGCTCGCATTGCAGAAGCGTGACGCCGACGAACGCGCCAAGCGGGAAGCCGAAGCAAAGACGAAAAAGGACGCAGAAACCCTCGCCGTCCAGAAACGTGAGGCGGAAGCACAGGCACAGGTGAAGAAACCCGAAGCAGCCGCCAAGGCGGAGCCCGCTGCCAAGGAGGAAACAGCCAAACCCGGCGCCAGAAAGAAGATCGCCTACCGCGACGGTACCGATCTGCCGCCCTGCGCGGCCCCGACCGGAGCTCCGCTCGGCGCTATCGACGAAGCCAGCGCCAAGGCGGTCATCGACCGCGTCGGCTGCCCGCAATGCCACGCCTATGTGCAGAAGAAGACCGGCCCGCCGATGAAACAGATCCAGGAGAAGTACAAGGGCGACTGGGAATGCGTCGTTGCGCGCCTGACCAAGAACAAGACACACAAGGAAGAGGGCGTCACCGACGACATGAAGGGCAACGAATTCAAGATCGTTGCCGACTACATCGCCACCCGCGCCAAATAATTCCCGCCCAGGCCGGCGCCCCGCCCGCCGCCCTACCGTCGCCGTGCCTCGACACCCATGAGGACGGCGACGGAAACATTCTCTCGTAATTTATTAGCGTTGCGGCATAAGCCGTTGTCAAAACTCGACCTTATTCCATGAGCCGATCGGCCAAGCCGCGAAAAATACCGTGTTGCAGAAAAGAAACACTATCAGCCTATCGACATAGCTCGGGATGTGGGAAATAGCTTGTTTTTAGCAAAAAAGTCTGTTTGAATCAGTGACAACGAGAAATTTAGTAATGTAATTTATCAAGATTTACGGAGGATCGTTCCAGTTCGGGTACGAACTCCACCCGCGGATTGCTCAAACGCATCGTCGGAACGAGACATATGAACCAGATAATCAAAAAATATCGCGCAGCGGCGGCCGGTCTCGCTCTCTTGATCGCTAGCGGCCTTGCCGGCATCGCCTCCGCCCAGACGACACAGAAGGAAGACGCCGCACCGACCCGTTCGCGTGCCGATAGCGGCGAGATAAAGTCCTGCATCGAGTGCCATGAAGGCTTCTATGCGATCGCCCGGACCAAGCACGCGGTCAAGGGCGATGCGCGCACTCCCGAGTCAACCGGCAAGTCGCTTACCGGCAATCCTGAAGACAAGATGTGCGGCAGTTGTCATGGCGATCTCTCCGCACACCTTAAAACGCCACGCGTCAAAGGCCTGGTGCCGGTAGTCTTCGGCAAGAAGGGCGCGGCCGAGCCGCAGAACGAGGCCTGCCTCAGTTGTCACCAGTCCGGCTCGCGCGTTCATTGGCAAGGCAGCAAGCACGAGCAGACCAAGCAGTCTTGCGCGAGTTGCCACCGCCTGCATGCACCCAAGGATCCGGTGATGGTCGCCGAGACACAGGCCAGCGTCTGTTTCGACTGCCACAAGGATCGCCGCGCGGAACTGCACCGCGTATCGACCCACCCGACCAAGAACGGCTTTTTCTCATGTTCGGCCTGCCACGCCTCGCACGGGTCAACCGCGCAACGCGGATCGCTGCAGAAGAACACCGTCAACGAAACCTGCTACACCTGCCATGCCCAGCTGCGCGGGCCCTTCCTCTGGGAACACCGCCCGTCGCAGGACGATTGCACCCACTGCCACAATCCTCACGGCACCAACATCGCACCGATGCTCAAGGTGCGCATGCCCTACCTGTGCCAGCAATGCCACTCTACCGCCATCGGCCACTCCAACGTAGCCTTCGACGGCAGTACCTTGGCGCCCACATCCGGCAGCGCCCAGCGGATACTCGGCAATGCCTGCGCGAACTGCCACATGAAGGTCCATGGCAGCAACCATCCGTCCGGCGCGCGCCTGCAGCGCTGAGCCGACAATACATTGCCCATAGGTGATGCCATGAAACAGAATATTCACGCGCCGCTTCGCCGCCGCACTGTCGTCCTCGCCGTCGGCGCCGCCTTGGCGTCGCTTGCCGCGGCGCCCGCCATCGCCGACCCGCTGCTGACGATCAAGTTGTTCCGTGATTCCGAGGTCATGTTCCGCGATGCCGACATGTCGCGCTGGGCCGACAACTATGTCGAACTCGGCGTCGGCTACAACTCGCACGACTCGGTGCGTTTCGGCCAGTTTTCGGGCCTCACCGACAAGGGCGGCTTCCCCATCGCGGGCTTCAACTGGCTCTCCCGCGATCAGGCCAACGATGCGCAGTACTGGCAGATTCATGGCGCCAATCTCGGCCTCGACTCGCACAAGTTCAAGGCCGAAGGTGGCGTGCAGGGCCGCTGGGACGCATCGTTCAGCTTCGACGGCCTGAAAAAGTCGCAGACCGAATCCGCAATGTTCATCCACCAGGGTCTCGGCACCAGCAACCTGACCTTGCCGGCCCGGGCGTGGGTCACCAATCCGACCACGATGAACCCGGCCTTGCTGCAGCCCTTCGAGATTCAGCACGGCCGCGACATCTACCGCCTCGGACTGAAAGGCCTGCTGGGCAACGAGTGGGACTACAAGGTCAGCTACCGCGAAGACCGTCGCGACGGCACCCGGATGACCGGAATGTCGTTTGCGCCCAGCGGCGAAGCGGCGATTCTGCCCTATCAGATCGACGACAGGACGCAGCAGATCGAGGCCGTGCTGTCCTACACCTCCAAGCTCGCCCAGTTCCAGCTCGGCTACAACTACTCGCGCTTCAGCAACGGCTTGAACGCACTCACGGTTCAGGATCCGGGCTCGGCACTGGGTACGCTGGGGCGTCTTTCGCTGGCGCCGGACAACGACCACCACCAGATCTTTGCCACTGGCGCCTACCGGTTCGGCAAGACAACGCGCCTCTCCGCGACCTACAGCTACGGTATCGCACGCCAGAACGAAGCCTTCCTGCCCTATTCGGCCAACGGCACAACCGTGGCCGCCAGCACTACCGCCGGGCTCCCGCGCAGTTCGCTGGACGGCAAGGTCGTCAACACGCTGCTCGATATTGCGCTGACGACAAAACCGATCGACAAGATGAATCTCAAGGTTGCCTACCAGTATCGCGACAGCGACAACCGGACTCCGATTGCCCAATACGCCTACATCGGCCGTGACGGCGCCGCAGGAGTGCCCGTAGCCGGAGCGACCATTCGCACCAATGCGCCGGTCAGCACCACCGAGAACAAGCTGAGCCTCGAAGGCGACTATGAAATCGCGGCAAAAACAGTGCTGCGCGCCGGGCTGGAGCACAGCGACAAGAAATACACCTTGAGCGACCGCACCGATACCCAGACCAACAAACTATCGGTCGAGCTGCGCCGGCCAATCTCCGACGAGTTCCTCGGCAGCGTCGGCTATAGCCGCACTCAGCGCCGCGGTGCCGATTACGACAAGAACGTTTACTTCCGCAACACCTATACCGATCCGGTTTTCCAGGCTGGCGCGACCGGCAGGCTGACCAATAATCCCAGCATGCGTTCCTTCATGTACGCCGACTTCGATGAGGATCGCCTGCGCGCAGGCGGCAACTGGACCGTCAGCGAGACGGTCAGTCTGCAAGGCAGCGTCGATGGCTACCAGCAGAAAATGCGCGGCCCGGACTGCGGCCGGTTCTCCGACGCACTGCAGCCACTGGCAGTCACCGCCGCCCTCTCGGGCACCTGCCTGGGGCGCGAAAGTGCCGATGGCGGCAGCGTGAGCCTGGATCTGCAATATCAGCCCGAGGAAAACCTGACGACTTTCGCCTTCGCCAACTTCTCACAGACTGGCGTCAGGGAAACCGGCAGGGTCTGGTCGCGGGGCAACCCGTCCGGTGCGCTGGAGACCAACAACTGGAACGGCGACATGATCTACCGCGACCACACGGTCGGATTCGGCCTCAAGTGGCAGCCCGAGGAAAAATGGGACTTCGGCGGCACCTATGTGCTGAACCGGGGCACCGGCATGAGCGGGGTGACAAACAACGCCGGAACCGCGCAACCCGTGCCCGACACCTGGAACCGGCTGCATACGCTGCAACTTTTCGCCAAGTGGGATTACAGCAAGCAGTTGAGCTGGCGCTTCAACTATCTCTACGAGAACCTGAATTCCTATGACTGGGCGCTTAGCGATGTCGGCGCAACATCCAACGTCAACGTGTTGTTTACCGGCCAGCAGGCGCCGCGTTACAGCAATCACGTGTTCGGGGTTTCGGCGGTGGTCAAGAGCTGGTAATCGAAGTCACGCACCAAGCAAACAGGCCGCCATGCGCGGCCTGTTTCATTTTGGATGACGCCATTACGCCGGCATTATCCGCGCGACAAAATCCATTGCACGAGGTTCTTCAGGTCGGCAGCGTCCTTGGCCGGCGGCGGCTCGTGCTGTTCGTCGCCGCCGCCCTCGACCGTTACCGACTTGCTGCCCGAAAGATGCTTGATCAAGGCAGCTTCGGCATCGGGTTTGGCTTTGTATTTCTGCGCGATTTTTTTATAGGATGGCGCCTTCTTGGCCTTCTCGACCGAGTGACACTTGAAGCAACCGCCCGCCTTGGCCAGCGTTTCCGCGGCATCCTCATTTACGTTCTGCGCTGTGGCAGGATGCACGGCGAGAACCAGCGCGGAAGCCAGAACAGCCTTGCACACGAACCCGCCCAAGTAGAGGAATGACTTCATCAATATGATGTTAATTTTTGATTTAAAGCAATATTACCGTATTGCCGCCTGCCTGTCCGTGGCGTTGGGACTGGCAACGGCGCCTGCTGAGGATATCTGGGCGAAAGCCAAACCGCGTCAGGCCGACGCGAGGACGGTCAAGCAAAAAGCCAAAGCGAACAAGTCGCGCGCCGCTGCTCGAAATGCCAAGGCCGCAGCGCCGGCGCAGATCGATCCGGTCAACGAACTGGAGATCATCAGCGGCGAGACCATTGCCCTACGTAACGCACTGGCGGCCGACCCCGATGACAGCTCGTCGCGACAGAAGCTTGCGGTACTTGCGCTGCGTTCGGCGCGTGCCGCGGAACGCGCGCTGTCGCGCGGCGACGACGACCTCTTCAACGCTTACCGCGAGCAGATCCAGACCCGCTTCGCCGACACGCGCCCCGGCCTGGAAACAATGTCGGCGCGCGGCATCGGCGCCGCCGAATACGCGCTTGGCGCACTCGCCTTGCACGGCATGCTGGAACAACCCAGTGTCGAGCGCGCCTGCGCACACTTCGCCGCGGCGCTCGACAAGGGTTTCGGCGGCGCCAAGTTCCGCCACGCCCAATGCATCGAGGAGAACGACCCGGCGCGCGCCTTTGCGCTGTTGAAGGAAGCCGCGGATGGCGGCCATGTCGCGGCGAACGAGCGACTCGGGCGCATCTGCCTCGAAGCGCAACCCCCGGATGCGCCCTGTGCCTTTTCCCGCCTGGAGCGTGCCGCAAACGACGGCCGGGCCAGCGCCAAGTCCCTGCTCGGCTGGATGCATGCCGAAGGAATAGGCGGCAAGGTCGATGTGGCGCGCGCCGCGAGGTATTACCGCGAGGCGGCCAAACAGGGCGAAGCTTCGGCGCGCAACAATCTCGGCGAGCTGTACGAGAAGGGCCGCAGCGTCGCCAAGGACGAAAAAGCAGCCTTCGAGTACTACCTGGCCGCGGCCCAAAGCGGCTTCCCGCCGGCGCAGTTCAATGCCGGCCGCCTCTATGCCGCCGGCCGGGGCACGGCGCAGAACCTGGACGAAGCCCGGCGCTGGCTGGGCGCGGCGGAGAAGGCCGGAATCACCCCGGCCCGTGAGATTCTGGACTTGCTGGATAAGCAGACCGAGAAGTAGCCGGCGGCCGCCCGACGCCGCTGCTTGCTATGATGGGTCGATGCATAATTCCCCACACCCTCGCGCGCGGCCGCGCCTGTTTGCCGCCTTATTCTCCCTCCTGCTGCTGACGAGTTGCGCCCAAGTCCCGCCCGGGACTCTGCGCGACACGGACCATCCGCTTGCCGGACGGCTCTGGGACGTGGCCGCCGGCGGCTACATCGACGAAGCCGAACTGCTGCGCCGCGCCGGCCAGGCGGAAGCGCTGCTGCTGGGCGAAACCCATGACAATCCGCAACACCATCTGCTGCAGCTCAGGATTCTGCAGACGCGGCTCGATGCAGGCGCCCGGCCGGCCCTGCTGATGGAACAGTTCGACAACGACCAGCAGGCCGCGATCGACGAGGCGCGCAAGGCCGGCAAGGATCTTGCGCCGCTGATGCGCGGCTGGGACTGGGCGCTTTACCGCGCGCTGGTGGCTCTGGCCGACTCGACACGGATTCCGCTGCGGGCGGCCAACCTGCCGCGCGGCGCGACGCGCCCGGTGGTGCGCGAAGGCTTTGCGACGCTGGCCGTCGGCGAGCAGCGTCGCCTCGCACTCCTGGCGGTCTGGGACGACGCGCGGCAAGCCTACATGGCCGGCCTGATCGAGGCCTCGCACTGCGGCAAGGTTTCGGCGCAACTGCGCGACGGCCTGGTCCTCGCCCAGCGCCTGCGCGACGCGACGCTGGCCGACTCGGCGCTGGACCAGTTGCAGCGGGGTGTGGTCTTCATTCTCGGCCGCGGCCATGCCCGGCGCGACGTCGGCGTGCCGCGTTATCTTGAGGCTCGCCGTCCCGGTACCCGCGTGCTGTCGATCGGATTCGTGGAAGTTGGCGCTGACAGGACGGCGCCGACACAGTATGAGAACGAACGCGTCGGCGGCATCGCGCCCTACGACATCATCTGGTTCACGCCGCGCGCCGAGCGCCCGGACCCCTGCCTCGCCTTCGGCAAGTGAGCGGACCACCGCGATAGCGGCAGGCAGAATAAAAATCGGGCGCCGAGTAGGCGCCCGATCAAGAACCGCGGGAGGAGTGCGGAGGCTCCGCGGCCCGCTTCCTCCTGGCGAAGGGAGCGAGGGAGACAGGTCAGTTGTGGTAGGCCGACTCGCCGTGCGAGGTAATGTCGAGACCTTCGCGCTCTTCGTCTTCCGGCACGCGCAGGCCGATGAAGATATCGACGATCTTGTAGCAGACGAAGGCCACGGTGCCGGACCAGATCAGGGTCACGCCGACGCCGGTGGCCTGG
This sequence comes from Sulfuritalea sp., assembly GCA_030696505.1. Classification (GTDB taxonomy): domain Bacteria; phylum Pseudomonadota; class Gammaproteobacteria; order Burkholderiales; family Rhodocyclaceae; genus Sulfuritalea. The sequence goes on along the minus strand of JAUYSD010000105.1, from coordinate 7,341 downwards.
ATCATGACCTGGCCCATGATGTCGTAGTTGTCCGCGACCTTGTTCGCCACGTAGTCGTAGATGCCGCTGCCGCCCAGACTGGGCGCCGCGAAGACGCCGGTCAGCAGCGCACCGAGGATGCCGCCGACGCCATGCACGCCGAACACGTCGAGCGAATCGTCGGCACCGAGCAGCTTCTTCAGGCCATTGACGCCCCACAGGCAGATCACGCCGGCTAGGCCCCCGATCACCAGGGCGCCGACCACGCCGACGAAACCGGCTGCCGGAGTGATCGCCACCAGACCGGATACGGCACCTGACGCGGCACCCAGCATCGAGGGCTTGCCCTTGACCATCCACTCCGCCACCATCCAGGTGGTCGCCGCCATCGCGGTGGCCAGCCAGGTATTGACGAAGGCCAGGGCCGCCGTACCGTTGGCTTCGAGCGCCGAGCCGGCGTTGAAACCGAACCAGCCGAACCACAGCAGCGAGGCGCCGATCATGGTCATGGTCAGCGAATGCGGCGCCATCGAGTCCTTGCCGTAGCCGACGCGCTTGCCGACCATGTAGGCACCGACCAGGCCGGCGATCGCGGCGTTGATGTGCACCACCGTGCCGCCGGCGAAGTCGAGCGCGCCCTTCTGGAACAGGTAGCCGGCGGTGGCGGTGGCCTTTTCCGCGGCTTCAGCCGTGGTGTAGGCATCCGGACCGGTCCAGTACCAGACCATGTGCGTCATCGGCAGGTAGCTGAAGCTGAACCACAGCACCATGAACAGCAGCACCGCGGAGAACTTGACGCGCTCCGCGAAGGCGCCGACGATCAGGCCGCAGGTGATGGCCGCGAAAGCGCCCTGGAAGGCCACGAAGATGAACTCGGAAACCACCACCCCCTTGCTGAAGGTGGCCGCCGCCGAATCCGGCGTGATGCCCTTGAGGAATAGCTTGTCGAGACTGCCGAAGAAGGCGTTACCCTCGGTGAAGGCCACGCTGTAGCCATACACGGCCCACAACACGCTGATCACCGAAAAGATGACGAACACCTGCATCAGCACCGCCAGCATGTTCTTGCTGCGCACCAAGCCGCCGTAGAACAGCGCCAGGCCGGGAATGCTCATCAGGATGACGAAGGCCGTGGCGACCATCAGCCAGGCATTGTCGCCGCGGTTGGGCACCGGTGCTGGCGCAGCCGCCGGCGCCGGTGCCGCTTCGGCAGCGGCGGCAGGCGCCACGGCGACGGCCGCGGCGGGTGCCGCCGCCTCGGCCGTCGGCTTGTCGTCGGCCCAGGCGCTGGAGGCGCCGCCGGCGATGCCGACGGTCAGTGCCGTCAGCAGGATAGCTAGCATCTTTCTCATTTTGAGTTCTCCCTTAGAGGGCTTCCTCACCGGTTTCGCCGGTGCGGATGCGGATGACTTGTTCGACGTCGAAAACGAAAATCTTGCCATCGCCGATCTTGCCGGTGCTGGCTGATTTTTCTATGGTTTCTATGACCTGGTCGAGCAGGTCGTCGCGGATGGCCGCTTCGACCTTGACCTTGGGCAGAAAATCGACGACGTATTCAGCGCCGCGATAGAGCTCGGTATGACCTTTCTGCCGGCCGAACCCTTTGACCTCGGTAACGGTGATCCCCTGCACGCCGACGGCGGCGAGGGCCTCGCGTACCTCGTCAAGCTTGAACGGCTTGATGATGGCGGTGACGAGTTTCATGGCTGTTTCCTTTAAAAATTGGAGGAACTTGGGTAAATGTCAAATCATCCCGCCGGTGCCGGCCGGGTCGCCGGCGGGATTTCAATCAATATCAGAACGTCTTGCTGAAGGTGGCCACGAGCTTGTCCTTGCCTGCGGAGTAGGCATTCGTACCATTGTTGTTCACGAAGCAGTACACATCGTTGGCGGTGGTGGCTGCGGCGCCGGTGCAGGAATCGTTGGCGTTGGTGGTGGAATAGGCCAGGCCGACCACGCCGAAACCGAGATCCTTGGTCACGCCGAGTTTGTAGTCGGAGTACGAGGCCGGACCGTTGCCCTTGACCTTCTGGTCGCCGATGTGGCCGCTGATGCCCCAGCCGTTGCCCAGGTCGTAGGCGGCGTTCAGCTCGAGGTAGCCGCTGCCGGTGGTCTTGTCGGTAAGTGCGCCCGGATTCTTCGGCCAGCCGAACAAGGCACCCGTCGAATGCGAGTACTTGACCGTCAGCCATTTCCAAGACAGGGCGCCGTACACTTCCGTCGTATCCTGCTTGAGCTCCTGGACGCCGGTGACAGTCTTGCCCGTGCCCGGATAGTTATAGGTCAGCACGCCGATGTCGTAACCGAAATCCCCGCCCAGCGAACCTTTGTAGCCACCGTAGACGTCGATTTCCAGGCTGGCGCTGGCACCGGCGACTGCGTCGCCGATCCACGAAATGTTGGAACCCCAGACCCCCGCGTACAAGCCGCTGGCATGGGCGTAGTCGAAGCCGCCTTGCAACGCGGGCTTGCCACGCGTCTGGGCGATGCCGCGATACAGATATTCGGTAGCGAAGCCGACATTGCCGGTAAAGGTATGCGGGCTGGCCGGCGCGGCAGCCTGGGCCATGACAAGCGACGGAAGGGAAACGAGGCCGGCGACAGCGGCGGCGATCAGGGATTTGCGCATGGTTATGCTCCTTGGAAGAATGGAAAAACTACAGCCTGCCTAATGCAGAGACCGTGCCAGACAGTTATTACATTTATAATCAATGGCTTGAAATAAGCTCGCAGAGCCGCAGCGATGCCGCCGCACCAAACTGAGCCCCCGGCGGACGCACCGCGCACCGTGGTGGTGCGGCGTCCGCAGCGAGCCCGGGCGGCGGCGTCGCTGTGCTAGACTTTGGCTCCGGCCGTGGCGCCTGGCGCCGCTGAAACCGGCCGTGGCCCAGGCGGAAACAAGAAGACGTTTTCCTCGTCAAACCAAAGCGCTCCTACAACATGCTGAATCCCAGACTGCTCGACGAAATGTCCGCCCGCGTGTCATCCCTGCTGGCGGCGACACCGGCCGGCGATGTCGAAAGGAACCTGCGTGCGGCGCTCGCCGGCCTGTTTGGCAAACTCGACCTGGTCACCCGCGAGGAATTCGATGTGCAGCGCGAGGTACTGACCCGCACGCGCGCCAAACTCGAAGCGCTCGAAGCGCGTATCGCGGAATTCGAAGCACGCAGCCAGACGGCTCCGCCGGACCCGGCCGCCCGCTAGGCCGTCGATGTCGCTCGCCGTACTCCGCTCGCGAGCGCTGGCGGGCCTCGCGGCCCCGGAAGTGACGGTCGAAGTCCATCTCGCCGCAGGCCTGCCCTCATTCACCCTGGTCGGCCTGCCCGACACCGAAGTCAAGGAAGCGCGCGACCGGGTGCGCGCCGCGATCCAGAATTGCGGCTTCGAGTTCCCGCAGCGGCGCATCACCGTCAACCTCGCGCCGGCGGACCTGCCCAAGGAATCGGGGCGTTTCGACCTGCCGATCGCACTGGGCATCCTGATCGCCTCCGGCCAGATCAAGGCGGCCAATCTCGATGCCCACGAATTCGCCGGCGAACTGGCGCTCTCCGGCGACTTGCGCGCGGTGCGCGGCACGCTGGCGATGTGCGCCGCGATCCGCCGCGAGGCCGGGCCGCAGCACCAGGAAGCCCGCGCCTTCGTGCTGCCGCTGGAAAGCGCGCCGGAAGCCGCGCTGATCCGGGGCATGAGCATCCTGCCCGCACAAAACCTGTTGCAGGTCTGCGCCCACCTCGCCGGGCGCGAACTGCTGGCGCCCTTCGCCGTGCCGCCAGCGCCAACTTTCGTCCGCTATCCCGACCTGGCCGAGGTCAAGGGCCAGGCGCAGGCCAAACGCGCGCTCGAAGTCGCGGCCGCCGGTGGCCATTCACTGCTCATGAGCGGACCGCCGGGCGCCGGCAAGTCGATGCTGGCGCAGCGCCTGCCCGGCCTGCTGCCGCCGATGACCGATGCCGAAGCGCTGGAGAGCGCGGCGGTGCATTCGCTGGCCGGCAGCTTCACCCTCGCGCAATGGACCCAACGGCCTTTCAGGGCGCCGCACCACTCGGCCTCCAGCGCGGCGCTGGTCGGCGGCGGTGTAAAGCCCATCGGTAATTGCGATCAGACAACAATGTAACAACACTGAACGCGAACGATGCGCTGAATCGCCAACGATATTTGCGAATATCGGTGAATTGGGTATCATGCCGAAATGGCGAAGAAGCCCGTCTATGGAATCAAAACGTTCCCTCGGGGCGAACACCTCTGGCGCGTCGTGTTGTTTGGGGGCATTTCCAAGAATCCCCGCGTTCCAAGCGAACCAGTGATCGAGGTGCTGCTCTCGCGGGTACCGGATGACGTCACCGATCCGCTAAGCCCGGCCGCCCTTACCTCCAATCAAAAATTCAACGCGAAAATCGGCGTCGGCATGTTGCCGTATGTCTCGATTTCGTCCTGTTGGAGAAATCGCCGGCCTATTCCGGTCAATACAGGGAACTTCCAGAGAACCCTGGCGTTCGACACGGCGAAGGTGCGAATCCTGACGATAGGTGAGTTGTATGAGAAGCACAAGGTTATGCCGCCGTCAGCCTACAACTTTGGCACGGCACATTGGCGCATAGCCGCGCAGACAATGGTGGCAGCTATCGAAGTTCGCGGCGACCCATGGGCTGTGATCATCCCGACGATTGAACTGATTCGATTCTATTACGGCGCGTCCACGCGGCTAGCGCAAGAGCTATTTTGGGGCCGCTACCACAACACATTTAACTATGAGAAGAGCGGTGACCTCGGCGACGGAGTCCACAGAATTCACCTAAAGGATTTCATTGACGACACGGATGCGTGGACGCTTGCACGGTTTCGATCCAGTACGCACATGCAAATGCAGGTCCGCGCCCTCTACAACGACTATCAGAGATTCGGTACCGACTGGCATGGAGGGAATCCGCCTCCGTTCTACCCGCTGCGCTGCGGCTTTCCATTTGAGGGTGGCACCGAAATTAGAGCTGTCGGCCTGCCGCTACCGGGACCTACGGGTACCAACCGATTCCTCGTGTTGCGCATGCTCAAGTGTTCGGCGTCGTTTCCGTTCGACCAACTCGTACGTACTCGGGACAACGACAACATAAAGGGCGAAAACTGCGACGACCCGAACCTGCCCCATGGTTGGGTCACATTGATTGAGAATGAGGATGATGAAGAGTCGCCTGACGACGAAGACAAGAACCTAGTCAATACCGACGATGAACCAAGCAAGGATTGCGAGATACTGAAGATCGACATCCACGAGGACCGCTTCGCGTTCCTTGCTGGAAAAGAACTCATTAAGCCGAAGAAGGATAAGCAGAAGGTGCGAGGCTTTCCGGTGATCACCGGCACAAATCCGCCTGTGCCTGGATTGTCGACCGGCGAGGGAATGTGGGGAGAGATACGGAATCGCCCGATCAAGGTCAGAACACCGAAGGCGGAGGATCTCAAACGGCCGAAACCAGTACTCATTCCGGCGACGCTCGATACGTTCTTTCAGGCGATTGAACAATTGCGCGCCACACCAGAATTCGCGGTTCGCTTTATCGCAAACCTTGGGAACGAAATTGACTTCAGCCTTGTGCCTGCCTGTGTAGAGTTTCCAAAACGCAATCCGGCCAAGAAAAAGCCGATCACGTGGTCGATCGTGCCGGATAGCAATGGCGGATATACCAGACGGGTGGCAATCGTCGAGATCGAGCACCAGGACAGACTATGCTATGTAGTCGAAGGGGAGCGCCACAAGACGGCGCTTGCGACATTGTTTATGGCCAAGCATGACTTGACGCGCATCGATCCGGCGGAATGGCGCAGATTTTTGAGGGAAAGCGCAATACGCAGTCGGTGGATGTCGAAGTCCCAGACACCAGAATTTCGGCGCGCGAAGACAACGCATGGAAACCTGGACTGCGTCGATACGTTCGCTGAGAGAATACAGAGCGGGATAAAGACAGTATTGGGGTTGGTGGAAGCAGATACCGGGAAATCAGAAATCAAAGATAGCGAACCCGTGACCGCCCAAAAGAACGTGGTCGATCAACTGGTTCAACGAACCTGGAATTCCGAAGCTCGTAGCGACGACAACGATGCTAGGAATCTGTTTGGTAAGCAAGAATTTGACGGGACTGGCCGGTGAGCCATCGCAACCGAATTGAGGCCCAACGGCAGAATGACGCCGCAGAGTGGGAATCAATTATGTTCCGAACCGTAAATTACGGTAGCGAACATAATTCACCATAATTCGAGTTTCATTCTTACAGCTGCACCTTGAACTCGGCCGAGTATTTCTTCGCGCCGCATTGAGGCAAGAGGCGAGTGAGACCGGATAAATCGCCCAGGCGGGTTCTCAAACGTAGCCGGGTAAAGCCCTCTTGCTATCAGGATCAAGCGAAAAATGGTCCCTCCTGCGCCCCGTTCCTGCACGGCATGTCATTTGATGAGCGAACCGTCCCTAAATCATTTATGCTTGACCGCATAACTTAGACACATAGACATGGGAGGGTGCATGGCAGGTCGAGACATTGATTTGCGGGCTGCTATCAACGCGATATCTGACGTTATACAGAATCGACCGAGGCCTATACGCACGCTGGACCAGATTTACATGAAGGCTGGAGATATGGTTCTGCAAAGCGAACTTGTTGCCAAGTGGGCCGACAAGAAGCGACTGGTCTTTATCGGTGACGGCGATGCAATCAGCGTATGCGTTGCCTACCTCAAGCACAAGGGCATCCTTGAATATGGGCCGTCGCGCATTACCGTCTTCGATTTTGATGAGCGGATTTGTGGTGCTGTCAATCGCTTTGCCGATCACGAGCGCTTGGATACGTTGAACGCCGTGCTGTACAACGCTATCGATCCGTTCCCGAAAGAGGGCTTGTTCGATTGCTTCTATACGAATCCCCCGTGGGGCGCAAGCAATCAAGGCGCTAGCGTGCATGTTTTTGCAGAGCGAGGCATGGAGGCTGTCGGGTACGCGGGGGAAGGGATGGTCGTCATTGCCGACGACGACGAACTGGAGTGGCCGCAAACTGTACTAGCAACGACGCAGCGCTTCGCTCTCGAACGAGGGTTCTACGTCCAAAAGATGGCATCCAAGGTTCATGTCTATCACTTGGACGATGCGCCCGGGCTGAAGTCGTGCAATCTCATGTTAAAGGCACTGCCGAGCAATAAGTCCCCGGGCCCATCCAGCGCTATCACGGACCCGCAACGACTTAAGAACTTTTACGGGCGGGACCAGGACGTGCGGATTCGCTATGTAAAGGAGAAGAAACGGGTGGATTACGGCAAGGCTAACGATACCGAATACGAGTTCGAGCATTTTTCGGGAGACCGCGATGAGTGACCTTGTCG
>JAUYSD010000214.1 GCA_030696505.1 Sulfuritalea sp. | reverse complement strand
ATCGGCTTCCAAGGTTCGAATCCTTGCCTGCCCACCATGTAGGTTTGTGGGACCGGAAGCTTGATTGAGTGTGGTGTTGGGAGCTGTGCGGCATCGAGTGTGGGGAGACGACGGGCGGGCGTAGCTCAGTGGTAGAGTTCCAGCCTTCCAAGCTGGCTGTCGTGGGTTCAAATCCCATCGCCCGCTCCAAACCGAGCTTGCTCGACCCGGAGCGAATACGATGGGCGCGACGGGAAAAGGCGTGAAGTGAAGGCCCACGTAGCTCAGTTGGTAGAGCACGTCCTTGGTAAGGACGAGGTCACGCGTTCGATCCGCGTCGTGGGCTCCAGGTAGGGCTTGCTCGATCAGTGCGCGTATTATTTAGTTAGCGCGACGGGAATAGTGCGTTGGGAGATTTTCAGAAAGGGAGTTGAGGCATGGCGAAGGCGAAATATGAGCGGCGGAAGCCGCACGTGAATATCGGGACGATCGGGCATGTGGACCACGGCAAGACGACGTTGACCGCGGCCTTGACGAAAGTCTGTGCGGAGAAGGGCATGGCCAAGTACATTCCGTACGATGAAGTGGCGAAGGCGAGCGAGAGCCAGGGCCGACGTGATGCCACCAAGATTATGACGATTGCGATCAGTCACGTAGAGTATGAAACGGCTAATCGTCACTATGCCCACGTGGATTGCCCGGGCCACGCCGATTACGTCAAGAATATGATCACCGGCGCCGCGCAGATGGATGGCGCGATCCTCGTCGTCAGTGCGGCAGACGGTCCGATGCCCCAGACGCGGGAGCACATCCTCTTGGCCCGGCAGGTCGGGGTGCCCTACATCGTGGTGTTCCTGAACAAGGCCGACAAGATCGATGACGCAGAGCTCTTGGAGTTGGTCGAGCTCGAAGTGCGGGAGCTGTTGACCAAGTACGGCTTTCCGGGCGACAAGACCCCCATCATTCATGGCTCAGCCTTGAAGGCGATGGAAGGGGATCAGGGGCCGCTCGGCGTGCCGTCGTTGCTCAAGCTATTGGAAGCGGTCGATACCTACATCCCGACGCCGGAGCGTCCGATCGATAAGCCGTTCTTGATGCCGATCGAAGACGTGTTCACCATCAGCGGTCGTGGGACCGTCGTGACCGGGCGTGTCGAGCGTGGGATCGTCAAGGTAGGAGATGAAATCGAGATCGTGGGCTTACGGCCGAACCAGGTCACGATTGTGACCGGGGTGGAGATGTTCCGGAAGGTGCTCGATGAGGGGCAGGCGGGCGATAACGTCGGCGTCTTGCTGCGGGGCACGAAGAAGGAAGATGTGGAGCGCGGGATGGTGCTGTCGAAGCCGAAGAGCATCACGCCGCATACGAAGTTCAAGGCAGAGATCTATGTGTTGGCCAAGGAAGAAGGCGGGCGGCATACGCCGTTCTTCAATGGCTACCGGCCCCAGTTCTATTTCCGGACGACGGACGTCACGGGGATTATGACGTTGAATCCTGGCGTGGAGATGGTCATGCCGGGCGATAATGTGAGTGTGACGGGTGAGCTGATTAGCCCGATTGCGATGGATCAAGGGCTGCGGTTCGCGGTGCGCGAGGGCGGCAAGACTGTCGGTTCTGGCGTCGTCACCGAAATTCTGGCGTAAACCTGACTGCTGTCGCATGACAGCATGGGAGTATTGAGATGCGAGAGATCATTGATTTAGCGTGCACGATCTGCAAGCAGCGGAACTATTCCACCATGAAGAATAAGAAGAACGATCCGGATCGGCTGGAGCGGAATAAGTTCTGCAAGTTCTGCCGGAAGCACAATGCCCATAAGGAAGTGAAGTAGGCGTAGGTTGCCGGCACAATGGCTGGTCTGCCAGCCGTCGTAGGGGCATGGTGTCAATGGCTAGCACATCGGTCTCCAAAACCGAGAGTCTAGGTTCAAATCCTAGTGCCCCTGCCAAGCGCTCTGTAGCGGATGGGCTAGGCTCGATGTGGGTGGCGTGATGAAGAGCGGGGTGGTCGGTTCCCTCTCTTACTGGTGAAGGTGAGGCGCGCATGTTCAGGAAGTCGATAGATACTATTCGGGAGTTTTTCGGTGATGTGCGTGGTGAATTAAAGAAAGTCTCATTTCCGACTCGAGCTGATACGGTTGGGTCGACGACAGTGGTCATTGTGTTTTGTATTATCATGTCCTTGTATCTGTCGTTCATCGACTCGGTTCTCGTCTGGGTCGTGGGTAAAATTCTGTAAGTCGTGAGCTGTGAGTGTGAACGGCCGCAGGGCAGGTAGTTAACCAATGATCCGAGGGTAGGGCATGGCAAAGAATTGGTACGTCATTCATACCTACGCGGGATTTGAGGGGCGGGTGAAAACCAGCTTGCTCGAACGGGCCAATCAAATGGGATTGGTTGAGAAGCTGGGGCAGGTACTCGTGCCGACAGAGGATGTGATTGAGATTAAGGATGGCAAGCGTCGCACGTCCCGGCGAAAGTTTTTCCCCGGGTACGTCATTGTCGAGCTGGAGTCCCCGCTGATCGATGAGACCTTGCAGATGATTAAGGAAACGCCGAAGGTCACAGGGTTTGTCGGCGGCGGTGCGCAGCCCACGCCCTTGTCGTCCGAAGAAGTGGATTCGTTGCTGAAGCAGGTTGATGCGGGCGCGTCCGGTCCACGCGAGCAGGTTAAGTTTATCAAGACGGATAATGTGCGGATCATCGATGGTCC
>JAUYSD010000188.1 GCA_030696505.1 Sulfuritalea sp. | reverse complement strand
GCCTCAAGGACTGGCTGGCGCAGCGCGTCACCGGCGTCGTCATGGCCGTGTATACGCTGATCATCTTCGCTGCGGCACTGGGTGGCGCAACCGCGTCGCGCGAGGCCTGGCAGGCTTTCATGGCCAACGGCTTCATCCGCTACATCAGCTTCCTGTTCATCGTCAGCCTCTGCTATCACGCCTGGGTCGGCATCAGGGACATCTGGATGGACTACCTCAATTCGGCGGCGCTGCGCGTCATTCTGCACGTATTGACGCTGCTCGCCCTGGTCGGCTATGCCGGCTGGGCCGTACAGATCATCTGGAGGCTATGACTGTGAATTTGAATTACACCGTTCGCAAATTCGACGCGGTCATCGTCGGCGCCGGCGGCGCCGGCCTGCGTGCCGCGATTCAATTGTCCGAGGCCGGTTTCAAGACTGCGGTGCTGACCAAGGTTTTCCCTACCCGCTCGCACACCGTGGCGGCGCAGGGTGGCGTTGCCGCGAGCCAGCGCAACTCCGAGGAAGACAATTGGCATTGGCACATGTACGACACGATCAAGGGCTCCGACTGGCTCGGCGACCAGGACGCGATTGAGTTCATGTGCCGCAAGGCCAATGAAGTCGTGGTCGAACTCGAACACTACGGCATGCCTTTCGACCGCCTCGACAACGGCAAGATCTACCAGCGCCCCTTCGGCGGCCACATGTCGAACTTCGGCGAGAAGCCGGTGCGCCGTTCCTGCGCCGCGGCCGATCGCACCGGTCACGCCATGCTGCACGCGATGTACCAGCGCAACGTCAAGGTCAACACCCAGTTCTTTGTCGAATGGCAGGCGCTGGACCTGGTGCGCGATGCCGACGGCGATGTGCTCGGCGTCACCGCGATGGACATGGAAACCGGCGAAATCGTGGTCTTCCATGCCAAGGCGACGATTTTCGCCACCGGCGGAGCAGGGCGCATCTTCTACTCGTCGACCAACGCCTTCATCAATACCGGCGACGGCCTGGGCATGGCGGCGCGTGCCGGCATCCCGCTCGAAGACATGGAGTTCTGGCAATTCCATCCGACCGGCGTGGCCGGTGCCGGCGTGCTGATCACCGAAGGCGTGCGCGGCGAAGGCGGCATCCTGCGCAATTCGGCCGGCGAGCGCTTCATGGAGCGCTACGCACCGAACGCCAAGGATCTTGCCTCGCGCGACGTGGTCTCGCGGGCGATGACCACCGAGATCAACGAAGGCCGCGGCTGCGGGCCGAACAAGGATTTCGTGCTGCTCGACATCACCCACCTGCCGCCCGAGACCATCATGAAGCGCCTGCCGGGCATTCATGAAATCGGCGTCCAGTTCGCCGGTGTCGATTGCCTCAAGGAGCCCCTGCCCGTGGTGCCGACCGCCCACTACCAGATGGGCGGCATTCCGACCAATTATCTGGGGCAGGTCGTGGTACCGAAGGACGGCAACCAGAGCACGCCGGTGTTGGGTTTTTATGCCGCCGGCGAATGCGCCTGCGCCTCGGTGCACGGCGCCAACCGCCTCGGCACCAATTCGCTGCTCGACCTGCTGGTGTTCGGCAAGTCGGCCGGAGAAACCGCCGTGGCCGATCTGAGGAACAGCGTCAACGCGCACAAGCCCTTGCCGCAGGAAGCCATCGACAAGACCCTGGCGCGCGTCGATCGTCTGAACCACCAGAAGGATGGTGCCGACGTGCATGACACACGGCTGACCATGCAGCGCACCATGCAGAAACATGCCGGCGTGTTCCGCTTCAAAGGCATGCTGGCCGAGGGTGTGCAGCGCATCGGCGAAATCGCCGAGCAGGTCGCCCGGACCCAGATCAAGGACAAGTCGATGGTGTTCAACACGGCCCGCATCGAGGCGCTGGAACTCGACAACCTGATCGAAGTCGCCAAGGCCACCATGACCTCCGCCAATGCCCGCACCGAGTCGCGCGGCGCCCACGTCCGCGACGACGCCACGGATACCCCGGAAACGCCGGATGGACGCGACGACAAGAACTGGCTCAAGCACTCGCTGTGGTACCGCGAAGGCAATCGCCTCGATTACAAGGCGGTGCAGATGAAGCCGATGAGTGTCGACACCATCGAGCTCAAGAAGCGCGCCTACTAGACAAGGAATGACGATGACGAACGCCAACCGTACCGTCCAGTTCAAGATCTATCGCTACGATCCGGATCAGGACGCCAAACCCTATATGCAGGACATCTCGGTCGAGATCGAATCGACCGACCGCAAGCTGCTCGACGCCATGGTCAAGCTCAAGGCCAAGGACGATTCGATCGCTTTTCGCCGCTCCTGCCGCGAAGGCGTCTGCGGCTCCGACGCGATGAACATCAACGGCAAGAACGGCCTCGCCTGCCTGACCGCGATGGACAGCTTCCCCGAGGGCAAACCCATCGTGCTGCGCCCGCTGCCGGGCCTGCCGGTGATTCGCGACCTGATCGTGGACATGACGCAGTTTTTCAAGCAATACAACTCGATCAAGCCCTACCTGATCAACAACGATCCGCCACCCGAGCGCGAGCGCCTGCAGTCGCCCGAAGATCGCGAGGAACTCAACGGCCTCTACGAGTGCATCCTGTGTGCCTGCTGCTCGACATCCTGTCCGTCCTTCTGGTGGAACCCGGACAAGTTCGTCGGTCCGGCCGGCCTTTTGGCGGCCTACCGCTTCATCGCCGATACGCGCGACCAGGCGACCGCCGAGCGCCTCGACGATCTGGAAGACCCCTATCGCCTGTTCCGCTGCCATACCATCATGAACTGCGTCGATGTCTGCCCCAAGGGGCTGAACCCGACCAAGGCGATCGGCAAAATCAAGGAGATGATGGTCAGACGTGCCGTCTGACCATCATCGAGATGATGGTAAATGATGACCATCCCCCCAGCCCCCTTCCCGAGGAAGGGGGTGACTTCGGTTCAGCCGCTAGAGCGGCTTCCGGTTTCGTGGGAGTGTTTGGTGGTGAATGAAGATCGCAAGGCACGCATCAATCGCCTGAAATGGCATTGCCGGCGCGCCTTGCTGGAACTGGATCTGGTTTTCGATCGCTTCTGGGAGCGCCATGAATGCGATCTCGACGCGCAAGGCGAGGCGGCGCTGGAACGCCTGCTGGAACTGCAGGACCATGACTTGTGGGCATTGGTGAGCGGCAGGGATACCACCGATGATCCACAACTGAAGCAAATGATCGAGCGGCTGCGGGAAGTTTCACCCGCCGCCAATTTTGAGTGACAGAAGCATTTCAACGGACCTGAAAGAGGATCTGATTATGAGCACGAATCGCACAGCAAGCCTGACCATAGACGGCAAGACCGTGGAGTTCCCGGTGATGACAGGAGTTCACGGCAACGATGTGATCGACATCCGCACCCTGGGTGCCAAGACCGGATTGTTCACCTACGATTCCGGCTTTCTTTCGACGGCAAGCTGCCAGTCGAAGGTGACCTTCATCGACGGCGACAAGGGTGAGCTGCTGTATCGCGGCTATCCGATCGAGCAACTGGCCGAAAACTGCAACTTCCTCGAAGTCGCCTATCTGCTGAAGAACAGCGAACTGCCGAACCAGATGCAGAAGTCGGAGTTCGAGACCACGATCAAGAAACACACCATGGTGCACGAGCAACTGGTCAAGTTCTTCCAGGGCTTCCGTCGTGACGCCCATCCGATGGCCGTGATGGTGGGTGTGGTGGGAGCGCTGTCGGCCTTCTATCACGATGCCACGGACTTTTCGGATCCAGCCGACCGCAACGTATCGTTCAACCGGCTGGTGGCCAAGCTGCCGACCATCGTCGCCATGGCCTACAAGTACAACATCGGCCAGCCTTTCATGTATCCGCGCAACGACCTCGACTACACCGCCAACTTCATGCATATGATGTTCGGCACGCCTTGCGAGGAATACAAGCCGAATCCGGTGCTGACCCGTGCGCTGGACATCATTTTCACGCTGCACGCCGACCACGAGCAGAATGCCTCGACCTCGACCGTGCGCCTGGCCGGGTCAAGCGGCGCCAATCCCTTCGCCTGCATTTCGGCCGGCATTGCCTGCCTCTGGGGCCCCGCGCACGGCGGCGCCAACGAGGCCTGTCTGCAGATGCTGGAGGAGATCGGTGACGTATCCCGCGTCGGCGAGTACATCAAGCGCGCCAAGGACAAGAACGACAGCTTCAAGCTGATGGGTTTCGGCCACCGCGTGTACAAGAACTTCGATCCGCGCGCCAAGCTGATGGGCAAGGTCTGCGCCGACGTCCTCGCCGAACTGGGTCTGGAGAACGACCGCCTGTTCAAGCTGGCCAAGGAATTGGAGAAGATCGCTCTGGAAGATCCCTATTTCGTCGAGAAGAAGCTCTACCCGAACGTGGACTTCTATTCCGGCATCGTGCAGCGTGCGCTGGGCATCCCGACCTCGATGTTCACCTGCATCTTCGCCCTGGCCCGCACCGTGGGCTGGATGGTGCAGTGGGAAGAGATGATTACCGATCCCGAGTACAAGATCGGTCGTCCGCGTCAGCTTTACATCGGCGCTGCGCGTCGCGACGTCAAGCCGCTGGGCCAGCGCTGAGACATAAGGAGGGGCGGACCACGCCCCCTTTTTTTGCTCTACCCCATTCAGAATTAGGTGATGCAATGATGAAGCAGATGCTGTCCAACTCGTATCTGTTCGGCACCAATACGCCTTACATCGAGGAACTCTACGACGCCTATCTCGCCAATCCGGCCTCGGTCGAGCCGGCATGGCGCGACTATTTCGACAAGCTCGGCACCTTGCCGGGTGCCGGCAACTACACGGGTCCCGATGTGGCCCACTATCCGGTGATCACCTCCTTCGCCCAGCGGGCGAAGGAGGGCACCCTGCAGGCTTCGTCCCGCGCCGCCAGCTCCGATGGCAAGCAGGTCAAGGTGCTGCAGATGATCAATGCCTACCGCTTCCTCGGCAACCGCTGGGCGCAACTCGATCCCCTCAAGCGCAGCGAGCGTCCCGCGATTCCCGAACTCGAACCCTCCCATTACGGCTTCACCGAGGCCGACCTGGGCCAGGTGTTCCAGACCGGCTCCTTTGCCGCCGTACCCGACACCGCCACCTTGAGAGAGATCCTCGAGGCATGTCGGCAAACCTTCTGCGGCACCATCGGGACCGAGTTCATGTACATCTCGGACGTCGGCCAGAAACGCTGGCTGCAGAACAAACTGGAACCGATTCGCGGCACGCCGACCTATACGCCGGAAGACAAGAAGCGCTTCTTGGTGCAACTGACTCACGCCGAGACGCTGGAGCGCTACCTACATACCAAGTATGTCGGCCAGAAGCGTTTCTCGCTCGAAGGGGGCGAAGCGCTGATCCTGGCCATGGACCAGTTGATCCGCACCGCCGGCACGGTCGGCGTGCAGGAAATGGTCATCGGCATGGCCCACCGCGGCCGGCTCAACGTGCTGGTGAATACCCTGGGCAAGCAGCCGGCAATGCTGTTCGACGAGTTCGAGGGCAAGAAGAAGTCGGCGCTCTCGGCCGGCGACGTCAAGTACCACATGGGCTACTCGTCCGACGTCGGTACGCCGGGCGGTCCGGTGCATCTGACGCTGGCCTTCAATCCCTCGCATCTCGAAATCGTCAATCCCGTGGTGGCCGGTTCGGTCTATGCGCGTCAGGTGCGCCGCGGCGCCGAGGGCAAAGTCCAGGCGCTGCCGGTGCTGATTCACGGCGACGCCGCGGTGGCAGGCCAGGGCGTGAACCAGGAGATGCTGAACTTCTCCAACACGCGCGGCTACGGCACGGGCGGCACGGTGCACATCGTGGTGAACAACCAGATCGGCTTTACTACTTCCGATCTGCGCGACTACCGTTCCTCGCTGTATTGCACCGACATCTTCAAGATGATCGAAGCGCCGATCTTCCACGTCAATGGCGACGATCCCGAAGCGGTCGCGCTGGTCACCCAGATCGCCATGGAGTACCGCCAGGAATTCAAGAAGGACGTGGTGATCGATATCGTCTGCTTCCGCAAGCTCGGCCACAACGAGCAGGACGAGCCGATGGTGACGCAGCCTTTGATGTACAAGAAGATCGCCCAGCATCCCGGCACGCGTCGGCTCTACGCCGACAAGCTCGAAGCCCAGGGCGTCATCGCCAAGGGCGCCGCCGAGCAGATGATCAAGGACTATCGCGCTGCGCTGGACGAAGGCCGGCACCTGATCGACCCGGTGATCAGCGACTACCAGAGCAAGTTCTCCATCGACTGGACGCCCTACATCGACGTGCCCTATACCGAGAAGTGCGACACCACGGTTTCGATGACCGAGATGCAGCGCCTGGCAACGCGCCTCACCACGGTTCCGGACAATTTCACGCTGCACTCGCGGGTGCAGAAGATCATCGACGACCGCAAGCTGATGGGCGAAGGCAAGCTGCCGGTCGACTGGGGCATGGCCGAGAATCTGGCCTATGCCTCGCTGGTCGCGGCCGGCTACAACGTCCGCGTGTCGGGTGAGGACGTCGGCCGCGGCACCTTCTTCCACCGCCACGCCGCCCTGCACGACCAGAATCGCGAGAAGTGGGACGAGGGCATCTTCTGGCCGCTGCAGAACATCCAGGAAAACCAGGGCCACTTCATGTGCTTCGACTCGGTGCTGTCCGAGGAAGCCGTGTTGGCCTTCGAATACGGTTTCGCCACGGCGGCGCCCAACGAGATGGTGGTCTGGGAAGCGCAGTTCGGCGACTTCGCCAACGGCGCCCAGGTGGTCATCGACCAGTTTCTGTCCTCCGGCGAAGCCAAGTGGGGTCGTGGTTGCGGTCTGGTCATGCTGCTGCCGCACGGCTATGAAGGGCAGGGGCCGGAACATTCGTCGGCGCGTCTCGAGCGCTATATGCAACTGTCGGCGGATTTCAATTGGGAAGTCTGCGTACCTTCGAATGCCGCGCAGGTCTATCACATGCTGCGCCGGCAGATGCTGCGCAAGCAGCGCAAGCCGCTGATCGTCATGACGCCGAAGTCGCTGCTGCGCCACAAGGACGCCACGAGTTCGCTCGAAGAACTGGCCAACGGTACCTTCCAGACCATCATCGGCGAGATCGACCAGGTCGACCCCAAGAAGGTCACCCGCATGGTCACCTGCGCCGGCAAGGTCTATTTCGACCTGCTGGCGGCGCGACGGGAAAAGAAGATCGACAACGTCGTCCTGGTGCGTGTCGAGCAGTTGTATCCCTTTGATGACCGCCGGCTGCACGAGGAGATGCTGAAGTATCCCAACCTCAAGGAACTGATCTGGTGTCAGGAAGAGCCGATGAACCAGGGCGCCTGGTACGCCAAGCACCATCGCCTGGAACGGCTGATCAAGAAGGGGCAGATCCTCGATGCGGTGGCACGCGCCTCGTCGCCTTCCCCCGCCGTCGGCTACGCCGCCAAACACGTCCTGCAGCAGAAGGAAGTGGTCAACACTGCCCTGGGCATCAAGGAATAACGGAGAAATCATGATTATTGAAGTCAAAGTACCCCAGCTATCCGAATCGGTGGCCGAAGCCACCCTGTCGGCCTGGCATGTCAAGGAAGGCGATGCCGTCACCCGCGATCAGAACCTGATCGATATCGAAACCGACAAGGTGGTTCTGGAACTGCCGGCACCGGACAGCGGCGTGATCGTCAAGATCATCAAGGGCAACGGTGAGACCGTGGTTGCCGGCGAAGTCATTGCGCAACTTGACACCGAGGCCAAAGGCGCCGTGGCGGCTCCTGCCGCCGCCAAGCCGGCCGCAGTCGCTGCTCCGGCCCCGACCGCGGCCGCGACGGCGATGCCCGCTGCGCGCAAGATCATGGACGAAAAGAGCATTGCTGCCGCCGACGTGCAGGGCAGCGGCCGCGGTGGCCGCATTCTCAAGGAAGACGTCAGCGGCGCCGCCCGGCCTGCCGCCGCCGCACCGGCCGCCGTGTCGCCAGCGCCAACTCTTGCGGCCAAGCCGGCCCTGCCGCAGCCCAATGTCGTCAATGCCGACGCCATCATTGCCGATCGTCCCGAGCAGCGGGTGCCGATGTCGCGCCTGCGTGCCCGCGTCGCCGAGCGCCTGGTGCAGTCGCAATCCACCAACGCGATCCTGACCACCTTCAACGAGGTCAACATGGCCCCGGTGATGGAAATGCGCAAGAAGTACCAGGACAAGTTCGAGAAGGAGCACGGCGTCAAGCTCGGCTTCATGTCCTTCTTTGTCAAGGCCGCGGTTGCCGCGTTGAAGAAATACCCGGTGATCAACGCCTCGGTGGACGGCAATGACATCGTCTATCACGGCTATTTCGACATCGGCATCGCGGTCGGCAGTCCACGCGGCCTGGTGGTGCCGATCCTGCGCGACGCCGACCAGATGAGCCTGGCCCAGATCGAGAAGAAGATCGCCGAATTCGGCGCCAAGGCCAAGGACGGCAAGCTGTCGCTGGAAGACCTCAGCGGCGGCACCTTCTCGATTTCCAACGGCGGCGTGTTCGGCTCGATGCTATCGACGCCGATCATCAATCCGCCGCAGTCGGCCATCCTCGGCGTGCATGCGACGAAGGACAGAGCCGTGGTCGAGAACGGCCAGATCGTGATCCGCCCGATCAACTACCTCGCCATGTCTTACGACCACCGCATCATCGACGGTCGCGAAGCGGTACTGGGCCTGGTCACCATGAAGGAAGCGCTGGAAGATCCGGCCCGCCTCCTGCTCGACGTTTAAGGAATCCCCATGGCAAACAAGATATTTGACGTGGTGGTGATCGGCGGCGGTCCCGGCGGCTATGTGGCGGCGATACGCGCCGCGCAGCTCGGCCTGTCTACGGCTTGCATCGAATCCGAGGCTTATGCCGACCCGAAGGGCGAAGTGCGCCTGGGCGGCACCTGTCTCAATGTCGGCTGCATTCCTTCCAAGGCGCTGCTGCAATCCTCGGAACTCTATGAGCAGGCCAACCATTCCTTCGTCATGCACGGGATCTCCGCCACCGGGGTCAAGATGGACGTGGCGACCATGATGAAGCGCAAGGACAATATCGTCGGCCAACTGACCGGCGGCATCAAGGGCCTGTTCAAGAAGAACAAGGTCACGCTGCTGCCCGGCCACGGCAAGTTCGTGAACCGCGAGGAGGAGCGCTGGCGGATCGATGTCAATGGCGAGATCGTCGAAGCCACGCATGTCGTCGTCGCCACCGGCTCGAAGGCCCGGCATCTGCCCGGGATTCCGGTCGATAACAAGCTGATTTGCGACAACGTCGGTGCCCTGGCCTTCGATGCCACGCCGAAGCGCCTCGGCGTCATCGGTGCCGGCGTGATCGGGCTGGAACTCGGTTCGGTCTGGAAGCGCCTGGGTTCGGAGGTGACGATCCTCGAAGCGCTGCCGGATTTCCTCGGTTCGGCCGATCAGGCAGTGGCCAAGGAAGCCTGGAAGGTTTTCACCCAGAAGCAGGGCCTAAACATCCAGCTCGGCGTCAAGATCACCAAGGTCGAAACCGGCAAGAAAGGCATCAGTGTCGAGTATGAACTCGGGGATGAATCCCGTACCCTGCAGTGCGATCGCCTGATAGTTTCCGTCGGCCGGGTGCCCCACACCGAAGGTCTAGGCGGCGAGAATGTCGGTCTGGCGATCAACCCGCGCGGCTACATCACGGTGGATAAAAACTGCCGCACCAACCTGCCCAATGTCTGGGCCGTCGGTGATGTCGTACCCGGACCGATGCTGGCGCACAAGAGCATGGAAGAGGGCGTCATGGTGGCGGAATGCATCGCCGGACAGAAGGGCCATGTCAATCTGGATACCGTGCCCTGGGTCATCTACACGCATCCGGAAATCGCCTGGGTGGGCAAGACCGAACAGCAATTGAAAAATGAAGGCGTCGAATATCGCACCGGCCAGATCCCCTTTGCCGCCAACGGCCGTGCGCTGGGGCAGGGCGACACCACCGGTTTCGTCAAGATGATCGCCTGCGCCAAGACCGACCGCATTCTCGGCGTCCATGTGATCGGCAACAATGCATCCGAGCTGATCGCCGAGGCCGTGGTGGCGATGGAGTTCAATGCTGCATCGGAGGATATCGCACGCATCTGTCACGCCCATCCGACCTTGTCGGAGGCCATGCACGAAGCGTCGCTGGCCGTCGACAAGCGCGCGCTACACTTCTGAACCTGTTGCCTGTCCTATCAGGGCGGCCGGGTCAGCCCGGCCGCCCTTGTCATTGATGCCCCACAAAATCCTCAAGGTTCCCAAAGACGGCATGATCGAAGGCTTCAATGCCGCGTTGGCCGCGCGCGGCATTGAGGCCGATCCGGCACAGCTTGTTGCGGCCCGGCGCCTGCAGCAGTTCTACGACGGGTTGCTGGCGCTCAAGGCGGCGCGGCGCAGTCGCCTGCGCAAGCTTCTGGTCAATCCCGAACTGCCGCGCGGCGTCTGGTTCTGGGGCGGGGTAGGGCGCGGCAAGAGCTTCCTGATGGATTGCTTCTTTGCCGCCGTGCCCTATCAGCGCAAGCGCCGCGTGCATTTCCATGCCTTCATGCGCGAGATTCACGAATCCCTGCGCGCGCATCGCAACCAATCCGATCCACTCGCGCAAGTCGCGGCGCGCATTGCGCGGGAAACCCGCCTGATGTGCTTTGACGAGTTCCACGTCTCCGACATTGCCGACGCCATGATGCTGGGCCGCCTGATGCAGGCCCTGTTCGACGCCGGCGTGGTGTTCTGCATCACCTCCAACTATCCTCCGGATGGCCTCTATCCGAACGGGCTGCAGCGCGAACTATTCCTGCCGACCATCGATCTTTTGCGGCGGCAACTGGATGTGATCGAGATCGATGCCGGCATCGATTATCGTCTGCGGGCGCTGGAGCAGGCCCAGGTATTCATCGCGAACGACGATGCCGCAGCCGAGGCTGTCATCGCGCAGACGTTCAGCAAGATATCGGGCGGTCCCGGGCACACGCAACCGGTCGACGTGCTGGGCCGGCGATTGCCGGTGGTGCATCGGGCGCCCGGGGTGATCTGGTTCGATTTCACGACACTGTGCGGCGGTCCGCGCTCACAGAATGACTATCTCTGGCTGGCCAATCGGCACCACACTTTGTTTCTCTCGAAGGTGCCGCGGATGGGGGCCGACATGGCCAGCGAAGCCAGGCGTTTCACCTGGCTGGTCGATGTGCTCTACGACCACCGCGTCAAGCTCATCATCGGCGCCGCCTGTCCGGCCGAAGAGCTGTACACGCAAGGCGTGCAGGCCGGCGAATTCAAGCGCACCGTCAGTCGCCTGATCGAAATGCGCTCCCTCGAATACCTTGCCAGCCCGCATCGGCACGAGGATGCGCTGGGCCTCGACGGGGAGGGCGGCAGCACTTGAGTCCTTCCCGGTAGACTCGGTTAGAATGAACCGAGTTCGCCGAAGAAGGAGAACCACATGCTGCATCAAGGTGAAAAAGCGCCGGAGTTTTCGCTGCCCGACGCCGATATGGAGTGGTTCGATTTTGGCTCGCTGCGCGGTCGCCAACATGCCGTGCTGTTTTTCTATCCGCGCGACGGAACCCCCTATTGCACCCTGGAGGCCGCTGATTTCTCGGATCACGAAAACGAATTCGCCCGCCTTGACTGTGTCGTCCTCGGCGTCTCGCGTGACGATTGTCTTTCGCACGCGGATTTTCGCGACAAGCACGGCCTGTCGGTGCGGCTCTTGTCGGACGAGGAAGGTGATGTCTGTCGCAAGTTCGGCGTGTCCCAGTTTCGCGAACGGGACGGCCACAAGAAGCTCTGTGTAATACGTTCCACATTCGTCGTCGATAAGGAAGGCATCGTTCGTCACGCCCTCTACGATGTGCATCCGAAAGGGCATGCCGCCGAGGTTTATCAACTTGTTAAAAGCCTCAACGGCAAAGGAAAGCAACATGCTCATCGCTAGGAACACCGTCGTCACTCTCAATTACAGCGTCAAGGACGTTGATGGCACGTCCATCGACGAAGGCGCGGCACCACTGGTCTACCTGCACGGCGGCTATGGCGGAATTTTCGATCGGATCGAGGAAGAACTTCAGGGCAAAGCCGTGGGTGACGCCCTGGAAGTGAAACTGGAACCCGAGGATGCATTCGGCGAATATGACGCCGAGCTGGTCGCCATCGAGTCGCGTCAGCTGTTTCCCGAGAACATCGAAGTCGGCATGCAATTCGAGCGCGGCAGCGAAGACGGCGAAGACGACGATATGCTGTTCACCATCACTGATATTGCGGACGACAAGGTCGTGGTGGATGGCAATCATCCGCTGGCCGGTATCGCTCTGCTGTTCTCCTGCACGGTGACCGGCGTACGCACGGCGACCGACGAAGAAGTCACTCACGGCCATGTCCACGGCGAACATGGGCATCACCACTGAAGCAGCTTGATGCAGCGTCGCATATGCGGAGGGGGCCTGGCCCCCTTTTCGCTTCTGGCGAGGGCAATGACCAATGCCTGGCTCTGATCCTTCTGCCGTCCTGAAGTGGCCCCAGATACCTGCCTGCTACGGCTGGCTGTCGCTCAACCGGCGTGGGTGCTGGAAACTGAAAGGGGAGGGCATCAGCCACGCCGGCCTGATTGCTTTCATCAACAGCCATTATGCTGCCGACGATTCCGGCAACTGGATTGTTCGCAATGGACCTCAGGCGGTGTTCGTCGCTCTCGACTACACGCCGTTCGTATTGCGGCTGGACCTCGATAATCGTTTGACCGCACACACCGGTGCCGTAGCGGGCCGCGCCAGTGCCGCCTATCTGGATGAAGAAGGCAACGTGCTCCTGCAGACCGCCCTGGGCGCCGGCCTGCTCGACGACCGCGACCTTCCGGCATTCATTGCCGCGTGTAGGGACGCAACCGGACAACCCGCTGACGAGGACGCCTTGCTGGAAACCATGAGCGGTTGTTCCGCCGTGGTCTGGCACGGTCTGCCCGTGCAGCCCATCCGGCGCAGCGATGCCGCGGATTTTTTCGGCTTCTGCGCTAACCCGGAGCCTTGACTTTGCAGGTCGGGACTTATTCCCGACCGGCGTCGCGCAGTGTCAGGCGCATGTACCGTCGCGGGTGTCGGTCAGTATTGGCCAGAGGCCTTCCCAGGCGCTGCCGGAGCACATCTTCTGACACTGCTGGAAGGCGACGGTGACCCGCTCGCCCTGCTCCCAAACACGTACGATGCAGCGGTCGCGCAAATGGTTCAGTTCGACGTTCGGCAAGTGCCGCGTCTGGCGGAAATCCTTCAGGTCGAAACTGCAGTTGCCGCGCCGGGGAACATTGACGCTGGCCTCGAAGGAAAGGACTCGTGCTTGTTCGATTGCCAGCCTCATCGATCCGCTGTAACCGGCTTCGTCGCGGAAAATGCAGTCTGCCTTGACGTTCAGCGGCCGCGTCGGAATCGGGCCGGGTTTCTTTGCCTTGGGCGCCGCAGGCGCGCTGATTACCGGCGGCAACTTCGGTTCGGGCTGTGGCGCTGCCACCGGCGGGGCCGGTTCCGGCTTGGCGCATGCGCCGAGGAGAAGGGCCAACAGGATCGATGCGATGCGATGCGGCATGCTCATCTCGGTTTGGGCAAATAGCCAAGTCGTATTTGGACCGGGGGTTGACCTAACAAGTTGCAGTCCGTCCGTAGTTACCATGCTTGTGATATGGATATGCGGCAGAAGGCGATTATGGTCTTTCAAGGTAAGATTGCCGCACCGTAAACCGTACCTGACATGCAGTCTGAAATCAGGCGCGGGCCGGCGTCGGCGAATGCTGTTGGCTGGCGTGATGCATGGCTGACTGGACGATAGGCAATGGAATCGACGACCCGGCGACTGCGACGATATGAAGCTGAAACGACTCCTTGCGCGGTCGACGCCGCAGAGCCGCCGCTGGATTTCTTCTCGCCTTTCGGACCGCTGATCGCCAGGCTCCGACTACCGCAGGAACTCGTGGATCGCCTCAACGCTTACGCCGATTCCAGGGTATTCCCGGACCGGAGCACCGAGTTCCTGCTGCCGGCCGACTTCATTTCGGAAGGGGGTGATGAGTCCTTGGTGCGTCACACGGCCGCCCTTGTCAGGCGTTATCTGGCGCGGGCGGAGGGATCCCGGACCGAGCGCGTGGATTTCGATGTTTTCTGGGTCGTCAGCCAGTACGCCGGAACGCCAAGCCCGGTGCACTTCCATTCAGGGGATGTCGCGGGAGTGCTCTACCTCAAGCTGCCAGTCGTCGATGAGGCGGAAGAGGCGAGAACCTATATTTCGGGCCGACAGGCCGGCTACATCAATTTCCTGATCGGCGGAAAGCAGCGCTTGTCGAAATCGCTGATCAGCTTCAAGCCGCAAGTTGGCGATTTCTACGTATTTCCAGGATGGCTGCTGCATGTGGCCGAACCGTTCCGCGGTCGCGGCGAGCGGCGGTCAATGGCGTTCAACGCCGTAGTCCACAACGACGAATCATGATTGTCGCAGGGTGACCGCCGTGCCACGTCCCGCCTACTTGTGCGTCGATGAATTCATGGGCGACGCGGTGAGCGCCCGGGCGCTGCAGAGTGCGCTGGAACTTGGCCTGATCGACCACTGCCTGTGCGATCCGTCCGCCGATTTCCGGTCGGCTGCCGCCGCTTGCGGGATCGATGCCCGCGCCATGCAATTGCTGCTGGGGATGCTGCAGGCGAACCGGGTGCTCGAACAGCGCAACGCACGGCTCGTGCTGAGCGAGCGCTTCAGGTTGGCGCTCGAGTTTCGCGAACTGCTGGAAGCAAAACTAGACTTTGCCGCCCTGGTCGCTCCGGACTTTCTGCAGATGTTCAGCACCCTGCTGAGCGATCCGGAGCGCTTTTTCCAGCAGGCCAGGGTTTTCGAGCTGTTTTCCTATGACCGGTGCTTCGATGCGACGCCTGAAAACTTGGCAGCCACCCGGCACTGGATGCGCTTCACCACCGCGCTGACCCGTCACGAGGCGCAGGTTTGCATCGATCATCACGATTTCTCATCCTGCCGCCGCGTGCTCGATGTCGGCGGCAACAGCGGGGAGTTCGCCTTGCGGCTGTGCAAGGCGCATCCCGAACTGCGCGCGACCGTGTTCGACCTTCCGCTGGTTTGCGACCTTGGCCAGGCCCATGTGGCAGGCGAAGCGGAGGCGGCGCGCATCGAATTCGTCAGAGCTGGCGCGACGCCGGAGGAACTGCCCCGCGGCTTCGACGCCGTTTGCTTCAAGTCGATGCTGCACGACTGGCCCGGGGACGGGACGCGGCAGTTTCTCGAACGCGCCTGGCGCGCGCTCGATCGCGGCGGCAGGCTGGTGATCTTCGAGCGCAGCATGGTCGTGGTCGGCGACGCCCAAATTCCCTACGCGCTGATCCCGATCATGCTGTTCTTTCGTTCCTACCGTTCGCCGCGCGACTACGTACGGATGCTGGAGCAGATTGGCTTCCGCGACATACGCTGGCAGGCCATCGAGCTTGAAATGTCCTTCATGCTCGTCACTGCCGTGAAATGATCGCGAGGCGCCGGATTGGAACGATAAGGGAAGCTGCAGGACATGATGGAGATCGACGATGGACTTTGTTGAGTATGCCGCGACCGGCGAGACGCAGTTCGACTTCTGCCTTTGGGAGTATCCGGCGCTCAAGCCTTGCGACGGCAAGCTGCGCTCCGTCAATCTGCTTGCCGACTCGTTCGCGGCGCAGCAGACGGGGCCGCGCGCGATGGAGTTGGTCCAGGCCATCCGCCGGGAGTTCGGCGCCATGCGTACCGTCTGGGGCATCAAGCAGGCCGGCGGCACGACCAGCTGGGAGTTCTACTTCTACGATTACGCGCGAACCGAACGCGAGCGCTCGATTCCGCGCCTGCTGGATGCAATCCGGCCCTGGGTGGCGTGCGACATTCCGACTAGCGAACGCAGTCCCTATTTCATGTTTTCGGTGGAGCTTTCGCGGGATTTGCTGCTTAACGGCGGCGAACTCGGCGAAGTGCAGATGTACATCGGCAATATTGGCAGCCAGGTTTCGTCCGGAATCTGCTATGGCATCACCCGGACGCAGGCGCGCTTGAAGAATTTTTACTTTTTCTTCGATGCGCGAAGGGAAATGGGCGAAATCGTGGGCAAGGTCTGTACTTCGGTCTTTCTCGACGCGCCGAAATTTAGCATCGACGAGGTATTGTGGCCCGAACTGCGCGACTGCGAGGTGATCGTCGTGGCCAACAAACCGGATCGCGACGGTGTATATTTTTCACGCATCAACGTGACGCAATTGCTCTGGTTCTTGAAACGAATGGAGTACCCTGTGAGCCAGATTCGGTTCCTGGAGAACAACATGGACAGATTCGATCACCTGCTGTTCGATGTGGGCTTCGACTACCGCATGGAACATGGGCGCCTGCAGGTTCTCAAGAGTGCCTACTATGGGATCTTCTGATCCGGCGGTGCGGCCGGTCAAGTTTGCACGGTCCGCTCAGGCGGCACCGCGTCGGCCCGCCAGGGCCAGCCGCTTCGATCACACGGATTACGTGTCATCGACGCTGGAGTTCCGCTGCAACCTGAAGTGTGTCCATTGCATGATCGAGGACACCATGGACCGCCTGGTGCCTCAGAGCCCCGACCAGTTGCAGGCCCTGCTAGCGCACAACGCAAAGCATCGAAAATGGACCGGGTTGATCCTCACCGGGTCCGAAATTACCCTGCATCGGGATCTGCCGGAGTGGGCGCGTTTGGCGCGACGCAGCGGCTTCCAACATGTACGCATCCAGACCCATGGCATGCGCCTGGCACAGGCGGGCTATTGCGAAGAATTGATCGAGGCGGGGGTCGACGAATTCTTCATCAGCGTGACCGCTGCCGACGCCGAGACCCACGATGCCATCACCCAGGTGCCGGGCTCATTCGACAAGACCTTGCGTGGTCTGGAGCTGCTCGATGCCTGCGCTCACGTCTCGACGATCACCAACACGGTGGTGACAGCCCTCAACTTTACCCAGCTGCCGCGCCTGGTCGAGCGGCTCGACGCACTCAAGCGGCTGGCGCAGATGGAATTCTGGTTCTATTTTCCGATGAGCGAACAGGACGACAAGGGATTGATCGCTTCGCATCTGGAAGCCTTGCCTTTCCTCAAGTCCGCGATTGCGGCCCTGCGTGCCGCAGGCCGCGGCATCGAGGTCAAGAACTTCCCCGAATGCCTGCTGGGTGCCGATCGCGATGTGCTCTACAACGATCAGCCGACGCTTTTCATCGACCCGGCGTTCTGGACCGAATTCGACCGCAATGGGTTTCATCAGTGCGTCTACCGCGAGCAATGCGCATCGACCCAATGCCTGGGGCTGAATAGCGCCTATCGGGCGAAATACGGGGACCACGCGGAGACACTTGTGCCATTGCCGGGCGCCCAGGACTGAGGGGCGCCTGATGCCACATTTGGACCCTTTCAACTCGTCGCCGGCACCTGACCTATATAAATTCGATTGTGCGCAAATAATTTGTTCAAATGTAAATTATTTGGCCTTTTAAATGATGGGTTTCTGGTTTAGACTTAATGAATATCCAAGATGCCGGGGGGCATCGGATTTCGACACTTTTTTGGGGATGGAAGCATGGCGACACTGCTGTTCTATGAAAAACCGGTACCTCTCAATGTCGACGTGCATCTCAAGACGCGACTAGGATCGCTCGGCACTGATGCCGGATTTGCCGCAAGTACCAATTCAGTCCCCCTCGCCGCGGTAGAGTTCATCGACACGGCGCGAGAGTATCCGATTGCGTTTACCGGACAGGAAGGGGGCGCGCTGTTTCCGATTGCTTTGGTTGGCGTGCGCCGGAACGAGAACCTTTTTGTCACGGCAGAGAATCGTTGGGATGGTCGCTACATACCGGCCTTTGTGCGGCGCTATCCCTTTGTGCTGGCGGAGAAGCAGGGCGCGGACGACTTCAATGTCTATATCGACGAGGCTTACTCCGGATTCGGGGCGGCGGATGGAGAGAGAATCTTTTCCGACAATGGCGAACATACGCCGCTGCTGAAGCAGGCACTTGAATTTCTGGGGACCTATCAGGGGGAAATTACGCGTACCCGGCTTTTCGTCGAGCGCTTGCAGTCGCTCAACTTGCTGATCCCCCGCGTCTTGGAGGTGGTTCGCAACAATGAGCCACCCCTGGTGCTGCAGGGCTTCAGCGTCGTGGATGAACAGCGCCTGGCTGCGCTGGGCGACGCAGACCTGCTTGCACTGGCGAGGGACGGCTACCTTGCCCTGGTCTATGCCCATCTTGCTTCGCTTGGCAACGTCAGCCGCTTGTCGGAAAGACTCGAGGCACGCTTGGCGGGCGCGAGCTCAGCAACGGATGCGGCGGTGCCGGAATCCGGTCCAGCGGCGAAGAAAAAGCGCGGCAACGGCAAGGAAGTTCAAGCGGATTGAACAAAATGCGATAAGCAGCGCCAGGGCAGCGGGGCGTCGGGGCGGAGGCAGGGCCATGAGATCGGAGGGGGCAATGAGGGTTGGTGGTAAATGGAGTCTTGGCCGGAACTGGCCCCTCCTCGTGTTGGCTCTTGGGGGGGGTGGATCTGTTCCGGCCTACGGCGAAGACCTCGCGCAGGTGTATTTGTTGTCGAAGGAAAGCGACCCGAAGTACCGGGCTGGTCGCTTCGAGTTCGAGGCGATCAGTTATACCGAACCGCAGGCTCTTGCGGCCCTGCTGCCAAACGTGTCGCTCGAAGCATCGCAGATCGATACCCGGCAGCGCATCATCAACAGTGCCAATACGGTTTTCGCCACGGGCATGTCGCGCTATCCGACGCGGAGCATGACGCTTACGCTCATCCAGCCGATATTCAAGCTTCCGGCCTGGCGTGGCTACGAGCAGGCGAAAACCAAAGTCAAGCAGGCGGCAGCGAACTTTGCTGCTCTCGAGCAAGACCTGATGCTGCGTACTGCAACGGCATACATGAGCGTGCTTGCAGCGCGCGATGCCTTGGGCTTCGCCGAGGCAGAGCGCGACGCGATCAAGCGCCAACTCGATTTGGTGCAGCAGCGCTTCAGCAGCGGACTGGTGGCTCGTGTCGGACTTCACGAAGCCAAGGCCCGTTATGAGTTGAAGGAGGCGGATGTCGTCGCCGCCAGGAATGAACTCGACGACAGGTTGCAGGCCTTGCGTGAAATGACCGGCAAGCTGGTGGTCAGTCTCAAGCCGCTGCGCGAGGAGTTCCCGCTGGATCAACCGGATCCTCCTGATATGAACAAGTGGATCGAAACCGGACTGCAACAGAACCTCATGCTGCTTGCCCGTCGTCACGCCGTCGACGTGGCGCAACAGGAAGTCGGTCGTCAAAGGGGGGGGCATGTGCCAGTCATCGACCTGGTGGCGACGCAGAATGGCAAGGTCACCGGCGGCAGCCTCTTCGGCGGCGGCAGCAATGTCGATACGACTGACGTGATGGTCCGGCTTACGGTCCCTATCTATTCCGGTGGGGCTACGTCGGCACTAACTGAAGAGGCGGTGAATCGATATTACGCGGCGCTCGAGGATCAGGAGCGCGATGTTCGTCAAATCGAGCGCCAGACCAGAGCGGCATTTCAAGGAGTAACCGGAGGGACCGTCCGGATCAAGGCCTTGGCTCAGGGGGTGACTTCTTCGCTGAGTGCCAGGGAACTGAAACTCGAGGGCTACAAATCGGGCTTGGAAACCATTATTCAGGTACTTGACGCCGAGCGGGACCTTTATGCCGCAAAGCGCGATTCGGCCAAGGCGCGTTATGACTATCTGCTCAGCCGCTTGCGGCTGAAACAGGCGGTAGGTACGTTGAGCGAGAACGATTTGCTGGAGACCAGCAGACTGATGCAGTAGGCGCGGCGGTATCTGCGCGGCCATCGGCGACACGTCGCTTGGGCAGCAATTGCAAGGGCAGGCGATTACTTCGCGCTGCCGCAAAGTGAAGGACAGCACGATGGCACGCACAGCACTGACCACAACGCTGACAACCCTGGCGAGTTCAATCGCCAAGGCTTTTCGGTCCCCCCCCAAACTGCAGACGCCGGAACGGCGAAAGGCACTGTTCGAGGCCATGGAACAGCGCTTCTTGCTGTCGGTGGAGGGCGTGGTTCCGCCCCCGCCACCGCCGGCTCAGGCCTTGCCTGCCCTCGAAGCGCCGCTAAATCCCGATATTGCGGGGCAATCCGCACAACTCAGTGCTTCGTCCGCGTCGATTCGTTACACCATCCCGGTTGAGGAGAATCCAGCTTCCGTTAGCGATACGTCGGTTGCGATCTCCCTGTCCGCCACGGATCCCGGTGGTGTCGCTGCCACCACGCCGTCGTTTGCTGCGCTTGACCCGACTGTGCCGAGTGCCGGCACGAACCTTACTGAAACCAAGGATGCCGCACAATCTACTGCAGCATCGTTTTCTGCTGCGCCTGATGCCAAAGCCGCCAAGGTGGAAACTGCTGCCGCTGGCACTGAGGTGAATACTGGCGCTGATGCGCACGCGGGCGCGGTATTGCCGGCCGTTGCCGCCAATACCGCTGTCGCACCGCCCGTGCAGATGTCGCTTGTCGACTACGCCTCGTTTGTGCAAAGTCGACCGGCTCCCGCACAGATCATCATCGTCGATGCTGCGGTGCCGAACTACCAGGAGCTCATCCGCAGCAGCCTCGCGAACTACGGTAGTGGCCTCGAGGCGCAGGCGCTGGCGAGCGACTTGGCAGACCATCCGGCGGTAGAGGCGGAGAAGACCGGGGCATTGAGCGCGCAGTCCGAAGCGCTTCCGGCTGCCTTGACCCAGACCTCTGACGAACAGGAAGGTCAAGGGCCACAGATCCAAGTTTCGCGCTTCGGCGACGTCGAGGTGGTGGTCATCGACTCGCGCTTCGACGGCATCGAGCAGGTCACCGACATCCTTTCGCCACACCATGGCTTGGCCGCAGTGCAGATCCTGTCGCACGGCGCGACGGGCAGCCTGCGCCTGGGCAGCAGCGTGTTCAATGCGGACAAGCTGGAGCAGCAGAAGACGCGTGTTTCCGGCTGGGGCGCGGCCCTGCGCCCGGAAGGCGACATTCTCCTCTACGGCTGCGATGTTGCCGCTGGAAGCGTCGGCCTGTCTTTCGTCGACAACCTCGCGGGTATCACCGGCACCGACGTGGCGGCCTCGACCAACGCGACCGGCAGCGCGGCGCGCGCCGGCGACTGGACGCTGGAATACAGCACTGGCGCGATCGACAGCACGCCTTCGTTCCAGGGCGCTGCCTACGATGCTTTGTTCGGTGGCTCCGTTTCTTCGGTCGGCAGCACGCTGACCTTCACCGGCAGTTCCGGTGCCGACACGCTGCACCTGCGGGTGAATGGCTCGGGCCAGCTCGAGTACCAGTGGGACGACGTCGGCGGATTCACGACGCTCGGATTCGCGCTCTCCACGGGCACGATCAACGTCGATCTTGGCAGCGCGGACGATGCGTTCTTCTTCGACGATGCCTCCAGCCTGAGCGCGGTCGAGCTCTCCATCCTCGGTGGCGCGGGCACGGATTCGGTGACGCTTGGCGAAGACTTTACTTTGAGCGGCGGCCTCAGCGTCGGCGCCGAGTCGATCACGCTTAGTGCCGGCTTCACGGTCACGACGGGGACCGGCAACATCGCCTTCACCGCAAGCGCGCTCGACGCGACGCAGGTGACCGATGCGACCCAGTTGGCCGCGAGAGCCGCGTCGATCCAGGTCCTCGGCAATCTCGTCGCGACGAGCGGCAACATCACGCTTGCCGCAGAGGTGGTGAGGGATGTCGCGGTCAGCAACCTGCTGTTGCCACTGTCGCTAAGCTCGACCTCCAGCGCGACCGTGGCACTGAGCGGCACGGTGACGGCCACCGCCGGGACGCTGTCATTGAGTGCGCAGACGCGCGGCACCGTCAGTGGCACCGCCGCGCTGGTGGCGATCGGGGCTTCGAACTCATTCACCGAGACCGCGAACGCGAACATCTCGAACAGCAGCAGCATCAACGTCAATGGGCTCCAGGTTACTGCACTTAGCTCGACCGATTACAGTGCCACGGGCCGTGCGGCGCTGAACCAGATCACCGGCGATACCAAGGCCTATGTTGAGGGCAGCAGTCTGACGGTAGGCGCAGGCGGCGTTTCCATCACGGCGACTGACGACTCGACGCTCTCCGCAGAATCCTTGTCGGAGGCCTTCGACATCCTCGGCCTGAATGCGCCGGTGGATATTTCGGTTGCGGCAGCGCGCAACTACACCACGCGCGATGTGCAGGCCTATGCCACCAATACAACAGCCACCGTGACGGGCGGCGACTTTTCCGTCGCAGCGCAGCGCGACGTCACGCTCGAGGCGAAGGCGAGGGCAAGTGCCATCAGTTCCAGCGTGCTGCCGCTCTCCAACGGGGCGCTCAGCATCGGCGGCACGTACTCGCAGAACACGGTGCTGGGCGACGTCTACGCGTACGTCTCGGGCAGCACGGTCACGACCACAGGCGCCGCCAGCGACCTGAGCGTCGCGGCGTCCGACACCTCCGTGATCAACGCCACTTCTGAGGGCAGCGCGGTCGCGGGCCCGAGTGTGCCGGACCTGGGCGGAACCGCGGACGCGGCCGGCGCGTCGATCGCCTTCAATACCATTGGCTGGTCTACCAACGCGGGCTACCAGACGGTCGATGCGCTGATCGGCACCGCCATCGGCACAGAGCAGGCGCAGGACGTCAAGGCGTACATCGTCAATTCGACCGTCACCGCGGGCGGCAACATCAGCGTGAGCGCCAAGTCAGACGCGCAACTTAACGCGACGGTGAGCAACGCGGCGAGCTCGACCTCGTCCAGCCTCTACGGCGCGAGCAGTTCGGCGACCAGCGGCATCCTCGCCAGCAACATGGTGAGCAGCAACGCGCAGGCCTATATCGAAGACGCGGCCGGTACGCGTACGCGATCGGTGATCGCCACGGGTGCGATCTCCATCAGCGCCGAGGACCACGCCGGCATCTATGCCAACAGCAAGGTGGTGTCCTCGTCCATCACCAGCAGCGACGGCAGCGCGCTGATCCAGGGCATCACGAACTTCGTCCTGCCGTCCGACTACAGCTCGTCCGACGGCAGTGTCAGCATCGAGTTCGGTAAGCGCGTCAAGCTCGCGAGCAATTTCATCGTCGCCGACTTCGAGAGCGATCAGGGTGGCACGTCGAACGTAGCGACGAACAACGTGGTACGTCTGGCCGACGACTACGGAGTCGACGACTTCACCACGGACTCGGGCAAACGGCTGCTGGAGGCGGGCGACAACGTCCTCATCGCAGACGATTACGACGCCTTGCTGGGCGAGATCGGCGGCGTGTACCAGTACCTGGGTGCCAGGGGCCGGCTCGAACTGGGCGTGCAGGACTACACCGATGCGACGAAGTGGCAGCGGATCACCGGCGAGGCCGGCAGCGCCTACCGCTATATCGGTGCGGGCACGCTGAGCAATGCCAATCTGGATGCGCAGGATTACGCGGACACGACGAAGTGGGCCAAGCTGGCCGGCACGCCGGGCGCCGTCTATCAATACATGGGCACGACGCAGGCGCTGAACCTGGGCACGCAGGACTACGGCGATCTGGGCCTGTGGAAGCCGGTGCTGGGCACGCAACTGGTCCCGCAAGGCAACAACATCAGCGATTCCAACGCCATGGCCCTGGGTGGCCTGGTGGTCAGAAACGACGTCAGAAGCGACGTAGACGCGCACATTCTGAACGCCACCGTCACGGGCGGCAGCGTCACGCTCAGCGCGCTGGAAGACGCGGTGATACGCGCGGTAGCCGACAGCTCGGCCGAAGCCTCGGGCGGCAGCGCCTACGGCTCGGGCTCGACCCTGGCGGTGAATGCCACGATCGCCACCAACCTGATCCTGTCGCAGGCCGACGCCTACATTGAAGGTTCGAGTGTCACCTCGACGACGACGGGCGACATCGTGCTCGATGCGCAGAACACCTCGCAAATCGATGCCAGGACCTTGAGTTCGACCAGCAGCGGCGGTGAAGCCGTCGGAGTCGTGCTGGCCTTCAACACCATCGGCTGGCAATCGCAGAACGTTCTTTACAACACCCTCGATGCCCTGGTCGGCAGCAGCATCGGCAGCGAACAGGCGGCCACCGTCACGGCCACGATCAAGAACGCCACGATCAAGGCCGGCGGCGACCTGACGCTTAGTGCCATCTCCGAAGCGCAGCTCAACGCCACGGTCGGCAACGAAGCCACCTCGGCCGCCCAAGGCGTGATCAACGCCGCGGGCGCGGCGGGCAGCGGCGTGCTGGCCAGCAACATGGTCAGCAGCACGGCCCAAGCCTGGATCGACACCAGCCTCACTGGCAGCATCACGGTGGGAGGCGCGCTGTCCCTCACCGCCGACGACAAGGCCGGGATCGATGCCAGCGCCAAGCTGGTGGCCAACTCCTCGGCGCAAAGCGACGGTGGCGTCAGCATTGTCAACAACATCCTCAACCAGCTGCTCGACGAATACCAGTACACGAGCCAGTCGGGTACGCAGAACGTGAAGTTTGGCGACCGGGTGCGAGTCGACGATGCGTATGCCGGTGGTGGTGAGGCGGGCAAGGTGTACCAGTACATGGGCACCAGCACGAGCGGCACGGGGCTGGACCTGGGGACGCAGGACTACAGTGTTTATGGTTTCTGGAAGGAGCTCTCCGCCTCGAACCTGATTCCTGAGGGGATCGCCGACGCGCTGCTCGACTCGAGCGCGATGGCCATCGGCGGGCTGGTGGTCCGGAACGACGTCAGGAGCGACGTCGCCGCCTACCTCACCAACGTCACCGTCCGTGGCAGCGCCACCGACCTGACGGTGGGTGCCGGCTCGATCAGCATCACGGCATTGGAACAGGCGGCGATTGCCGCCGACATCGACAGCGCGGTCGAAGCCTCCGGCGGCTGGTCGGTGAATGGCATCATCGCCACCAACCTGGTGCTGTCCAAGGCCAACGCCTACATCACCAACAGCGATGTCCGGACGACGACGGCGACGGGCGGCACGGGCGACATCGTGCTCGATGCGCAGAACATCTCCAACATCGACGCCACCCTGAGCAGCGGCAGCACCAGCGGCGATCAGGCCGTCGGCGTCACGCTGGCCTTTAACACCATCGGCTGGCAATCGCAGAACGTGCTGTTCGACGCCATCGACGCCCTGCTGGGCAGCAGCATCGGCAGCGAACAGCCGGCCGAAGTGCAGGCCTACATTCTGGACAGCACTGTCGTTGCCGGTAATGACCTGAGCCTCTCGGCGCTGTCCGACGCGCAACTGGTCGCCGTGGTCGACAGCCAGGCCGCAGGTGGCGGCATGAGCGCCAGCGGCGTCCTGGCCAGCAACATGGTCAGCAGCCTGGCCAAGGCCTGGATCAACGACACGGCCGGTGCCGCAGGCACCGTCACGGTCGCGGGCGACCTGACGCTCCGCGCCGACGACACGGCCGGTGTCGACGCACAAAGCACCTTGCTGTCGGCCTCCAGCGCCGGAGACGCGATCGACGTCGTCGGCCTGGCCAAGACCCTGCTGGAGCGCCTGGACGACTACAAGTACACGAGCAAGTCTGGCGCGGTGAGTCTGACGGGGCTGAGTGCGCCGGCGTCTAACTATTTGTCGAGTGCCGGCAGCACGGCACTGGTGAAGGGCAATCAGGTGAAGATTGCGGCGGCCAATGCGGCGGCCTTGGGTGTCGATGCGAATGCGGTGTATCGCTATCTGGGTGCGGCGGGCACGGTCAATCTGAGCACGACGGACTACACCGACCTGTCGAAGTGGCGCCGGGTGAGTGCGGGGCTGCCGGATCTGGTGCGTGTGGATGCGAGCCATGCGGGCGGTGGCGACGTTGGCAGCGTGTACCGTTGGAAGTTGGGTACGACAGCGAACGTGAACCTGGGGACGGAGAACTACGCCGACACGACCCGATGGGAAAAGATCACGCAGTCGACGGCGAACTACATTCCGGAGATTGGCAACCTGACCTCGACCCCCTCGACCGGTGTCGGCGGGCTGGTGGTGAGGAATGCGGTGAAGAGCGACGTTGCCGCCTACATCAACCATGCCACGGTGAATGCCGGCAGCGTCACGCTCACCGCATTGGAAAACGCCGTGATCCAGGCCTATGCCGAAAGCACGGCCGAAGCCTCGGGCGGCAGCACCTTTGGCGGCGACACGGTACTGGCCGTCAATGCCGTGATCGCCAACAACACCGTGCTGTCGAAAGCCAACGCCTATCTGACCAACGACACGGTCACCACCACGGGCAATGTCACGCTGGAAGCGCAGAACACCTCGGCGATCGACGCCACGGTGAAGAGCGCCAGCAAATCCGGTGGTCAAGCCGTCGGCGTCACGCTGGCCTTCAACAGCATCGGCTGGGCGCCGACCAATCTGCTGTTTGCCAGCCTGGACGCCCTGATCGGCACCGACCTGGGCACCGAAACGCCTGCCCAGGTGCAGGCCTATATCAAAGACACAGGAGTTGGCGCTGGCGGTACGGTGAGCCTCGCCGCCAAATCCGACGCCCAGCTCAATGCCACGGTGACCAACGCCGCGGATTCGGCCGCCTCGGGCCTGTCCGGCGCCGCCGGTTCGGCCACCAGTGCGGTCTTGGCCAGCAACATGGTGAGCAGCACCGCCAAGGCCTACATCGAGGACCTGGCCACGGCGCGCACGCGGACGGTGACGGCGGGCGGTGCGATCACGGTGGCCGCCGAAGACAACGCCGGGATCTACGCCAACAGCAAGATCGTGTCGTCCTCGATCACCACCAGCGACGGTGGGGCGTCCTTGCTGCAAGGCGTGGTCAA
>JAUYSD010000071.1 GCA_030696505.1 Sulfuritalea sp. | reverse complement strand
GAGCCAGCGCGCGGACTCAATATCGGCCCCATCCGCGACGGATCGCCCGCGCGTATCCGGGCAAGGCTCTGCAGAGCCTTGCCCGGATACGCGCGGGCGATCCGTCGCGGATGGGGCCGATATTGAGTCCGCGCGCTGGCTCGCCGCACACTTCGCCGGCCGCGCCTGGATCGCCTTCGAGCGCCACCTGCGCCCCGACGACCCGGAGCGCCTGGCGCGCCTGCGCGAACTGGCGGCGGCGACGCAGTTGCCGCTGGTCGCGGCGGGCGACGTGCACATGCATGCGCGTTCGCGGCGGCCTCTGCAGGACGTGCTGACCGCGCTGCGCGGGAACACCACGGTGGCGGCGGCAGGCGCTGCGCTGTTCCCGAATGGCGAACGCCATCTGCGCTCGCGTCTGGCGCTGGCGCGCTTGTATCCGCCCGAGCTGCTGGCAGAGACCGTGAACATCGCCGCGCGCTGCAATTTTTCGCTCGCCGAGCTGTGCTACGAGTACCCGGAGGAAGTGGTGCCGGCCGGCGAGACGCCGGATTCCTGGCTGCGATGCCTGACCGGGCAGGGCCTCGCGCGGCGCTATCCGGCCGGCGTGACGGACAAGGTGCAGGCGCAGGTCGAATACGAACTGCAACTGATCGCCGAGATGGCCTACGCGCCTTACTTCCTGACCGTGCATGACATCGTCGCCTGGGCGCGCGGGCAGGGCATCCTGTGCCAGGGGCGCGGCTCGGCGGCGAATTCGGCGGTCTGCTATGCGCTGGGAATTACCGAGGTCGACCCGGGGCGTGCCGCCATGCTGTTCGAACGCTTCGTCTCGAAAGAGCGCAACGAGCCGCCCGACATCGACGTCGATTTCGAGCATCAGCGGCGCGAGGAAGTGATCCAGTACATCTACGCCAAATATGGCCGCGAGCGCGCCGCGCTGGCCGCCGCCGTGATCAGCTACCGCACCCGCAGCGCGCTGCGCGATGCCGGGCGCGCGCTGGGCTTTCCGCTCGGCGCCATCGACCGCCTGGCCGGCAACCTGGCCTGGTGGGAAAAGCGCGACGAGCTGCCGCAGCGCTTTCTTGAGGTCGGGCTCGATCCGGCCGGCGCCGACGTGCAGCGCTGGCTGGCCATCGCGCAGATGCTGAGCGGTTTTCCGCGCCACTTGTCGCAGCACGTCGGCGGCTTCGTCATCAGTCGCGGCCGGCTCGATCGCCTGGTGCCGGTGGAAAACGCCGCGATGCCCGAACGCACCGTGATCCAGTGGGACAAGGACGACATCGACGCGCTGGGCCTGATGAAGGTCGACGTGCTGGCGCTGGGCATGCTCTCGGCCATCCGCCGCATGCTGGAGGCCGTGGCGCAGCGTCGCGGCCGGCCTTTCGCCCTGGCCGATGTGCCGGACAAGGATGCCGCCACCTACGCCATGATCTCGCGCGCCGACACCATAGGCGTGTTCCAGATCGAGTCGCGGGCGCAGATGACCATGCTGCCGCGCCTCAAGCCCACCTGCTTTTACGACCTTGTCATCGAAGTGGCGCTGGTGCGCCCCGGGCCGATCCAGGGCAACATGGTCCATCCCTATTTGCGGCGGCGGCAGGGCATCGAGCCGGTGAGCTATCCGAGCGCCGCGGTGCAGAGCGTGCTCGAACGCACCTTGGGCATACCGATCTTCCAGGAGCAGGCGATGCAGATCGCCATCGTCGCCGCCGGCTTCACGCCGGGCGAAGCCGACCAGTTGCGCCGCGCCATGGCGGCCTGGAAGAAGAAGGGTGGGCTGGAGCCTTTTCGCGACAGGTTGCTCGGCGGCATGAAGAGCCGCGGCTATGCCGACGAGTTTGCCGAGGCGCTCTACCGGCAGATCCAGGGCTTCGGCGAGTACGGCTTTCCCGAATCGCATGCCGCGAGCTTCGCCCTGCTGGCCTATGACTCGGCCTGGCTCAAGCGCCACGAGCCGGCGGCCTTCCTGCTCGGACTGCTGAATTCGCAGCCCATGGGTTTCTATTCCGCCTCGCAACTGGTGCAGGATGCGCGCCGCCACGGCGTCGAGGTGCGGCCGGTGGATGTCACGCGAAGCGACTGGGAATGCATGCTCGA
Organism: Sulfuritalea sp.; assembly: GCA_030696505.1. Taxonomy (GTDB): domain Bacteria; phylum Pseudomonadota; class Gammaproteobacteria; order Burkholderiales; family Rhodocyclaceae; genus Sulfuritalea. The sequence goes on along the minus strand of JAUYSD010000071.1, from coordinate 2,773 downwards.
AGGCGAAGGCGGGATTGGCAAACTCGCCTGCGTGCGCCTCGGCCTGCAGCAGGTACGCAACTTCGCCGCGGCGGCGGGCGCGCGCATCGTCGCGGCACGCGCGCAAGCGCCGTTTGCCGATCTCGCCGACCTGGCCCGGCGTGCCGAACTGACCCAAAGCGAACTCGACGCGTTAGCCGCCGCCGACGCATTGGCGCAACTGGCCGGCCACCGGCGCCAGGCGGCCTGGGCCGCCGCCGCGCTGCCGCTGCAGCGCGACCTGTTCGCCGGCGTCGCCTTGCGCGAAGATGACGTCATATTCGCCGCGCCGCGCGAAGGCGAAGGCATCGCCGCCGACTACCGCAGTCTCGGCCTCACGCTCGGCCGCCATCCGCTGGCGCTGCTGCGCGCGCGGCTCGCGGCGAAGCGCTACCTGTCGGCCATGGACTTGCGCAGCCGAGGCAACCATGCCGTGGTGCGCTGCGCCGGCCTCGTCACCTGCCGCCAGCGTCCCGGCACCGCCAGCGGCGTCATCTTCGTCACCCTGGAAGACGAAACCGGCTGTGCCAACGTGGTGGTGTTCAACGACCTGGCGTGTCGCCAGCGCCAACTCTTGCTCGACAGCCAGCTACTGGGCGTGGCCGGGCAGTTGCAGGTGGAAGGCGAACATGCCGTGGTGCACCTGGTGGCCAAGCGCCTGTTCGACCACAGCGAACTGCTCGGCGCACTGCCCACGAGCAGCCGGGATTTTCATTGAAACCTGTACTGCATGGTAAAAACCCGCATCGCGACCACCGGCAGCAAACCATGACGCCCATCAGCTTCGCCGCCAGCGACGGCCAGCGCCTCGCCGCCTACCGCTTCGACCCGCACGGCCAGACGCGTGGCCAGGTCGTGATCGCCGCGGCGATGGCCGTGCCGCAAGCCTTCTATGCGCCGTTTGCGCGCTACCTGGCGCGGCGCGGCTACACCGCCTGGACCTTCGATTACCGCGGCATCGGCGAATCGCTGAGCGGGCCGCGACGCAAGCTCAAGGCCGACCTCGGCGACTGGCTCTACAAGGATTACGACGCGCTGCTGCAGATGATCGCCGCCGCTGCGCCGCGGGATCCGCTGTTCGTCGTCGGCCACAGCTTCGGTGGCCAGGTGGCGCCGCTCTTGCCCTCGCGCGAGCGCCTCGCCGGCCTGGCCAACATCGCCGTCGGCAGCGGTTCGACGCGCCACCTGGCGCCGCGCGTGCGGCGCTCGGCACCGCTGATGTGGCATGTGCTGGCGCCGACACTGTGCCCGCTCTTCGGCTACTTCCCCGGCGCCCGCATCGGCGTCGTCGGCGACCTGCCGAGCGGCGCGATGTTCCAGTGGCGGCGCTGGTGCCTGACGCCGGAGTATCTGCTGAGCGGCGAACCCGGTGCGCGTGAGGCCTACGCCACGGCCGACTACCCGGAGCTGGCGCTGACTTTCAGCGACGACGAACTGCTGCTCGAAGCCGGCTCGCGCCTGCTGCACGGCGCCTATCGGCGTCGGGCTGTCGACTATCGCCTGGTCGATCCGGCGCAGCATGGCCTGGCGCGCATCGGCCACTTCGGCTTCTTCAAGCCGCAGAGCGAAGCTGCGCTGTGGCCGCTGGTGGCGGACTGGATGGAGCGCACCGCGGGCTGACGGCAAGCCGCAAGAGTTGGCGCTGGCGCTACGGCGTCAGTGGCGGTAGAAGCTGCCGTCGTCGATGACCGTGTGCTTGGCCTGGATGTCGGCCAGCGCCGACCTGATCGTCGATCCGCAGCACTTGGAACGCATGGCCTGCTCGCTGAAGCAGTCGGCGCCGGCGGCGCAGCAGTCCGGTTCGGACGCATTATTTGGCATGCCGAATCGCTGACGCAACGCAGCAAAGCAACCCAACATCCTGATTCACACCAGGAATCCGTCGTTTTCCCGCCACGGAGTGACGATCCATATCGTCGTTGACGCTTGGTGCCGCATCACTGCATCCATCATACTTAAGTACGAAATGGCTGACCAGGCCAGCAGCACGGCATCGCAATGTCTGTTGGATTGGTCAGCCGTTTCATTCCCATGTAGATACTTTGTACCCACCTTTCCCACTCAGGAGAACTCCCATGAATCTGAATTCCTTCGTGCAACCCGGATCCTTTTTCAACGCGCCGCAGCTTGCCGCCATTCTGGCAGGCGACCTTACCTCTCAGGTAAAACAAGCTGCGGTCGAAGAGCGGCTCCCCTTCACCGTCAGGATCGTCAGCTGCCAGGAGCAACTGGACAAAGCAGTCCTCATTCGCCACTCGGCCTATGGGCGTCACATCCCCGAAGTGGCGTCCCTGTTGGAAAAAGAGGAAGCCGCGGATAGAGAACCGGGATCGGTGGTGCTGCTTGCCGAATCCAAACTGGATGGATCTGCCCTGGGAACCATGCGGATACAGACCAATCGCTACCGCAAGCTGGCCCTCGAGCAGTCGATCGAACTGCCATCCTGGCTGCAGGGAAGCAGCCAGGCGGAAGCCACGCGCCTCGGCGTGGCTCTCGGCCGCACCGGGCGCCTGGCGAAGACGGCGTTGTTCAAGGCCTACTACGAGTATTGCGTCATGGAGGGCATCGAGTGGATGGTGATCGCGGCGCGCTCACCGCTGGACCGCCAGTACGAGGCCCTGATGTTCAAGGATGTAGTTCCCGAAGGCGGCTTCATTCCGATGCGCCACGCAGGAAATATTCCGCACCGGGTTCTGGCATTCAACATCGAACTCGCCGAGCAGAATTGGCGTCGGGTCGGGCATCCGCTCTATAA
>JAUYSD010000376.1 GCA_030696505.1 Sulfuritalea sp. | reverse complement strand
AAGCCTATGCGCTCTGGCTGGTGCTGGCCGCCAGCGGCTGGCTGGCCGGCTTCGGCATCCTCGCCTGGCGCCTGATCCCCTTCCTGCTGCAAACCCGGGTGGACGGCAAGGAGCACTAGGGCAGCAAGGTCGGCCGGTCTGGCGCGGCCTATATCCATAGCACTAAGCGGGTTCGTCATCGGCATATTCGCGCAAGATTCGAGTAACCATTTCATTCAAATGGGATTAAACTCAATGCGCTTGCGATGAAACCCGCCAACTTTCTGCCCGACGACAAACCCGTTCATGCTGATGCATCTGCCGGCCGCGAGGCCTTCAATTCGACTGCCCCGCATCGCGGTTCTGCCAGCCGCCGTGGCCGCACTCCTGCTGTCGGGCTTCGCCGTCACGGCCAGCGCCCAGACGCCCTCGATCGAATTCGAATCGCGCCAGAAAACCGATCCGGCGCCCGCCACGCCGGTGCCGCTGGTCGATCGCAAGAGTCTTGCCGCCCCGGTTTCCGGTGTCGGCAAGATCGTCATCAAGGGCTTCCGCTTTTCCGGCGCGCAGCTGATCTCGACCGAGGCACTGGCCGCCGAACTGTCTCCCTTCACCGGCCGCGAACTCGCGGCCGACGATCTGCACCAGGCAGCCCTCGCAGTCGCCCGCCTCTACCTGCGTCGGGGCAGCATGGCGCGCGTCAGGGTCGTTGCGGTTTCCGTCGCCGAGGGCATGGCCGAAATCGAAATCCAGGAACTGCACATCGGCCAGGTGCGCGTCGAGCTTCCCGCAGACACGCGGGTCGCGCCCGAGCTGGTGGAACGCTACGTGACGGGCGGCCTTGAAGCCGGCGGCGCCTTGCCCCTGGCGCGCCTGGAAGACGGTATCGCGATGCTCAACGCGCAACCCGGCATTGCCGCCGCCATCGCCATCGATGCCGGCACCAAGCCCGACGAAGTCGATATCACGGTGCGCGTCCAGGACCGGCCGCTGTTCTCGGGCCGCGTCTCGCTCGACAACCACGGCCTGCGCGAGATCGGCCAGGACCGGCTCGGAATCACGCTGCGCGCGAGCAACGCCTTCGGCCTGGCGGAGCGCTTCGGCCTCGGCCTCGAGCAAACCGCCGGCAGCACCCTGGTCGCGCCGTCAGCCAGCGTCGCGCTGCCGATGCCGGGCATGCGGCTCGGTGTCGACGCCGTCGACGCCAGCTACGAGGCCAAGCGCGCCGGCGCCGCGCTCGAACTGAAAGGCGAATTTCAGCGCTGGCGGGTTTTCCTCCAGCAGCATTTGCGCGCTGCGCCCGGCGTCGCGCTGAACGCCGACTACTCGCTGTGGCGCACCACTTATCATGACGACTCGCTGTTCGGCGAACTGCGCCGGCGGCGGATTTCCGGAGCGAGCGTCAAATTCGCCGGAATCGCCAGGAACGACGCCGGCCTCACCCGCTTCGGCCTCGAAATCGAACGCGGCAAAGCGGACCTTTCCGCCAATGCGGCGGACTTCGCCGCCGATGCGATTTCGGCGCAGATCGACGGCAACTTCTGGCTCCTGCGTTGGCGCCTCGGCCACGAACTTGCCATCGGACCGGGAACGCTGGCGCTACGCGCCCATGGCCAATGGGCCGACCGCAATCTCGATGGCACCCAGCAATTCGCCCTCGGCGGCGTCGCCCAGGTGCGCGCCTACCCGACGGCCGAAGCTCTCGGCGACGGCGGCTGGATCGCCGGCGCCGAATGGCGGCAAGCCATCGCGGCCGAGGTCGACGGCCGGCTGTTCGTCGATACCGGCAGCATCAAGCGCAACGCCAAACCCTGGGCCGACCAGCGCAACCGTTACGAGCTGTCCGGGCTGGGCGCGGGCCTCACCTGGCGCATGCCGGAAGACTTTCGCTTCAGTACCGATCTCGCAAGGCAGTGGGGCGGCAATGCCGGCCGCAATCTCGATGGCACCGACAGCGACGGCCGGGATAGCCGCTGGCGGCTGTGGCTGGCCCTGAGCCGCGAGTTTTGAGCCACGAACATGCCGATGTACGACGAGCCGATGCGTCTTGACCGATGGAGGACTACCTGATGAAACTCCTGCCCCTTGCGCTACTTTGCTCCGCCATTTGCCTCACTTCGCCCACGTACGCGAATCCCCCCGCACCGGTTGCTCTGCCTACTGGAGGACAGGTTGTTGCCGGCGCGGCCTCAATATCCAGCGGAACGGGTTCGTCGTTGATGATTACTCAATCCAGCAACACCGCAATCGTCAACTGGAACACATTCAATATCGGTTCAAGCGGCTCCGTAACGTTCGCGCAGCCATCCGCCTCCAGCACGGTTCTCAACCGCGTACTGGGTGATCCAACTGCCATCCACGGCAGGCTCAGTTCCAACGGTCGCGTCTGGCTGGTGAATCCGGGTGGAACCTTGGTCGGTTCTCGCACCGGCCGGATCAACATCAATACTCTTGTCGCGCCACGACAGTTCAGCCCGTCCTCCGCACCAAGCCAGCCGCCAGCCTTGACCGCGGCATCCCTGCCGCCACGTGCAACGCCGGCGATCACTGCGCCTGCCAATCCCGGCCGCATGGTCGATGGCAGCATCACCCTGCGCATGCCGCTGGTGGATGCCTCGCCCATCCTGTTTCGCTGATTTCGTTCGAGTCCTGCCCATCCAAGGGGGAAAGCCATGAACCTCGCACCACTGCTTGTCCTGCTGATCGCCGGCGCCATAGCCGTGCCAGCGTTCTCCAATCCGCTGGGTGCCACGGTGGTAAATGGCAGCGCCGCCATCAGCCAGTCCGGCAACGTGCTCACGGTGACCAACAGCAACGGCGCCATCATCAACTGGAACAAGTTCTCGATCGCCGCCGGCGAAACCACCCATTTCAGCCAGCCCTCGGCCTCTTCCAGCGTGCTCAACCGGGTCATGAATGACCCGACGGTGATCTACGGCACGCTCAGTTCCAATGGCCACGTCTGGCTGGTTAACCCGTCGGGCATCATGATCGGGCCTGGCGGGCGGATAGACACCGCCGGCTTCGTCGCCAGTACCTTGCATGTGCGCGACGAAGACTTTGTCGCCGGTCGCTCGCTGTTCGTCGATGGCGGTAGCGCCGGCCCCGTCATCAACCAGGGCGAAATTCGTACACCCGCCGGTGGCCGCGTCTACCTGATCGGCGCCAACGTCACCAACCAAGGCATCATTACCACCCCACAGGGCGAAGCCATCCTCGCCGCGGGTGCCACTGTCAGCCTGAGCGATACCGCAACCCCTGGGGTCAGGGTCGATATCACCGGCAGTGAGGGCACCAGCACCAATCTGGGCTTGATTGCCGCCGAAGCCGGCAGCATAGTCATGGCCGGCGTCAATGTGCGCAACAGCGGCTTTCTAGAAGCTAGCAACGTAAACATTACCTCCGTGCAAAGCGTATTTGTAACCGGAGGAGGCGCAATCACTGCCACCGGAGACGTTGTCATCAACGCAGGAAGCGACATCACTGTCAATAGTGAAGGCACGTTCTCCGGCGGACACAACATCTCCATCAAAGGGAGTGCAATCAACATGAGCAGTGGCAGCGGCTCCATCTACGTCACTGGCGGCATGATCGCCACCAACCCAAGCAACCTGACCCTCAGCGGAGGCGGCAATATCGCAGGATCATCTTCCGGCGGGTCCCTGAGGCTGGCACGTGGAAGTCTCGCTGTCGCTACGGAGACGCGCAAGCTGCTGCAGCAAACTGCGGGCGCGATCTCCCTGCGTGGCGCAGCGTCAGTCCAGCCGGTCGCACCCACTCCGATTGCCGCGACGGCAACGGCGCCAGCACCCCTGCGCGCAAGTACGCCCACCGCCCGTTTGGTCAATACCGGCAGCCTGGTCGATGGCGCCGTGACCGTGCGCCTGTCGCTGGTCGACGCCTCGCCGATCAGCCTGCGCTGAAACGCTGGTGGCACGGCTCGCCGTACCGCCAGCGCCAACTCTTCGATGGCGCCACGGCGCTGCGGCTTGCGCTTAGCCGCCCAGATTGAGATCGCTGCTGTAGGGCTGGCGCGGGTAGTGGAAGGCGACCGGACCGTCGGGTTCGGCGTGGATGAACTGATGCACCGAGGGATTGTCCGAGTTCAGCAGTTCCTCCGGCGTGCCGGCGGCGACGACCACGCCGCCGTGGATGAAGTAGGCATAGTCGACCACCTTGAGGGTTTCCGAGACGTCGTAGGTGACGACGATCGAGGTGGCGCCCAGCGCGTCGTTGAGGCGGCGGATCAGCTCGGCGATGACGTTGAGCGAAATCGGGTCGAGACCGGCGAAGGGCTCGTCGTACATGGTCAGCATCGGATCGAGGGCGATCGCCCGCGCCAGCGCCACGCGCCGCGCCATGCCGCCGGAGAGTTCGTTGGGCATCAGGCCGCTGGAACCGCGCAGGCCGACGGCATGCAGCTTCATCAGCACCAGGGTGCGGATCAGGTCTTCGGGCAGGTCGGTCAGTTCGCGCATCGGAAAGGCGATGTTGTCGTACACCGAGATGTCGCTGAACAGGCCGCCGGCCTGGAACATCATGCCCATGTCGCGGCGCATGTCGTAGAGCCCCTTGTCGTCGAGTTCGTGCACCACGCGGCCATCGACGCGGACCTGCCCGCGGTCTGGACGCAGCTGGCCGCCGATCAGCTTGAGGATGGTGCTCTTGCCGGCGCCGCTGACGCCGAGGATGCCGACCACCTTGCCGCGCGGCACGGCGAGCTGGATGCCCTTGAGCACCTGATTGCCGCCATAGGCAAAGTACAGGTCCTCGATCTCGATCAGGTTCCCGGGTATGTCATTCACGTTGTCGTTCCTTGCTTGCCGATCGCAGTCGATCGCAGGGCGTTATGGTGACACACATCGCGGCGGTCGGATTGCGGCCAGGCGGTCGCTTCCATCGGTCAGCGCGCGCAGACGCTGAGTCCGGGCCGCATGTCGACCTCGTTTGCCGCCTGTTGCGGAAAAGTTTCGCGGCGCATTTCGGTGCCCTGGACGTCCCGGTACACCAGCTCGTCGGTGTCGAACACATATTCCGCATGGATGGCATTGTTCCAGCTGTTGAGGAAATAGGTATAGAAGGCGGGGAAGAAGCCCCGATTGGGCTTGGTCGGCTGCAGCGCGAATACGTATTCGGGAAATTTGTCCGTGTCGCGGCTGTTGTGGCAGCAGCGGACCCAGACATATTCGCCGGTGAAGATCAGCTTCCAGAACGGCGGCGTGTCATAGAACCTGACAGTGACGTTCTTGCCCGCCGCGCGCAATTGCCGCAGGCCGTCGATGCTGCTGCGAACTTCCTGGCGCAGTTGCGCCAGGGTGGCCGCCGGATCGGCATGCGCCGCCGCGTAGGCGACGGCGCCCGGGCCATCGGGATTGAGCAGCATGACGCGGATTTCGTAGCACTCCTGGAGGACGTCGCGCAGCGGACTGGCGGGGGCGGCGAAGGTGCCGTAGCCGGTCACGGCCATGATGTTGACATCGCGCTTCCAGGGCAGGCGGCGGAACTGCTGTTCCTTGCCCCAGCGCGCCAGCCAGTCGTCGCTCTCCCTGGCATAGATCAGCGAGGCGATGTTGCTCATGCGCGCCTGGCCACGGAAGTCCCAGGCAATCTTGACCAGATTGAACAGCAGCACCAGCACCGCGGCGAAACCCAGTTCCGTGTACAGCAGCGCCTGCGCATCGCCTTCCACTTTCGGCCACCAGTTGAACAGGACGTAACTGGCCGCGGTCGGTACCGAGAACGCGATACCGAGCGCCAGCAGGGTGATCACGGCGTGGCTGGCAATATGGCCCAGGCCGCTCAGGAAATGTACGGATGAGGTCTTCGGCAACATGATTTCTCCTTGGTCAAGCAAGCCTGGGTTAACGCAAGCTCGGTGCCAGCAGAGGAAGACCATGGAAATCAGACGCTTGGGGAATACCCGTGCTCACGACCTGTAGCCAAGCAACGACAGGATATCGGCCACCGGGGACAAGGTACTGTTCCTAGGCGTTATTTGATGTCGCGGATAGGCGACATCGAGTGCCTGCCGACGCCTAGGCCAGAAAACAGCCCAGCAGCCGATTGAGGAAACGCCTGCCGCGCAGGGTCGGCCGCAGCAGGCCGTCCGCGGTCTCCAGCAACCCGGCGCGGCGCGCCGCCAGCGCCGACTCTTCGATCGCGGCCAGCGGCAGGCCGGTGCGTTCGGTGAATAGTGCAGGCGGGAAACCCTGGTTCAGGCGCAAGGCATTCATCATGAATTCGCCGGGCAGGTCGGCGCTGGCGATGGTTTGCCGCGTACTGACGAAGTCGCCGCGCGCGGCGCCGGCGAGATAGGCGCGCGGATTGCGGTGGCGTGCCTCGCGCCAGATCGACTCATGGTTCGACAGCTTGCTGTGCGCGCCGGCGCCTATGCCGAGGTAATCGCCGAAGGTCCAGTAGTTGAGGTTGTGGCGGCAGCGATGGTCTGTGCCGCGGGCGAAGGCCGAGGTTTCGTAATGCCCGAAGCCGGCGGCGGCGAGGCGGGCTTCGACCATTTCCTGCATGTCGGCCGCGAGGTCGTCGTCGGGCAGCGGCGGCGGCGTGTGGTGAAACGGCGTGTTCGGTTCCAGCGTCAGGTGATAGGCCGAGATGTGGCCGACCCCGGCGCGGATCGCCGCGGCGATGTCGGCTTCTGCCGCGGCCAGGGTCTGCTGCGGCAGCGCGTACATCAGGTCGAGATTGACGCGCTCGAAGTGCCGCTGCGCCATCTCGATCGCGCGCAGCGCCTCGGCGCTGTCGTGGATGCGCCCCAGCGCCTGCAGCTTGGCGTCGTCGAAGCTCTGCACGCCGATCGACAGCCGCGTCACGCCGGCGGCGCGGAAGGCGGCGAACTTCGCCGCCTCGGCCGTGCCGGGATTGGCTTCGAGCGTGATCTCGGCGCCGGGGTGCAGCGGCAGGCGCATGCGGATCGCGGCCAGCAGGGCCTCGGCGGTGCCGGCGCGCATCAGGCTCGGCGTGCCGCCGCCGATGAAAACGCTGATCACCGGCCGGTTCCAGATCTGCGGCAGGGCGGCTTCGAGATCCGCAATCAGCGCCGCGAGGTAAGCGGCCTCGTTTTCGTCACTGATCTCGCCGCGGCTCTCGTGCGAATTGAAATCGCAGTAGGGGCATTTCTTCACGCACCACGGCCAGTGCACATACAACGCCAGCGGCGGCGGCGCGGCCAGCCCCGAGCCGGCAAGAGTTGGCGCTTGCCCGCCCGCGAAGCGGAATTCCGGGCAGACAGAGTCCGGTACGGTGATCGGGACGATCGGGATGGTAGTGATCACATGCCCAGCCGCAGGCGCTCGATGAGCTGCGCCAGGGCCTTGCCGCGGTGCGAATGGCGGTTCTTTTCCTCGTGCGGCAGCTCGGCCGCGGTGAGGCCGGTGCCGGGCACCAGGAAGTAGGGGTCGTAGCCGAAGCCGCCGGCACCCCGCGGCGTGGCTATGATCTCGCCATGCCATTCGCCTTCGGTGATCACCGGCTGCGGATCGTCGGCATGGCGCATCAGCACCAGCACCGCGACATAGTGGGCGCGGCGATCCGTGAGCCCGGCGAGGTCGGCCAGCAGCTTTTCGTTGTTCTTCGCATCGGACTTCGGCTGATCGGGTGACAACTGCCCATAACGCGCCGAGAACACGCCAGGCGCGCCGCCCAGCGCCGAAACGCAGAGACCCGAGTCGTCGGCCAGGGCCGGCAGCCCGGTCAGCCGCGCGGCATGGCGCGCCTTGGCGATCGCATTCTCGACGAAGGTGATGTGCGGCTCCTCGGCTTCCGGTACGTCGAAGGCCGATTGCGGCAGCACCTCGAAATCGAAGGGCGCCAGCAGTTGGCCGAATTCGCGCAGCTTGCCGGGATTGCCCGAGGCGAGGACCAGTTTCTTCATGTCGCCAGTGCCGACTTTTGGGCCGCAATAATGTCGCCGATGCCGGCCGCGGCGAGCTCCAGCAGCATGTCGAGTTCCGCGCGCGAGAAGGGCGCGCCTTCGGCCGTGCCCTGCACTTCGATGATGCCGCCGCCGGCCGTCATGACCACGTTCATGTCGGTGTCGCAGCCGGAATCCTCGGCGTAATTCAAATCGAGCAGGGGAAGGCCATCGACGATGCCGACCGAAACGGCAGCGACCAGTTCGCGCATCGGATGGCGTGCCAGCTTGCCGTTTGCGATCAGGGTGGACAAGGCGTCATGCAGCGCCACGCAGGCACCGGTGATCGAGGCGCAGCGCGTGCCGCCGTCGGCTTGCAGCACGTCGCAATCCAGCGTGATCTGCCTCTCGCCCAGCGCCCCCAGGTCGGTGACCGCGCGCAGGCTGCGGCCGATCAGGCGCTGAATTTCCTGGGTGCGGCCCGACTGCTTGCCCTTCGCCGCTTCGCGCGCGGTGCGCGTATTGGTGGCGCGCGGCAGCATGCCGTATTCGGCAGTGACCCAACCGGAGCCCTTGCCGCGCAGGAAGCCGGGCACCGAGTCCTCGACGCTGGCGGTGCACAGCACTTTGGTCGCGCCGAATTCGACGAGCACGCTGCCTTCGGCGTGGTGGGTGTAGTGGCGCGTGATGGTGAGGCTGCGCAACTGGGTCGCCGTACGGTCCTGGCGTTGGGAAGGGCGGGTCATGAAGAAACTCCAGTGGGGGTGTAGGGCATGCGCCGGCGGATCTCGGCGACGGCTGCGTCGATTTCCTCGTCGCTGAGCGGCGCGGTGACGTTCGTCGGCAATGCGTCGGGCCGCAGGTTGAGTGTATGCGCATCCGGGTCGGGGGCATTCCAGCGCATGGCGATCAGCGTCAGATTGTCGGCCTGGGGACCGGCCGCCTGTTCGGCGGCGTCGAGCAGATGCGGCACCGAGGTGGTCAGCGAGGCGCGCCCGAGTTCGCGCACCAGCTTCTCGCCGAGCGGAGCCCAGGCGCCATCGGTACACAGTGCGATGACGTCGCCATCCTGCAGGGGCACGCTGCGCGAAACCTCGATGCTCGGCATCAGGTCGCCGCCCAGGCAACTGAACACGCGATTGCGCAGCGGGTGGCTGGCGGCCTGGCCGCTTTCGATGATTCCGTCATCGACCATGCGCTGCACCAGGCTGTGATCGCGGGTGCGCGTGAAACCGGCGTCGCCCTTGGCGCGGCCATGGATCAGGTACAGGCGCGAATCGCCGGCGTGGGCCCAGTTGACCTGCCCATCCTGCACCACGCAGGCAATGCAGGTGGTGCGTGGCGCCGTATGGGAGGGAATGCGGCAGTCGGCGGCGTAGCGGACGATGCTCTCGTGCGCCTGCTGCAGGGCCGCCGCAAGAAACTGCGCCGGATCGACGAGCCGCGCTTTCGCTGCGGCGCGAAAGCGTTCGCTGATGGTATCGATCGCCAGCTGCGCCGCGACTTCACCCTGCAGATGGCCGCCCATACCGTCGGCCACCACCATCAGCACCGAGTCGTCGGTGGCCAGCCAGGCAACGCGGTCCTGGTTGATGTCGCGACCGCCGATGCGGCTGTCCTGGACGATGGTGTAGTTCATTTGCGGCGGCGCAAGCCGAGGCGGGACAACCACGACGACGGCGGCTGGTCCCCCGGCTGGTCGGTCGTCAGCGACGCCTGCAGGGCGCGGGCGTGCTGCGGCCGCCGCGCCGGGGCCAGACGCAGGCACTCGTCGATGGTGGCCAGCAGGCGCGGCGAGTAATCCGAGCCCCAGCGCTGGCGGGCAGGCTGCAATTGGTCGTCGACCATGCGCTCGTCGGCCGCCTGCGGCGCCGACCCGGCCAGCGTCGCATACATGCAGGCGCCGACGGCGTAGATGTCGGTCCAGGGCCCCAGCGTGAACTTGCCGTGATATTGCTCGGGCGCCGCGTAGCCCGGCGTATACATCGCCCGCGGCTCGGGCGGACCGATATCCACGGCGTAGCGCGCGGCGCCGAAATCCAGCAGCACCGGGCTGCCGTCGTCGCGCAGCCAGATGTTGGCCGGCTTGATGTCCAGATGCAGCAGACCGCTGCCATGCACCTCGCCGAGGCCGTCGAGCACGCCGCAGAACATGCTGCGCAGAAACGACTCCTCCAGCCAGCCGCGCTGCTGGCGGATATAGTCGCGCAGGGTCTGGCCGACTTCGTAGCGCATCACCAGATAGACGGTTTCGTTGGCGCGAAAGAAATTCAGCACCCGCACTACGTTCGGATGGTCGATCCCGGTGAGCGCGCGCCCTTCCTCGAAAAAGCACTTCAGGCCGTGATTGAAATCCGCCTGGTATTGCGGCGGAACGGTCGGTGTCAGTTGCCCTTCGCCGCGCAGTGCCAGGGCGTTCGGCAGGTATTCCTTGATCGCCACCGGCGTGCCCGCGGCATCGTGCGCCAGATAGACGATGGAAAACCCGCCGACCGAAAGCTGTCGCTCGATGCGATAGCTTTCCAGTTCGCAACCGGGGGGCAATGCCTGATTGTTCTGCGATGCCACTGTATGGGGAGAGTGCGGGCGGGTTGATATACTGCCGTGATTTTCCTTGTTCGCCCCCTTGCTGTAAACAACTGCTTTAGGCGACAGGAACGGAGCCCCCCACACCATGATCTACAGCATGACCGGCTATGCGGCTGCCAGCCGCGACCTCGGCAGCGCCGTGATGAACCTCGAAATCAAGAGCGTCAATTCGCGCTATCTGGATGTCAGCTTTCGCCTCAGCGAAGACCTGCGTTTTCTCGAAATGCCCCTGCGCGAAAAAATCACCGGACGTATCGGCCGCGGCAAGGTCGAATGCCGCGGCTATCTGCAGGCGCAGCCGGCGCAAGGCGCGGTGGCACGCCAGCGGGCGCCCGACCCGCTGCTGCTGAGCGAACTGGGCAAACTCGATGCGGCCGTGCGCAGCGTGCTGCCGCAGGCCACCCCCCTGTCGGTGGCGGAAGTGCTGCGCTGGCCCGGCGTGCTCGGCGACGACTCGCTCAGCGGCGAAACCCTGCAGGTCGCGGCGCAGGAACTGTTCGCCGCCCTGCTCGACGAATTCGTCGCCAGTCGCGAACGCGAAGGCGCCAAGCTGGCCGACGTGCTGAAGGATCGCGCGGCACGCATGCGCGAACGGGTGGCCGCCGCCGAACCACTGCTGCCGGCGGCGCTGGCAGCCTACCGCGAGCGCCTGGCGGCCAAGTTGCGCGAGGCGGTGGCCAACCTCGACGAGGAACGCATCCGCCAGGAAGTCGGTGTCTTCGCCGCCAAGATCGACGTCGCCGAGGAAATCGCGCGCCTGATCACTCACATGGACGAACTCGAGCGCGTGCTGAAGAAGGGCGGCGCAGTCGGCAAGCGGCTGGATTTCCTGATGCAGGAACTCAACCGCGAGGCCAATACGCTGTCGTCCAAGTCGGTCTCGGGCGAAGTCACCGCCATCGCACTGGAACTCAAGCTGCTGATCGAGCAGATGCGCGAGCAGGTGCAGAACCTCGAATAGGCGGCGGCCGGCGGGGCGCGGCGAAGGCCGGGCGACAGCGGAAGCATGGCCTTCCTGATTGGCATATAATCCATCCACAAACAAGGGTCTTTATCAGGCCCGTCGCGGGCTGCCGCGTGCCGTTTTTCTGTCGTCGGCCGCACCGCAGACACATGAGGGGGAGGAATGCAGGCATGAGCCAGGAGGGTCAAGGTATCGCGCTGCCCCGGCAATATGCGCTGGCCCGCCATTTCTCGATCGCCAGCCTGGTGTGCACCGTCATCGTCGCGGTACTGCTGGGCTGGAGCTATCAGCACCTGGCCCTGCGCGACCTCAAGCACCTGGCCGAGGACCGCAACCTGGCGCTGACCCACGCCCTCTCCAACTCGCTGTGGCCGAAGTTTTCCGGCCTCATGGCCGCCAGCGCGAACACCTCGCCGCATGCCTTGCGCGCCATGGCTTACCGGGACAGCCTTTACACCCTGGTGGCGCGGCAGATGAAGGACACCGAGGTGGTCAAGGTCAAGATCTATGCGCTTGATGGCGTAACGGTATTCTCCAGCGACCCGACCCAGACCGGCGAGAACAAGAGCGACAATTCGGCATTTCTCGCCGCCCGCAACGGACAGGTCATCAGCGGGCTGACGCACCGACACAGCTTCGATGCCTTCGAAGGCACGCGCAACCACCTCGACATCTTCTCGACCTATCTGCCGATCCGCGACGAGCAAAAGCGCATCATCGCGGTATTCGAGATCTACAGCGACGTCACCGACCTGACCTCGCAACTCGGCGAGACCCGCACTATCGTCATCGCCACGGTGCTCGGCCTGCTGGCCCTGCTGTATGCGCTGCAGTATGTATTCGTCGCCCGCGCCCAGCGCACCATCGACGGCCAGCAAATGCTGCTCAAGCAATCCATCCAGGATCTCGACCAGCGCGTACAGGAACGCACCGCATCGCTGGACGCGACCAACCTCAGCCTGCTGAAGGAGATCGAGGAACGCAAACTGGTCGAGCATATCCTGCGCGAAAGCACCGCCCGCTACCAGGCCGTGACGCAGTCGGCCAACGATGCCATCGTGACCGCCGACAGCCGCGGCAACATCGTCGGCTGGAACCGGCAGGCGGAAGCCGCCTTCGGTTACACGGAAGCCGAAATCATCAGTCAGCCCTTGACCCGGCTGATACCCGAGCGGCACCGCGAAAGCCATGTGCGCGGCATCGATCGCGTGCTGGCCGGCGGCGAATCGCGCGTCAGCGGCAAGGCCTTCGAGACCGAAGGCCTGCGCCGTGACGGCACCGAGTTTCCCATTGAATTGTCCCTGGCCAAGTGGGAGGTCGGCGACAAGCGTTACGTCAGCGGCACCATCCGCGACATCTCGGAGCGGATGCGCACCGAACAGCATCTGCGCGTCGCGGCCACCACCTTCGAGGCCCAGGAGGGCGTGACCATCACCGATGCCAACAAGGTGATCCTGCGCGTCAATCGCGCCTTTACCGAAATTACCGGCTATGAGTCGGACGAAGCCGTAGGCAATACGCCGCACATGCTCAGCTCGGGGCGTCACGATCTGGCCTATTACGAATCCATGTGGGACAGTCTGGCCCGCACCGGCAGCTGGCAGGGAGAAATCTGGAACCGGCGCAAGAACGGCGAGGAGTTTCCCGAGTGGCTGAGCATCACGGCGGTCAGGGGCATCGGCGGCGAAGTGACCAACTACGTCGGCACCTTCGCCGACATCACCGAGCGCAAGGCGGCGGAAAACGAGATCGCCCAGCTGGCCTTCTACGATCACCTGACGGGCCTGCCCAACCGCCGCCTGCTGCTCGACCGCCTGCGGCATGCGCTGGCCGGCTGCGTCCGCAATAGCCGCTGCGGCGCCCTGATGTTCTTCGACCTGGACAACTTCAAGACCCTCAACGACACGCTGGGACATGACGTCGGCGACCAGTTGCTGGTCGAGGTGGCATCGCGTCTGCAATCCTGCGTCCGCCAGAGCGATACCGTGGCGCGCCTGGGCGGCGACGAATTCGTCGTGGTGCTGGAGGATCTCGATGGCGGCGACGGCGACCAGCTTGCCGCGATGCAGGCGGAAGCCCTGGCGGTGAAAATCCAGGCCGTACTGAGCCAGCCCTATCTGCTCGACATCGTCGCCAGCGGGGAAGCCCGCGGCAAGCGCAGCCACCATTGCAGTTCGAGCATAGGCATCACCCTGTTCGACCGCACGCCGATCACCGCCGAGGAACTGATGAAGCGGGCCGACACGGCGATGTACCAGGCCAAGGCGGCAGGCCGCAACACGCTGCGCTTTTTCGACCCGGACATGCAGGCGGTGGTCACCGCCCGTGCCACGCTGACGGCGGACCTGCGCGCGGCGATACGCGACGACCAGTTTCTGGTCCACTATCAGCCGCAGTTCGATGGCGAAGGCTGCATTACTGGCGCGGAAGCGCTGGTGCGCTGGCAGCATCCGCGGCGCGGCCTGGTCTATCCGGCCGAGTTCATCCAGCAGGCCGAGGCCACCCGGCTGATCATGCCGCTGGGCCACTGGGTGCTGGAAACCGCCTGCCGGCAACTGGTGGTCTGGGCCGGGCAGGGCGGCACCGCCCATCTGTCGCTGGCGGTGAATGTCAGCAGTCGCCAGTTCCATCAGGCCAATTTTGTCGACCAGGTGCTGGCGGTGCTGAGCCGCACCGGCGCCAATCCGCGGCGCCTGAAGCTCGAGGTGACCGAGAGCCTGCTGTTGCATGACATCGAGGACATCGTGACCAAGATGAGCGAGCTGAAATCCGCAGGCGTCAGCTTCTCGCTCGACGATTTCGGCACCGGCTATTCATCGCTGTCCTACCTGAAACGCCTGCCGCTGGACCAGTTGAAGATAGACCAGTCCTTCGTGCGCGACGTGCTGACCGACGGCAACGATGCCGCGATTGCCCGCACCATCATCGCCCTGGGTCGCAGCCTCGGCCTGGCCGTGATTGCCGAGGGAGTCGAAACCGAAGCGCAGTTCGAGTTCCTCGCCGCGGAGGGCTGCGATGCCTATCAGGGCAATCTGTTCGGCAAGCCGGGAACGGTGGAAAATCTATTCGCGGGACGCACGGTCGAGGTCTGAATCAGGTCGGTTCGAAGTGCTCCAGCATCAGCTGCACTGTCTGGGTGCCGTTCCATTCGTTGATATCGACGCGAAACGCGGCATGGATGCGATTCGGCGCGGCGCTGGCGGAGCCATCGACAAAATTGAACTGGATCGCGTCGAAGCGCTGATTGCCCTTCTGCAGCTTGAGCTTGAGGTGCTTGTCTTTCAGGATGCGCTGATTGAGCACATCGAAGCTGTCGGCAAACAGCGGCGCGGGGAAGGCCTGGCCCCAGACTTCCTGTTGCATCAGGCGCACCGCGTCGATGGAGAAATAGCCGGATTCGAGCGGGCCGTCGGTTTCCAGGGTGCGCGTCAGTGCGGCCGGTGAGAGCAGCTCGGCGCAGACGGTTTCGAAAGCGGCTTCGAACTCGGCCAGGCGCTCTTCCTTCAGCGCCAGGCCGGCGGCAGCGGCGTGGCCGCCGAAGCGCAACAGCAGGTCCGGATGCCGCTTGGCCACCAAGTCCAGCGCGTCGCGCAGATGCAGGCCGGCTATCGAACGGCCGGAAGCCTTTAGTTCCCCGGCATTGCCGCGGGCAAAGGCGAAGGTCGGGCGGTGCAGCTTTTCCTTGACGCGGCCGGCCAGGATGCCGATCACGCCCTGGTGCCAACTGGGGTCGAACAGGGTCAGGCTGGCCCGGCTGCCGGCGTCGAGCGAGGCCAGCAGGAGTTCCGCATCCTCGCGCATGCCGGTCTCGATCACACGCCGCTCGCGATTGATGGCGTCGAGCTGCTGGGCGATGTTCATCGCGCGGCTGGGGTCGTCGGTGCTCAGGCATTCGATGCCGAGCGCCATGTCCGCCAGGCGGCCGGCGGCGTTGAGACGCGGGCCGAGCGCGAAGCCGAGATCGAAGGTGGCGGCGCGGGCCGTCTCGCGCCCGGCGACGGCGAACAGCGCGGCGACGCCGGCCTGCATCTGCCCGCCGCGGATGCGTGCCAGTCCCTGGGCGACCAGGATGCGATTGTTGCGGTCGAGCGGCACCACGTCGGCCACGGTGCCCAGCGCCACGAGGTCGAGGAGGCCGGCCAGGTTCGGTTTCGGCGCGTTGGCGTAGGCGCCGCGCCGCCTTAACTCGGCGCGGGTGGTCAGCGCGACGTAGAACATCACACCGACACCGGCCAGCGCCTTGCTCGGGAAATCGCAGCCGGGCTGGTTGGGGTTGACGATCACCGCGGCATCGGGCAACTCCGCGCCGGGCAGGTGATGATCGGTGATCAGCGTCGCGATGCCGCGGCGCTTCAATTCCGCCACGCCTTCGACGCTGGCGATGCCGTTGTCGACCGTGACGACCAGGTCGGGTTGCCTTGCCGCCGCCAGTTGCGCGACTTCCGGCGAGAGTCCGTAGCCCAGCGTGAAGCGGTCCGGCACCAGATAATCGACCGTGGCGCCCATCATGCGCAGGGCGCGCAGGCCGACCGCGCAGCCGGTGGCGCCGTCGCAGTCGTAGTCGGCGACGATCAGTATCTTGCGGCCGGCGGCGATGCAGTCGGCCAGCAGCGCCGCGGCCTCGCGCGCGCCCTTGAGCCGGTCGGGGGCGAGCAGGGCGCTGCTGCGCGTGTCGAGTTCGTCGGGACTGCGGATGCCGCGCGCGGCGTAAAGCCGGGCCAGCAGCGGATGCACGCCGCCCTGTTCGAGTGCCCAGGTGGCACGGGGCGGGATGTCGCGGATGGCGATGCGCGTCATGAGGCGACCAATTCGGCCAGGCTGCGCGGCTTGCGCCAGAATTTCCACAAGTCGCGGCGGCTGACCAGCAGCTCGGCGGCGGCGAGATCGCCGGGGGCAATCAGGCGCAGGCCATCGAGGCGGCCCCGGCGCAGGGCGTCAAGCGCCGGCGCCAGCCACTCGGCCTCGAAGCGCGTCAGTTCGTCGCGCCAGACGATCGCATCGCCGGTGCTGGCAGAGGGCTCCAGGCTGTCGACCACCGCCAAAGGAGCACTCGCGGCACTGCCGGCATAGCCGGCCGGCAGCGCCGCGCCATCGATCTGCAGCAGGCGGGCGATGCCCCGGGCGACCGGATCGTTGCTCCAGATCGCGTCATGCGTGGAGGTGCGCGCGGCAAGCCCGGGCAGCCGCCCGCCGCCCCAGGGCCACAACGAATTGACCACCGGTTGCCCGGCGGCCTGGCGCGCCTGGTTCACCGGATGGACATGCAGGATCATCTGCGCTTCGTTGAGCGCCTGGCGCCACGGCGCATAGGCCGCGTCCGGCGGCAAGGGTGCGGCGGAACGGCCGGCGGCGTCGGGCAGGGCCTGGAAGGCGGGCGCGCCGGCCGACAGGCGCAGGTTCCAGTGGCCCGGCGCGAGCACTTCCAGCTCGCCCAGCGCGGCCAGCGTCGGCGCCAGCGCGGCGGCGAGCGCCGCCGCCTCCTCATTGTTCAGCCGCAAGTGTTGTGGATCATCGACGATCAGGCTGCGCTCATGAAAGTTCAGCCGCACCGGGTCGAGGCACAGCCAGTCGCAATGGTCATCGGGTCCGGGATGATCGCGCAGCCCGAACCAGCGCAGGGCGGCTGCCGGCAGCGGCGCGGCAAGGCCGGTCGATTCGGCGAGCATGGCGGTGGTGTCGCGGGCCGGGCGCCGACTCAGGCGGCCTTGCCCGAGCAGGGTGGTGAAGGCGGGCAGGGGCAGGTCACAGGTGAGGTCTGCGAGCGCCTGGCGCGTCCAGATAAGGCCAGGCACGATGAGCGTCAGCATGGGCGCATGTTAACATGCGGCGCCAACCCGACTAATCGAATGAACTACGAACTCCTCATCGGCCTGCGCTACACGCGCGCCCAGCCGCGCGAAGGCGCCGCCAACCGCTTCATATCCTTCATCGCGCTGATTTCCATGGCCGGCCTGGCGCTCGGGGTCGCGGCGTTGATCGTGGTGCTGTCGGTCATGAACGGCTTCCAGAAGGAATTGCGCGAGCGGATTCTGGGCGTGGTTTCCCATATCCAGGTCAGCGCCGACAGCGGCGAGCTGGCCGACTGGAGCAAGGTGCTGCAGGGCGTCGCCCAGCATCCGCGGGTCAAGGCCGCTGCGCCCTACGTGCAGGCCCAGGGCATGCTGAGTTTCGACGGCCAGGTGCGCGGCATGATGGTGCGCGGCATCCTGCCCGAGGCCGAAGACAAGGTGGCCGATTTCGCCCGCTACATGAAGTCGGGCAAGCTCACCCAGTTGCTGCCGGGCGAATTCGGCATCGTGCTCGGCAGCGAACTGGCGCGCGCGCTGCGCGCCACCGCCGGCGACAAGGTGACGCTGCTGGCGCCGCAGGGCCTGGTGACGCCGGCGGCGATCCTGCCGCGGGTCAAGCAGTTCCGCGTGGTGGGCATTTTCGAGGCCGGCATGTTCGAGTTCGATTCGGGCCTGGCCCTGATCCACATGAGCGACGCGCAAAAGCTCTATCGCATGGACGAGCGCGTCAGCGGCGTGCGGCTCAAGGTCGATGACCTGTTCGCCGCGCCGCGAATCGGCCGCGAATTGCTGCGGTTCCTCCCGATGGACGCCTGGGTCAGCGACTGGACGCGCAGCCACGCCAATTTCTTCCGCGCCGTCGAAATTGAAAAACGCATGATGTTCCTGATCCTGCTGCTGATCGTTGCCGTCGCCGCCTTCAATATCGTGTCGACCCTGGTCATGGCCGTCACCGACAAGCGCGCCGACATCGCCATCCTGCGCACGCTCGGCGCCAGCCCGCAGAGCATCATGGCCGTGTTCATCGTGCAGGGCACGCTGATCGGCATGGTCGGCCTGGCCACCGGCATCGCGGGAGGCGTGGCCCTGGCGCTGAACATCGACGTCGTGGTGCCGGCGCTGGAGCGTCTGCTGGGCCTGCAGTTCCTCGCCAAGGACGTGTATTACATCAGCGAGCTGCCCTCCGACCTGCACTGGTCGGATGTCGGCACCATCGGCGTGGTGTCCTTCGTTCTCACGTTGCTGGCGACCCTGTACCCGAGTTGGCGCGCCTCGCGCACGCAACCGGCGGAGGCGCTGCGCTATGAGTGACCCGCATAGCCTTCCCCCCACCCCCCTCGCCACGGAGGGGGGTGACGCCGGTTCGCCGCTGCGC